>NZ_LT607803.1:1811064-2112908 GCF_900090195.1 Variovorax sp. HW608
AGGCGCGCGCCGTGGTGGCGCTGTCGGCGCGCGGCTGGAAGCCCGACTACGTGGCGCTGCGCCGGCAAAGCGATCTGCAAGCGCCCGTCGCCGGCGATCCGCTGGTGGTGTTGGCCGCGGCGCGACTCGGGAATACGCGACTCATCGACAATCTGGAGATTGACTGAGCCGCTCGCGGCCGCCCTCAACCCCCAAAATGACCATCAGTTTTGATTTCTCACCGGCCAGCGTGGCCGAACTGGCCAGCGCCGATGCGCGCCGGGCCCTCCTCGAAGATGTAGGCCCTGGCGACCTGACCGCCACCCTGGTGCCCGAGGGCAAGCGCGCCGAGGCCCGCGTGATCACGCGCGAGAACGCCGTGTTGTGCGGCGCCCCCTGGGTCGAGGCCGTGATCCGGCAAATCGATCCGCAGACGCGCATCACCTGGCATCGCGCGGAAGGCCAGCACTGCGAACCCGGCCAGACCGTGCTCACCCTCGAAGGCGACGCCCGCTCCCTGCTGACTGCCGAGCGCACCGCACTCAACTTCCTGCAGCTGCTCAGCGCCGTGGCCACACGCACCGCGCAGTACGTACTGGCAGTGCAAGGCACGCGCGCCCGCATCGTCGACACGCGCAAGACGCTGCCGGGGCTTCGCCTGGCGCAGAAGTACGCGGTGGGCTTGGGCGGGGGCACCAACCACCGTATCGGCCTGTACGACGCCATCCTCATCAAGGAGAACCACATTGCCGCGGCCGGCGGCGTGGCGGCTGCGCTGAAGGCAGCGGCCCAGGCCGCGCCGGGCGCGAAGTTCATCCAGATCGAGGTCGAGACCCTGGAGCAGCTGGACGAAGCCCTGCGCCACGGTGCCCGCATGGTGCTGCTCGACAACATGGATCTGCCCACGCTGCGCGAGGCGGTCCGCCGCAACGAGGCCGCGGGCGATGCGCGCGCCGTGCTCGAGATTTCCGGCGGCGTCACGCTCGATAGCCTGCGCGCGCTGGCGGAGACCGGCGTGGATCGCATCTCGGTCGGCGCGCTCACCAAGGACGTGAAGGCCATCGATTTCTCGATGCGCTTCGCGCAGGAGCAGGCATGAGCGCCGTCTTCGAGGTCGAGTTCGAGCAGCCCAAAGGCGAAGCATGCGATACGCGCCATGCCTGGGCGCGCGTGCCGGCCGAGCCGTCGCAAGCGGAGCGTGGGGTGCTCAAGGACCGCATCCGGCGCCTCTTGGCGCAACGCAACGCCGTCATGGTGTCGCACTACTACGTGCACCCGGACCTGCAGGACCTGGCCGAGGAGACCGGCGGCCTGGTGGGCGATTCGCTCGAGATGGCGCGCTTCGGCCGCGACCACCCGGCGCGCACGCTGGTGGTGTCCGGCGTGCGCTTCATGGGCGAGACGGCCAAGATCCTGTCGCCCGACAAGCGCGTTCTGATGCCCGACCTGGGCGCGGACTGCTCGCTCGACCTGGGCTGCCCGGCGGGCGAGTTCAGCGCCTTCTGCGATGCGCATCCCGACCGCACGGTGCTGGTCTACGCCAACACCAGCGCGGCCGTGAAGGCACGTGCCGACTGGGTGGTGACTTCGAGCTGCGCCCTGGACGTGGTGAGCGCGCTCAAGGCCGAGGGCCACAAGATCCTGTGGGCGCCCGACCGCCATCTGGGCGACTACATCCGGCGCGAGACCGGCGCCGACATGATCAGCTGGCAGGGCGCCTGCATCGTGCACGACGAGTTCAGGGCGCTGGAGCTCGCGCTGCTGAAGGAGCAGCACCCCGATGCCAAGGTGCTGGTGCATCCCGAATCGCCGGCCGACGTGATCGCATTGGCCGACGCGGTGGGCTCCACCTCCGCCATCCTGCAGGCGGCGCAGCGCATGGATGCGCGCACCTTCATCGTGGCCACCGACAACGGCATGCTGCACAAGCTGCGCACGCTCAACCCCGGCAAGACCTTCATCGAGGCGCCGACGGCCGGCAATGGCGCCACTTGCAAGAGCTGCGCGCATTGCCCCTGGATGGCGATGAACGGCCTGGCCAACCTGGCCGATGCGCTGGAGACCGGTGCCGGCGAGATCCATGTGGAGCCGCAGCTGGGTCTGCGCGCCCGCGTGCCGATCGACCGCATGCTGGCCTTCACCGCAGCGCTGAAGAAGGGTCAGCCGACGGGAGCCCTCGTCGCCGGCATCGGCGCGGCCTGATCGCAACACGCACGGCTGGCGCGGCTACCATCGCGCCCATGCCGAACCTGCGTTGCGTGATCATCCTCAGTGCCTGTCTCGTGCTGGCCGCCTGCGCCGGTTCGCCGACCTCCACG
The DNA here is from genome assembly GCF_900090195.1 of Variovorax sp. HW608. Lineage (NCBI taxonomy): Bacteria > Pseudomonadati > Pseudomonadota > Betaproteobacteria > Burkholderiales > Comamonadaceae > Variovorax > Variovorax sp. HW608. Next base: position 1,813,362 of record NZ_LT607803.1, read on the forward strand.
ATGCGCAGCGCCCGGCCGCCGATCCTTTCCGACGAGCAGTCGCGCGACGCGGCGATCCATGCGATGGGGCTGGTCGGCACGCCCTACCGGTACGGCGGCAACACGACCGCCGGTGGCTTCGACTGCAGCGGTTTGATCGCCTACGTCTACCGCGAAAGCGCGGGCCTGGCGACGCCGCGCACCGTGGCGCAGCTCGCCGGTTTCGGCGATACGGTCCCGCGCGACGAACTGCGCAGCGGCGACCTCGTGGTCTTCGGCGGTGCGCGGCCCACGCATGCCGGCATCTACGTCGGCGAGAACCGCTTCGTGCATGCGCCGTCCACCGGCGGCGAGGTGCGGCTCGACCGCCTCGATGGACCCTACTGGTCGCGGCAAAAGCTGGACGTGCGGCGGCCCTGAAGCCATGACCCCGCCCACCTTCCGATCCGCGACTGCGCCGGACACCGCACGCTGCTACGAGATCGAAATCTCGTCCTATGAAGGCGACGAGGCCGCGACGCGAGAGAAGATCGCCACCCGCATCGCGCAGTACCCCGAAGGCTTCCTCGTCATGGAGCTGGACGGAGAAATCATCGGCTTCATCAACGGCGGATGCGCCCACGAGGTCGTGCTGGCCGACGAATCGTTCAAGGAACTGGTCGGCCACGATCCGCAGGCGCCCAACGTGGTGATCATGTCGGTCGTCATCGACCGGGCGCATCAGGGCAAGGGCTACGCGAGCGGGATGATGCGAAGCTTCGTGGAACGCATGCGGGGGATGGGCAAGAAGACGATCCACCTCATGTGCAAGGACCGGCATGTCGCGCTTTACGAGCGGCTCGGCTACCGCTACGTCAGGCCATCCGCTTCCGACCACGGCGGCATGGCGTGGCACGAGATGGTGATGGATCTGTGACCGGCTGATGCCGCTTCAGCGGCGCGCGCCGGCAAAGAGGTCCGCCAGATCGACCTCCCGCTCGGTGCCCGCGCCGGCAATGACGCGCTCTTCCAGCTCGTCGAGATGTTCCATCGCGATGTCGAGCGCGCGCGTGAGCGACGGACCCATCAGCGCCTCGATGATCTCCTCGTGTTCCTTCGGCGCGCAGCTTGCGGCTTCCACGCTGTCGAACAGCGCCTTGTAGAGCTCGGTGTTCGACACCAGCCGCTCGATATAGGACTGCAGCTCCTCGCTGCCCGCCATCTGGGCGAGCAGCAGATGGAATTCGCCTGCGAGGCGGAACGCATCCTCGCGCCGCCCTTCCTTGAATGCCTTCTGCTCGGCTTGCACATGCCTGCGCAGCTGCGAGACCTGCTCGCGCGTGAGCGTTCCGAACAGCGTGGTGATCAGCCCGGCCTCGACGATGCGGCGCGCGCGGTAGGTGTTGCGCATGTCCTCGACCGAAGGGTTCGGCACGAAGGCGCCGCGGTTGTATTCGAGCACCAGCCGCTTTTCCGCGCCGAGCCGCGCGAGCACCTTGCGGATCGCGCCGCGCGTGCACCCGAGCGCCTCGGCCAGCGTGCGCTCGCGCAGCGGCGTGCCGGGACGCAGCTTGCCGGAGAGCAGCGCCTTGGAGACCGCTTCGTAGACGCGCTCGTCGACATCGACGTCGCTGTCCGGCGTGGCGGTGGCCCCTTTGGCCCGGCGGGTTTTCGCGGAAGTGGTGTCAGGGCTGGCGAGCGCGGTTTTCGGCATGGAGAAACGGAAAGCAAGAAGCGCCGCACATGTTAGTGGCAGAGCCCCTGGGTGCGGGTTTCCACGGGTGGAGCGCGTTCGCGGTGCTTCTCTACAATCTGGTTTGGTTAACCAAATAGATATTGTTTAGTTGACCATAAATAGTAACCAAACACAGATCGCGAGGCTCCGAGTGAAATCCGTCAAGTGGCTGGCAGCATTGCCGGTGATCGCCTTTTTCAGCGGCGGATGGCTTTCCGCCCACGCGCCGACCTTCGTGCTCGGCATGCCTTTCCTCATGGTGTGGAACGTGAGCTGGCTGGTCCTGACCTCGCTGGTCATGCTGGTGATCGACCGGGCCGAGGGCGACCTCGACGCCCGCGATGCCTCGGGAGACGCACGATGAGCGCCGCGCTGGTGGTGATCGCGCTCTTCGTGGTGGGTGCGCTGGCGCTCGCGGTGCTCGCGCGGCGCGGCCGCAAGATGAGCCTGGAGCAATGGGCGATCGGCGGCCGCGGGCTCGGCACGCTGATGGTCTTCCTCTTGATGGCGGGCGAGGCCTTCTCGACCTTCACCTTCCTCGGCGCGAGCGGCTGGTCCTACGGCAAGGGCGTGCCGGCCTTCTACATCCTGGCCTACGGCGGCCTCGCGCACCTGATGGCCTTCTGGATGCTGCCGGCCATCTGGCGCTACGCGTCGGCGCACAAGCTGGTGTCGTTCTCGGACTTCTTCGCGAGCAAGTACCAAAGCCGCGGGCTCGGCGTGCTGGTATCGATCGTCGCGCTGATGGGCATGGTGGCGCTGCTCACCATCCAGCTGCGCGGGCTCGGCATCATCGTCTCGGAAGCGTCGTACGGCGCCATCGCGCCGCAGGTGTCGATCTGGATCGGCGTGGTCGTGATGGTCAGCTACATCCTCGTGTCGGGCATCCACGGCTCGGCCAGCATCGCGATCGTGAAGGACATCCTGATCCTCGCGATCGCGATCTTCCTCGGCGTGTACCTGCCGTGGCACTACTACGGCGGCGTGACGCCGATGTTCGAGGCGATCCACGCCGCGAAGCCGAGCTTCTTCGAGTTTCCCAAGGAAGGCCTGAACCTGAGCTGGTACAACTCGACCATCCTGCTCACGGCGCTGGGCTACTACCTGTACCCCTTCAACATGACCTCGGTCTACGCGGCCAGGAGCGCGGGCGCGGTGCGCCGCAACACGATGATGATGCCGCTCTACCAGATCGTCATCGCCTTCCTCTTCATGGTGGGTTTCGCGGCCATCCTCAAGGTGCCGGGGCTGCAGGGTTCGGAAGTGGATCTCGCGCTCTTCGGCCTCGCCAAGGCGAGCTTCGATCCGTGGTTCGTCGGCGTGATCGGCGGTACCGGCGTGCTCACTGCGCTCGTGCCCGGCGCGATGATTTTGCTCACCGCCTCGACCGTGATCGGCAAGAACATCTACAAGGAAGGCTTCGCGCCGCAGGCCAACGACCGGCAGGTCGCGCTGGTCGCGCGCATCGCGCTGCCGCTCTTCGCGCTGATCGCGGTGTTCTTCGTGCTGCGCGGCGGCACCACCATCGTGGCGATCGCGATCTTCGCCTCCAGCCTGCTCACGCAACTGCTGCCCTCGCTGATCTTCAGCCTGCTGCCGCGGCCCTTCGGCACACGGCAGGCCGCCTTCGCCGGCATCCTGGCGGGCGGGGCGGTGCTGGCGTTCACCACGCTGTCGGGCATGGGGTTGCCGCAGCTGCTGCCGAACGCGCCGGTGGTGATCAAGTCGATCAATATCGGTCTCGTGGCGCTGGCGACCAATGCGCTGGTGTTCACCGCGGTCACGCTGCTCGGCCGGCGCGCCACGGCGCGCGGCGTGGCGGGTGTGCCGGCCTGAGTGTTCCTATTGCTTTCCGAGAGTTCTTCATGACGCAGCCTTCCTCGCTCCTCATTCGCAACGTCCGCCCGCTCGGCGCGGCATCCGTTGACATCCTCGTGCAGGGTGACCGGATCGCCGCGATCGCTGCGGGTCTTGCCGCGCCGGCCGGCTGCGCGGTGGAGGAGGGCGGCGGCGCGCTGCTGCTGCCGGGGCTGGTCGAAGGCCACACCCACCTCGACAAGACGATGTGGGGCATGGACTGGTATCGCAACGAAGTCGGCACGCGGCTCATCGACAAGATCGAGAACGAGCGCGCCTTCCGCCAGGCGAGCGGCCACGATGCCGCCACGCAATCGCTGCTGCTCGCGAAGGCCTTCCTCGCTGCCGGCACCACGCGGCTGCGCACGCATGTGGACGTCGACACGCAGGCCGGCCTTGGCCACCTGCAAGGCGTGATGCGCACGCGCGAGACGCTGCAGGCGCTGCAGCAGATCCAGATCGTCGCGTTCCCGCAGTCGGGGCTGCTGCAGCGGCCCGGCACCGCCGAACTGCTCGACGAGGCGATGGCCGCGGGTGCGGACGTGCTCGGCGGCCTCGACCCGTGCGCGATCGACGGTGACCCCGTGCGTTCGCTCGACGTCCTCTTCGGCATCGCCGAGCGGCACGGTCGTCCGCTCGACATCCACCTGCACGAGCCCGGTGCGATGGGCGCGTTCTCGCTCGAACTGATCCTGGACCGGACCGCGGCGCATGGGCTCGAGGGCCGCGTCGCGATCAGCCACGGCTTCTGCCTCGGCGACCTGGCGGACGGCGAGCGCGGGGTGCTGCTCGATCGCATGGCGAAGCTCGGTGTGTGCCTCGTCACGAGCGCGCCGCCGTCGCGCACCGTGCCGCCGCTCATGGCGTGCCGGCAGGCCGGCGTGACCGTGCTCGGGGGCAATGACGGCATCCGCGACACCTGGTCGCCCTACGGCAATCCGGACATGCTGGAGCGCGCGATGTTCATCGGCATGCGCTACAACCTGCGCCGCGACGACGAGATCGAGATCGCGCTCGATACCGTCACGCATTCCGGTGCGGACGGCTGCGGCTTCGCTGATTACGGGCTGGTGCCGGGCAACCGCGCGGATCTGGTGCTCGTCGATGCGCAGACCGTGGCACAGGCGGTGGTCTCGCGGCCGGTGCGGCGGCTGGTCGTCGCCGGCGGGCGCATCGTCGCGCGCGCCGGCGCGCTGCTGCCGGACGCGGTGCCGGCGTGACGGCGGCCATTGCGGGCAGGCCGCCCGCCAGGATGCAAGGGCTCGGCTTCGCGCTGCTGGTCGTGCTCATCGCGATCAACCTGCGCGCCTTTCTCACGTCCACGAGCCCGCTGCTCGACGAGATCCGCGCCGAGACCGGGCTCGGCTTCCGTGGCGCGTCGATGCTGACCATGCTGCCGATGCTTGCGATGGGGCTGATGTCGCTGATCGGCGTGTCGCTCGGTGGCCGCATCGGCGCCCGCGCCGGCGTGCTGTGCGGACTCGCGGCCATCGCCGTGGCCTGCGGCGGGCGACTTTTCGCCGAGGACGCCGCGTGGCTGCTCGCCAGCGCCGCGCTGGCCGGCGTCGGCGTGGGGCTGGTGCAGGCGCTGATGCCCGGCGTGGTCAAGCGGGGCTATCCGGCGCATACGGGCATGGCGATGGGGCTCTATTCGGCCGCGCTCATGGGCGGCGGCGGGCTGGGCGCCATCGGCGCGCCGTGGCTTGCGCATGCAAGTGGCGACTGGCATGCGGCACTGGCGATCTGGGCGCTGCCGGCCTTGCTCGCGGCGGTGATCTGGGCGTGCTCGCGATCCGATGCCGCCGCGACTGGCGCGGCCATGGATTCCGAAACACGAAACGGCTGGCGGCAATGCCTGCGCAACCCCCGCGCATGGTTGCTCGCCTGCTACTTCGGGCTCGTCAACGGCGGCTACACCAGCCTCGTCGCGTGGCTGCCGCAGTTCTATGCCGCAAAAGGCCGGGACGCGGCGCACAGCGGCTCGATGCTCACCTGGATGACCGTCGCGCAGCTGGTCTCCGCGCTCCTCGTGCCGGTGCTCGCCCGACGCCACCGCGACCTGCGGCCATGGCTGGTCGCCATGCTGGTCCTGCAGATCTCGGGCTTCGCGGCGCTGGCGCTCGATGCGCCGATGGCCGTGTCCGCCGTCGGCGTGCTGGGGTTCGGCCTGGGCGGCGCGTTTGCGCTGTGCATGGCGCTGGCGCTCGATCATCTTCCGCATCCCGAGCAGGCCGGTGCGCTCGCGGCCTTCATGCAGGGCGTCGGTTTCATGGTCGCTGCGCTGGCGCCGCTGGCGACCGGGTGGATGCGCGAGCACGCGGGGGGCTTCGAAGCGTCGTGGACATACCTCGGGGTGGTCGCGATGCTTCTGCTGCCTGTGACATGGCGACTCGATCCGCGCTCGTATGCGCGCGCAGTGGGCGGTCTTTTCACGAGCGCGGGCAAGCATGCATGGGCGGCAGGCAAAAATAGAATGTCGCTCGACCTATGAAACACAAGAAGGGCATGGCCCTTTCGCATGCCCTGACGTGAAGCCCCCCGACCGGCGCGCTCCCGCGAGCGGCAGCGGCGGCCTCTCGGCCCTGCTGCTGCTCGTCACGGCCCTCTGGGGCCTCAACATGACCGCGATGAAGACCATCGCGACCTACTTCGACCCGGCCGTGATGGCGACCTGGCGGGCCGCGATCGCCGCGACCTTGATGGGCGTGCTGCTCTGGCGGCAGCGCTCGACCCGGCAGCGCACGCGCATGAACCGGCGCCAGTTCGCCACCGCGGTGGGCTGCGCGGTGCTGATGGTCTATCTCAACCAGATCCTCGTCGCTGGGGGGCTTTCGAGGACCACGGCGACGAACGGGTCGGTGGCGATCGCCTTGAGCCCGCTGGTCTCTTCGCTCATGGCCGCGGCCATCCTGCGCGAGCGCATCGGCGTGATGCGGATCGTGGGTGTGCTGCTCGGTCTGGGCGGGGTGCTGATCGTGGTGCTGAAGTCGCCCGGCGCCCATGTCGCCGGCGCGGGCTGGGGCGATGCCATGGTGGTCGCCTCGGTCGTGACCTTCTCGATCGGCGGCGTGTTCATCCAGCGGCTCGCGCGCGAGACCGATGCGCTGCACGCCAGCGCGATGATCTACGCCTGCGGCACGCTGATGCTGGCGCTGCACGCGATCGCCGTCGGCGCGGCCGGCAGCATCACGGGATGGCTGTCGGGCTTCTGGCCGGTGATGCTGGTGCTGTTCTCGGCGCTGATCGCCACCGCTTTCGGCAACCTCGCATGGAACCATGCGATCGTGAAGATCGGCGTTGCGCGCGTGTCGTTGTGGTTCTACTGGGTGCCGGTGTTCGGCGTGGGCTTTGCGGCGCTGCTGCTTGGCGAAACGCTGTCGCTGTGGCATGTGGCGGGCCTCGTGGCCGTCGCAGCCGGGACGGCGCTGGGCACTTACAGCCGGGCCTGAAGGGCGGGAGAGCGGGACCGCTTTGGTATCGTAGTGTGTCCAGGTCCGCAGGAACTACACAACGACAGCAAAGGACGCCAATCGTGGCGGCCGACCTCTCACAATGGTGCGGTGTTGCGTCCGGACCATCGCACACTGGAGAGAACCCTCGATGCCGCTTCCCCGCACGCTTCTCGCGCGAATCACGCTGGTGGTGGTCGCCGGCATGGTGATCGCGCAGGCGCTGACCTTCATGGCGATCCGCTACGAGCGCGGACAGGCGATGCAGACGCTGATGATCAGCGGCGTCGAGCGCGACATCGCCAGCTCGATCGCCGTGCTGGACCGCGTGCCCGCCTCCGAGCGGCCGGGGTGGCTGGACCGGCTGGAACGCCCCAACTTCCGCTTCGCGCTCACGGGCGACGTCGACACGCCCGCGCCCGCTTCCGGGCCGCTGCGCCAGTTCGTCGACGTGATCACGGCCGCGCTCAAGCCCTATCCCGTGCTCGCCGTGGGGCTGGTCCCGTCGATGCGGGAGGCGGTGCGCATGCAGGTGCGGCTCGGCGATGGCAGCAGCGTCTACCTGCTGGCACGGCGCGTTCCGATGCCGATGTCCGAATGGGTGATCTGGCTGCTGCTGGCGCAACTGGTGGTGCTGGGGCTTTGCGCATGGCAGGCCGCGCGATGGATGACCCGGCCGCTCAAGCGCCTGGGCGATGCCGCCGATGCGCTGGGCCCCGATCTGCGTCCGACGGTGGTCGACGAGAACGGACCGGTCGAGGTGGCGCGCACTGCGCGCGCCTTCAACGCCATGCAGCGGCGGATCGCCGGCTATGTGCAGGAGCGGATCCAGATCCTCGCGGCCGTATCGCATGACCTGCAGACACCGATCACCCGCATGCGGCTTCGCGTCGACCTGATGGACGACGAACTGCCCGAGCGCGACAAGTTCCGGCAGGACCTCGAGTCCATGCGCAGCCTCGTGCAGGAAGGCGTGAGCTACGCCCGCACGCTGCAGGGCAGCACCGAGGCCGAGCGGCGCGTGGATGTCGGGGCCTTGCTCCAGAGCATCGTCAACGACTACGCCGACACCGGCCAGCCGGTGACGCTGGCGGGCGATGCCGGCGAGCCGGTCGCGACGCGCCCCAATGCCTTGCGGCGCGTGGTCGGCAACCTGGTGGACAACGCGCTCAAGTTCGGCACCAAGGTGGAGGTGCGCCTGTCGCGCATCGAGGCAGCGGGCGGTGCGCAACTGCATATCGCGGTGCGGGACGACGGCCCGGGCATTCCACCCGACCAGCTCGAAGCCGTGCTGCAGCCGTTCTATCGCGTCGAAGGCTCGCGCAGCCGCGAGACCGGCGGCACCGGCCTGGGCCTCGCCATCGCGCACCAGCTCACGCTGGCGATGGGCGGCGAGCTCGTGCTGAGCAACCGCGCCGAAGGCGGGCTGGAAGCGCTGCTGCGCCTGCCCGTCTGAACCCGATCTCTGGAGATTCCCCATGACCGTCACCGCTCCCGCCGCCGACCACATCCTGGTGGTGGACGACGACCGCGAGATCCGCGAGCTGATCAGCGCCTACCTCGTCAAGAACGGCATGCGCGTGGAGGCCGTGCCCACCGGCCGCCACATGCGGCAGGCGCTCGACCAGTCCGGTCCGTTCGACCTCATCGTGCTGGACCTGATGCTGCCGGGCGAGGACGGCCTCCAGCTGTGCCGCGACCTGCGCGCCGGCAAGCACAAGGCGATCCCGATCCTGATGCTCACGGCGCGCGGCGACGAGGCCGACCGCATCCTGGGCCTGGAAATGGGCGCGGACGACTACCTCGCCAAGCCCTTTGCCGCGCGCGAGCTGCTGGCGCGCATCCGCTCGGTGCTGCGGCGCACGCGCATGCTGCCGCCCAACATGCGAAGCAGCGCGGAGGCGCGCTGGCTGGTCTTCGGTGACTGGCGGCTCGACACGGTCGAGCGCCATCTGCTCGACGCCGAGGGCGTGGTGGTGTCGCTGAGCGGGGCGGAATACCGGCTGCTGCGCATGTTCCTCGACCATCCGCAGAAGGTGCTCAACCGCGACCAGATCCTCAACATCACGCAGGGGCGCGACGCCGAGCTGTTCGAGCGCTCCATCGACCTGATGGTGAGCCGCCTGCGCAAGGCCCTGCGCGACGACGCGCGCGAGCCGCGCTACATCAAGACGGTGCGCAGCGAGGGGTATGTGTTCTCGGCTGAGGTGCGGGTGGGCGAGGAGGTCTGATCCGATCGCGGACGAGCCGATTCACGGGGTTCGATGCGACCAATCTCGACAACTCTTGCGCCACAGATCCCGCAGCCCATTCGGGATAATTCTTTGCTTTGGAAGCCATGAGTCAAAGCTCGGGATTGGTGAGTCAAATGCTGGAGACGGTTTGATGAGCGCGCCGGTTGCGGCCGCGCCAGCGGTGGAGAGCATTTCTCTGAGCATCGCTTCGCTGCGAGGCCAGCGGGTGATTCTGGATGCCGACCTGGCCGCGCTCTATGAGGTGCCGACCAAGCGTTTCAATGAGGCGGTCAAGCGCAATGCAGCGCGGTTTCCGGCCGACTTCATGTTCCAGCTCTCGGCCGAGGAGTGGGAGGCTTTGAGGTCGCAATTTGCGACCTCAAACGCAGGCCGGGGCGGCCGGCGTTATCGGCCATTTGCGTTCACTGAGCACGGCGCGATCATGGCCGCAATGGTCTTGAACAGCTCGCGCGCGGTGGAGGTGTCAACCTACGTGGTGCGTGCTTTTGTGCGGCTGCGCGAGATGGCGCTCGATCATCGCGACTTGGCCAAGCGCCTTGATGCGCTGGAGGAGAAGACCGAACTGCTGGACATGCGCCACGACTCCTTCAGCCGCAACACGCGCAGTCAGCTCAAGCAGGTGTTCGAGGCCTTGCGTCAGCTGATGGTGCAGCCCGAACCATCGAAACGGCCCATCGGGTTCGTCACGCCCGAGGAGAAGAAGGGCTCCAAGGATTCACGCGCCAGGAAGAGCTCTTAGCAGCACGCCTCCTCACCGACAGCGAAATCGCCTGTAAACCCTTCTTGCGTGCGAGGCGCGACATCAACGCGCGGATTCACCGAGAGTCGATCCGGGAGCTTTGGCAGCCAGATGCCCGAGCCCAGTTCCGACTTTTGTACCGCTCTGTATCTGAACGCCGTCCGATACACGGCCATTCACTCCGGGTCGCTCGCGACACATGCCGCGTACATCCGGGCGGTCTACTGGCGTCACCCCCAGCAACGAGGACAGACGCCTTGAACACAACGAACGCTCCCACCGCCCGCCGCGGCTTTCTCGCCGGTGCCGCCGCCACGCTGGCCACCGTGCCCCTGAGCGGACTGCTCGCCTCCGCCGCCCAGGCTGCGGAGCCGGCGCGCGCCAGCGGGCAGACACGCTTCCAGACGCTCAGGCAGATCGATGCCGGCGATCTGAACGTCGGCTATGCCGAGGCCGGTCCGGCCGATGGGGAGCCGGTGATCCTGCTCCATGGCTGGCCTTACGACATCCACACCTACGTGGACGTCGCGCCGATCCTGGCCGCGGCCGGGCATCGCGTCATCGTTCCGTACCTGCGGGGCTACGGCTCGACGCGCTTCCTGGCCGCCGGCACGCCGCGCAACGGCCAGCAGGCCGCGGTGGCACAGGACATCATCACGCTGATGGACGCGCTGAAGATCCAGCGCGCCACCGTCGCCGGCTGCGACTGGGGCGCGCGCACTGCCTGCATCCTGGCGGCGCTGTGGCCCGAGCGCTTCAATGCGCTGGTGTCGGTCAGCGGCTACCTGATCGGCAACCCCAAGGTCAACGCGATGCCGCAGTCGCCGGCGGCCGAGTTCGCGTGGTGGTACCAGTCGTACTTCGCGACCGACCGCGGCAGCGAAGGCTACGAGAAGGACCGCGCCGCCTTCGCGCGCTTCATCTGGCGCCAGGCTTCGCCGCAATGGCAGTTCGACGATGCGACCTTCGCGCGCTCGGCGGCGGCATTCGACAACCCTGATCACGTCGCGGTCGTCGTCCACAACTATCGTTGGCGCATCGGGCTGGTGCAGGGCGAGGCGCGCTTCGATGCGCTCGAAGCCCGCCTGGCCGAGGCGCCGCGCATCGCGCTGCCGACGATCACGCTCGAAGGCGATGCCAACGGTGCGCCGCATCCCGATCCGGCGGCCTACGCGGCGAAGTTCTCGGGGCCCCACCAGCACCGGCAGCTGCGCGGCGGCGTCGGCCACAACCTGCCGCAAGAGGCGCCGGCGGATTTCGCGCGTGCGGTGCTCGACGTGGCGCGGCTCTGATTCACGTCAAGCCGGACTGTCCAAGGAGATCGTCATGAATGCCTCCCTCTACCTCGCGGCCTTCTCGGGCGGTGCGCTGACTCTGCTGAGCCCGTGCATCCTGCCGGTGCTGCCCTTCGTCCTCGCCCGCACGGGGCGGCCGTTTCGGCAGGGCACGCTGCCGTTGCTGCTCGGCATGGCGCTGACCTTCGCGGCCGTGGCTTCGCTGGGCGCGGTGGCGGGCGGCTGGGCGGTGCGCTTCAACCAGTTCGGCCGTGCTGCGGCGCTCGTCGTGCTGGCGGTCAGTGCGCTGGCGCTGCTTTCGCCGCGGCTGGCGGACTGGATATCGCGCCCGGTGGTGCGGCTGGGCGATCGGCTGTCGAATCGCGTCGGTCGCGATACGGGCTGGCCCGGCTCGGTGCTGCTCGGCGTCGCGACGGGCTTCGTCTGGTCGCCGTGCGCGGGGCCGATCCTCGGCCTGATCCTCACCGGCGCGGCGCTGGCCGGCCCCGGCGTGCAGACCTCCTTGCTGCTGCTGGCCTATGCGGCCGGCGCGGCGCTCGCGCTCGGCGTGGCCCTGCGGGTGGGAGAAGAGCGGTTCGCCGGCTTGAACGCACGCCTGCGCACCAGCGTCTGGCCGCGCCGTGTGCTGGGCTCGGCCATGCTGGCGGGCGTGGCGGCGGTGGCGGCCGGCGTGGACACCGGCGCGCTGGCGCGCCTGTCGCTGGACTGGAGCAATGGCCTGGAGCAGCGCCTGCTGCAGGCGCTCCCCATGGGCGCCGCGGCGGCCGACACCTTGCCCGGCGCCGCGAAAGCTTCCGAGGCCCCGCGCGGCACACCGTCGGGTTTGCCGGTCGAATCGATCCGGCCGGATCTGTCGGGCGCGGTGAACTGGCTCAACGGCGAGCCGCTGAACCTCCAGCAGCTGCGCGGCAAGGTCGTGCTGGTCAACTTCTGGACCTACTCGTGCATCAACTGCCTGCGCACCCTGCCGCACGTGCGCGCCTGGGCCCAGAAGTACGCCGACCGGGGCCTAGTGGTGATCGGGGTGCACACGCCCGAGTTCGCGTTCGAGAAGGAAACCGGCAACGTGCAGAAGGCGCTCAAGCGCCTGGACATCACCTATCCGGTGGCGCAGGACAACGACTTCGCCATCTGGCGCGCATTCCAGAACCAGTACTGGCCGGCGCTCTACTTCATCGACGCGGAGGGCCGCGTGCGGCACCACCAGTTCGGTGAGGGCGGCGAGGCGCGCTCCGAACAGGTGATCCGGGCCCTGCTGCGCGAGGCCGGCGCCGATGTCGCGGCCGCGAACGTCGTCGTGCCCGACACGCGCGGCCCGGGCCTGCCGGCCGATCTGCGCAACGTGCGTTCGCCCGAGACCTACCTCGGCTACCGCCAGGCCAGCGGCTTCGCGTCGCCGTCGGGCGTCGCCGGCGACCGCAGCAAGGCCTACACGCTGGGCCGCCTCGGGCTCAACGACTGGGGCCTGAAGGGCGCGTGGACCGTGGGCCCCGAGATCGTGCAACTCGACGAGGCCGGCGGCGCGGTCGCGATGCGCTTCCATGCGCGCGATGCGCACCTGGTGCTGGGTCTCGCGGCGGGCCGTGGGCCGATCCCGTTCCAGCTCACGCTCGACGGGCGCGCGCCCGGCGCGGACCATGGCGACGACGTGGATGCGCAAGGGCGCGGCGTGGTCGACGCGACCCGCCTCTATCAGCTGGTGCGCCAGCGCGGATCGGTCGACGACCGCGTGGTGGAGATCCGCTTCCTCGATCCGGGTGCGCGGGCCTTCGCGTTCACCTTTGGCTGAACTCAGGCCTCGGGCAGCAGGTTCAGGCTCAGCATCGTGACGATCGCCTCGCCCGGCTGCCGCGACTGCCTGAAGCCGAAGCGGCGACCGAGCGAGCGCATCGCCGTGTTCTCCGACAGCGTGCTGCCGAACAGGCGCCGCACGCCGGACTGCCTCGCAAGCTCGATCAGGGCCGAGAGCAGCCGCGCACCGAGCCCCTGGCCTTGCCAGGCGTCGCCGATGACGATCGCGAACTCGGCCTCGCCGTGCGCGCCTTCCATGACGTAGCGGGCCACGCCCACCTGCCGCTCGCGGCCGTCGATGACGACGGTCGCGACCACCGCGCCTTCGCGCGAGCGGTCGATGTGCGTCCAGCGAAAGAGCTCGTCGGTGGTCGGCTTGCGCACGGACATCAGGCGCTGGTAGGAGGTGCGCGGCGAAAGGCCCTCGACGAATTCGCGCTCGCGCTCGAAGTCGTCGGGTTCGATCGGGCGCAGATGGATCGGGCTGCCGTCGTCGCCTGCGAAGGCAAGGCCCCGATCGTCGAAACGGGTGCCGGACTCGACATGAAGGCTGGGGGACATGGTGGCGACCTCCGAGGGGATGGCGTGCCGTCAATCTAGTCCTTGCCATCCCGCTGAAAAAGGCGGCCCCGGTCAATGCGGTATTGCACTGGCCGAAACAATCGGCTGCGTCCTGTGACCGATGGCCGACGTCTTTCCGAAGCAGAATGCGATGCGTCAACCCGCACCAGGACAGGAGGAAAGATGGAAATGGAAGATGTCAACGCAAGGCTGCGCGCGCTCGAGTTGCGGGCGGTGGCCCAGACCGCGGCCATCGCGGTGCTGCTGCAGGAGGCCCCGAACGCGAGCGCCAAGCTGCATCTGGTGGCCGAGCATCTCGTCGACGCGCCGCCGCTGCCGCTGTCGGACGAGGACCTCGTGAAGGTCGCGGCCTACATCCAGGCGATGCTCGGCGGGCCGTGGATCGACTGACTGTCACACTACGGGGCGAATCCACTTTTTCCGAAGCTTCATCGATGTCCGAATCCGCACAGACTCCGCCGCTGCCCGACCATCTTTCGGTCGACCCGCGCAGCCCGCACCACGTTCCCGCCGTCTTCGAGCACGACATCGGCGTCCGCTTCAACGGCAAGGACCGCAGCGACGTCGAGGAATACTGCATCAGCGAGGGCTGGATCAAGGTGCCGGCAAGCCGGGCGCTCGACCGCAAGGGTCAGCCCCTGCTGATCAAGCTCAAGGGCCAGGTGGAAGTCTTCTACAAGTAAGAGCGGCCATGCAGCAGGACAACGCCGCCGCGCTGCCTCAGCCCGAATCGAACTGATCGGCGTTGCGCCCGCGGAACGGCGCGTAGAAGGCCCGGATGCGGGCGATGTCGGCCTCGACATCGTCGCTCGGGTCGACCAGCGGGCCGAGGCCGCAGGTCCGCGTACCCCAGTCGAGGTAGGACTGCAGGATCGGCAGCCCGGCGCCGCGCGCGATGTGATGGAAGCCGGCCTTCCATTGGCGGGTGCGGCGGCGGGTGCCTTCGGGCGCCACCACCAGTTGCAGCGGGCCGGGTGCGGACTTCAGCGCCTCGATCGAGGCCGCGATCAGGTTGTTGGACCGGTCGCGATGCACCGGAATGCCGCCGAGCCAGCGCATCAGCCAGCCGAAGGGCGGGCGAAAGAGCGAGGCCTTGCCCATCCAGCGGATGCGCATGCCCAGCGCGAAGGCCGCCAGGAGCGTGAAAGGGAAGTCCCAGTTGCTCGTGTGCGGCGCCGCGATGACGACGCAGCGCACCGCGCGCGCCGACAGCTCGCCCTGCACCTGCCAGCCGAGCAGGCGCAGCACGCGGCGCGAAGTGGACCGCAGCATCGGCTCCAGCAAGGGCGTGTCGAAGATGGTCCGGGGCATGGGCCGCAAGCATAGGACACCAAGCCGGCCCTACACTGCGCCCCATGCCCGAGCCCGCGGAACCGAAGATCGACGCCGGATTGCCGCCGGCGGCGGGCCCGCTGCACGCCGCGCCGGTCGACCATGCAGCGCGCCGGATGGTGGCGCTGCTCGGCGCCGCGATCGCGGCGGGCTTCGAGGCCGGTGCGATCAGCTACGTGCTGCCGGCGATGCGCGCCGCAACCGGCGCCTCGGCGCAGCTGGCCTCGTGGCTGTTGTCGGTGTTCGTCGCCGCGACGCTCGTCGCGGTGCCGCTGGCCGCCTTGGCCGTTCGCCGCATCGGCGCGACGCGGCTGTTGCGCGGCTGCCTGGTGCTTGCCGTCGTCGCGGGCGGCCTGGCCAGCGTGTTGCCCAGCCCCGACGGCGTGCTGGTCGCGCGGGCGCTGCAGGGGCTGGCCCATGGTCCCTTGCTGCCGCTGGTGGCGGCCGTCATCGTGACGCACTGGCCGCCGCCGCAGCATGGCCGGCTGCTCGGACAGGTGTCGATGGCCTATGGCCTGACCTACGTGGTGGCCACCATCGGCACGCCGTGGCTGCTGCAGTTCGGCTGGCGCAGTGCGTTCTCGTTCGGCGCCTGCCTCGCGCTGCTGTCGCTGGCATGGCCGCTGCCGGCCTCGGCCGCATCGCATGACGGCGAGCGGCCCGCGCCGTGGTGGCTGGCCTTCAGCCGGCCGATGCTTCCCGCCATCCTGCTCGCGCTGGGCACGGGCGCCGGTCAGTCCGCGCTGGTGTGGATGCCGACGGTCGCGGCCACGCGGCTCGGCCTGGGCATGACCGCCACCGCGCCGCTGATGGTGCCGCTGCTGCTCGGCGGCCTCATCGCCACTGCCTGCGTGATCCGCTGGCTGGACCGCCTGGGCTCGCGCCCGCTGGTCATCGCCGGCCTCGCGAGCGCGGTCGCGGGCGTGCTGCTGGTCGTGGCCGCGCCCGCGGGGCCGGGTTTCTTCATGGCCGGCGGCGCGGCGCTGGGCTTCGGCATCGGCATGCTCTCGGGCGGGCCCTTGCGCTACGCCGCGGCGCGTGCGCTGCCGCGCGATGCGCAAGGGCTGGCACAAGGCGCGGTGGCGTGGCTCACCGACGTCGGACTGCTCGCGGGCAGCGTGGTGGTGGGCCACATTGCCGGGCGGGGCACCGATGCGCGCAGCGCGCTCGAAGCGGCCCTGTCCGTGGTCGGCGTGCTGATGCTGCTTTGCGCGCCGGCCATCTTCCGGTTGCCGCGGCAGCACGGGGCGGCCCCGTGACGATCACCCGCCCCGCCGACACTGCGCCCCCCGTCGGGCTCGAAGACGGCGCCCGGGCGCTGCTCGGCCGCTGCGCGATCTTCCGCCGATGCAGCGCGGCCGATCTCGCGGCGCTGGCCGGCAGCACGCGCTGGATCGACTACGAAGGCGGCGCCGACCTCGTGCGCGAAGGCGACATGCCGGAGGAACTGCTCATCATCGAGCACGGCGAGGCGCAGGTGCTCAAGCGCGGCGCGAACGGCGCCGAGCACCTGATCAACCGCGTCGGGCCCGGCGACTCGATCGGCGAGATGGCGCTGTTCGACCTCGTGCCGCGCTCTGCCACCGTGCGCGCCGAGGGACCGGTGCGCGGTCTCTCGCTGCCCCTCGCCGACATCGTGCACCTGGCCGAATCGCGGCCCTCGCTGGTGCCGGTGCTGATGGACATCGGCGCGCTCGTGGCCGAACGCCTGCGCGTGACCAGCGCCAACGCCGCCGCCGCGGCCGATCGCATCCTGGCGCAGGAGCGCACGCGCGCAGTGATGGGTCGCTTCACGCTGCTCTTGATGCTCGCCTACACGCTCTACACCTGGGTGCTCGGCACTGCGATGCGCGTCAAGGAGACCTTCGGCCACAGCGAGTTCATCACCGTGCCGGCGATCGTCGTGTGCTGCGCGATCCTGTTCGCCTTCGTGCGGGTGTCGCGCTATCCGGCGCGCTTCTTCGGGCTCACGACCGAGAACGCCGGCCCGCATGCGCGCGAGGCAGTGCTCTTCACCCTGCCGCTGATGGCGGCCACGGTGCTGCTCAAGCTCGCCCTGGTGACCTGGGTGCCGGCGATGCACGGGCAACCGCTCTTTCGGATGTTCTCGCCGTTGCCGTCCGGAAACGGCTTCAATCCATGGCTGGCCGCGGCGTACGTGGTCTTCGCGCCGTTCCAGGAGCTGATCTATCGCGGCGGCGTGCAGGGGCCGTTGTCGCACTTCCTCACCGGGCGCTGGAGCACCTGGCTCGCCATCGTCGGCGCGAACGTCATCTTTTCGGCGGCGCACCTGTATGTGTCGCCGGGGCTGGCGGTGGTCGCCTTCGTCGCGGGGCTGTTCTGGGGCTGGCTCTATGCGCGGCAGGGCGGGCTCGTCGGCGTGTCGGTGTCCCACGTGCTGCTGGGGTTCTGGGCCTTCGAGGTGGTGGACCTCGGCGTGCTGGAGTAGCGCGCCGGGCAGGCCGCCTCAGGCAGCGCGGCAGTTCGCGACCTTGTGCAGCAGCTCGATCAGGATCATCCGCTCGCCCTGGGTGAGTGATGCCAGCGTTTCTTCCTCGCCCTTGAGCACCGACTGCGTGGCCTTTACCACCAGCGTCGCGCCCGCCGGCGTGGTGCGCAGGTGCTGCGCGCGCCGATCGGTCGCGTGCGGAATGCGGCGGATCAGCCCGCGCTTCTCGAGGCGGTCGATCCACGCCGCGATGTTGGGCGCGGTCACCGCGAGCGCCTTCGCGAGCCGGGTCGCCGATACATCGGGGTTCTCGTGGATCAGCGCGAGCACGGTGTATTCCACCGGCCGCAACTCGTGGGGACCGCCCACCTGCTCGGCGAAGACCGCATCCGTGACGATGGTCGCCTGCGCGAGCTGGTAGCCGAACACCCGGTGCAGCGAGGCTTCGACCAACCGGCCCGCGGGCGTGGCATCGGCGGGAGCGCTTTTGTTCCTGGACATCGGCCGTATTGTGGCGTTGCGCCTCTTTGTTCAATCGATGAACGTTAGTTGTTGGGGCTCATCGTCTTATGAGGCTTGGGGCTAGTGAAAACCATGTATTGGTTACACGTGATAGTTAATTAGATTAACTAGTTGACGCCCATGCATGCGTCGGAGGAGACATACTTGAGGACAACAGCAGCAGCATCCCTGGCCCTCGTCGCCACCTTGCTTGCCGCCTGCGGTGGCGGCGGTGACAGCGGTTTCATTCCAACCCAATCGACTGCCGCCTCGAGCAGCGGCAACACGACCACAACCACGCCGGACTCGGGCGGCACCACGACCACGACACCGGCCGAGACCTTGCCGGTGCTCGGCGTCGCGGTCGGCGCGACGCTCAAGGACTGCGCCTCGCTCGCCGGCTTCAGCTTCGCGAACACCACGGTCAGCGTGGCCAACTCGATCACGGCCGGCACGCTGACCGTGGCGGGCAAGCCGGTCGGCGCGCATTGCCAGGTGAAGGGCTCGATGTACTCGCGCACCAGCACGGTGGATGGACAGAGCTATGCCGTCGGCTTCGAGATGCGTCTGCCCGCGAACTGGAATGGCCGCTTCTTCTACCAGGCCAACGGCGGCATCGACGGCAACGTCGCCACCGCGACCGGTGGCATCGGCGGCGGCGGCGTGCTGGACAACGCGCTGGACATGGGCTTCGCCGTGATCAGCTCCGACGCCGGGCACCAGGCGCCGACGCCGTTCTTCGGCATCGATCCGCAGGCGCGCCTCGACTACGGCTACCAGGCGGTCGCCAAGCTCACGCCGATGGCGAAGGCGCTGATCGCGTCGGCCTACGGCAAGGGTCCGGACCGCTCGTACTTTGGCGGCTGTTCCAACGGCGGCCGCCACACCATGGTCGCGATGTCGCGCTACCCGGACGATTACGACGGCTTCCTCGTCGGCGACCCGGGCTTCCGTCTGCCGCTCGCGGCCGCGGCCAACATCGTCGGCGCACAGAACTACAACGCGCTCGCCACCACCGCGGGCAGCCCGGGCACCGGTTTCACGCAGGCCGAGCGGACGCTGGTGTCGCAGGCCGTGCTCGCCAAGTGCGATGCGCTCGACGGCGCGACCGACGGTCTGGTTCAGGACACGGGCGCTTGCCAGGCAGCGTTCAACCTCGACCGCGACGTGCCGACCTGCAGCGGCTCGCGCGATGGCACCTGCCTCACTGCGGACCAGAAGCAGCGCATCGGCCAGCTCTTCGCCGGCGCGCTCGACGGCAACGGGCAGAAGTTCTATTCGAGCTTCCCGTTCGATGCCGGGCTCGGCACCAACGGCTGGGCGACCTGGAAGTTCTCCAACTCGCTCAACCTCGACTCGGGCGCGGTCGCCTTCATCTGGCAGGTGCCGCCGGAGAGCCAGACAGGCTTCGTTGGCGCCACCTTCACGCTGACGGCGAACATCGACACGATCCTGGCGAAGATCACGTCCACCGATTCGCTCTACACCGAGAACTCGCTGTCCTTCATGACGCCGCCGAACCCGACGGACCTCAGCAGGCTGAAGAAGCGCGGCGCGAAGGCGATGGTCTATCACGGCACGAGCGATCCGATCTTCTCGAGCGACGACACGCAGCACTGGTACGACCAGCTCATGGCAGCCAACGGCGGCGATGCCTCGAACTTCGCGCGCTTCTATCGCGTGCCGGGCATGAACCACTGCAGCGGCGGCCCGACGACGGACCAGTTCGACATGCTCACGCCGCTCGTGAACTGGGTGGAGAAGGGCGAGGCCGTCGATTCGGTCGTGGCCTCCGCGCGCGGCACCGGCAATGCCGGCGGCGTGAACGCCGACGTGCCCGCGACCTGGGCGCCCGACCGGACCCGTCCGCTGTGCGCCTATCCGAAGGTGGCGCGCTACAAGGGCAGTGGCGACATCGAGAAGGCCGAGAACTTCGTCTGCCAGTAGCAGGCGGCGCAGAGGGCAGTCGTTGGGGGGCTCGCTGGTCGCCGCATGGCGCTCCAGCGGCAAGTCGAGCAGCTGCCCCCCGCCTGCACAATGGCGATCCTGATCACGTCGCAAGAGGAACAGATGACCGCGCTCCAGCACACCCTCTCATACCAATTTGCGTTCAATAGATTAGATATCATGTCTGTCCACGTACTTCAAGGAGTCGTGGATGAAGAGTCTGATCGTTGGGGATAAGGCGACCGTGATGCGCTTGGCAGAACGGCTCAAGCAAGCCGACAGCCATGCGCAGTACCAGCGCATCCAGTGCGTGCTGATCAGGGCCACGCTGGGCAGCTCGGCCGCGCAGATTGCACAGTTGCTGGGTTGGTCAACCACCACCGTGCATGTGATGCACTCTCGATGGGCCAAGGAAGGTGATGCCATCTTCGATCTTCGAGGCCGCGGTGGCAGACACCACCAGCATTTGAGCGCCGAACAGGAGCAGGAGTTGCTGGCACCCTTCGTCGAACGCGCACAGGCAGGCGGGATGTTGACGGTAGCTGAGATCCAGCAGGCCTACCAGAAGCAACTCGGCAAGGCGGTGGCGCCCTCGACGATCTATCGGCTGCTCGACCGTCACGGCTGGCGCAAGGTCGTGCCCCGGCCCCGGCATCCCAAGGCGGACGTCGCGGCACAGGCCGCCTTTAAAAAAACTCCGCCGCCAGGTACGCCAAGAGGTCGTGCGCCAGGCTGAACAAGGTCGCGCGGTGCGGCTGATGTTCCAGGACGAGGGGCGATTCGGATTGCTGGGCACGCCGCGTCGCTGCTGGGCGCCACACCGCATTCGACCTGTCGTCGGCGCTCGCCTGGAGCGCAAGTACATCTATGCCTTCAGTGCCGTCAGCCCACACGACGGCGTGATGGACAGCCTCGTGCTGCCCTGGGTGAACGCCGAGACCATGTCGCTATTCCTGGCCGAGGTCGCCCAGCGCCATGTCGAGGAATTCATCGTGATGGTCATGGACCAGGCGGGCTGGCATCTGGCAGGTCAACTCGCGGTCCCGGATCACATGCGACTGATCTACCTGCCTCCGTACAGCCCCGAACTCAACCCGGCCGAGCATCTGTGGGAGGCGATTCGCGAGGACTGCTTTGCCAACCATGTCTTCGCCAACCTCGACGCCGTCGAACGCGCCCTCACGACAGGGCTGGTGGCGCTCGAATCAGATCACGAGAGAACCCGATCGATGACCGGTTTCGATTGGATAACTTCTATATCTTTGAACGCAACTTAGTATCACTTCCCGGATCGTCGAGACCGAGGCGCAGCTGCGCGCGCTCATTGGCGAGCCCGCCGAGCTGACCTGCGCCAAGATCAGCGATCGCCTCAACGCGATGACTCGCTTGTTCGTCGAGCGTTCACCCCTCGTCTGCGTTGCCACCAGTGATGCTGCAGGCAACTGCGACCTCAGTCCGCGCGGCGATCCCGCGGGCTTCGTGCGCATCCTTGACGATCGCACCTTGCTCATTCCGGAGCGCCCCGGCAACCGCCTTGCGGATTCGCTGCGCAACATTCTGGCGAACCCACGCATCGGCCTGCTCTTCATCGTGCCTGGCGTCACCGACACGTTTCGTGTGAATGGCCGCGCCGCGATCACTGTCGACGCCGATCTGCTCGCGCCATGCGCGGCCTGCGGCAAGGCGCCCTTGCTCGGCGTTCTGGTCGACATCGAAGAGGCCTACACGCAGTGTTCGAAAGCGTTTCTGCGCTCGCACCTGTGGGACCCGCAGCGCTTTGTAGACCCGGCCACCATGCCCACCGGTGGTCAGGTCCACCGCGCCATCCAGGGTGAGCAGTTCGACGCGGAACAGTACGACAGGGAACGCGCGGAGCGCTACCGCCGCCGGGTCGGCTTCTACTAGCGCGGACCGACCCTGGCGGGCCTGCGCTTGCCGCGGATCACCATGCGTCCGTGGCGGCGTCGAACGCTTGCTGGATGCGCTCCCGCAAGCCGAGCAGCTTCGGAGCGAGCTTGCCGACGGTCTGCTGAAATTCCTGCGCCGTCGACACGCTCACGTTCAAGGCGTACGGCGCACCCTTGAACAGCAGCGGGGTCGCCACGGCGACGACTTCGTGCTGCCAGGCGGCCGCACAGAAGCCCATTTCCTCGACGTCGCGAATCGCGCCCATGAGCGCTGGTTCGAGCTGTGGCCATTGCGCACGCCGCATCCGGCGAAAGTGGGCGAGGAGTGCCTTGCGTTGGCTTGGCGGTGCTATCGCGAGATACGCACGCCCGAGCGAAGTCAGCTCCATCGGAACGCGCTGACCTGACACGACCCGGCGCAGCGAGGGCCTGCGGTTGTACCGGATCGATTCCAGATAGACCATCTCGTCGCGATCAGGAGCGGCCAGGCCTACGTTGATCTGTTCCGCTCGTGCAGCGTCGAGCATGTGGGGGGCCGCCAGGGCCAGTGCGGTGGAGCCCGTGCGCATCGCATGCGCCAGGCTGAGGACCGGAGGCGCCAGGCGATAGGCCCGGGTGCGCAGTTCGACCTCGAGATAGCCGGACCCCACCAAGGTCTGCGTGAGGCGGCTCACGGTCGATCGCGATAGCCCCGTCCTCTCGGCAATCTCTGCGTTGCCCAGCAGTTCAGATCCCGGGCGGAACGATCGCAGGATCTCGATACCCCGCTCCAGCGACCGGTTGGCGGGGGAGATACCGGGCTTTTCGGCGCCAAGGGACCGTGATCGTGTCGAGGGACTCATGGATGCAGCTGTTCGGCCCGGAAGAGGCAGGCGGGCGATTCCGATCGATTCCACTCCTTGGAATCAGGGGGATGCTAAACGATGACGGTCTTCCTAAGCTACTTCCCATGGCGAACCCACGGAAGGCGCCAACCCCGGAGCCCACGTACCAGGAGACAAATCCATGAAACCATCCCTTCGTTCCTGCTTGTGCCGCCTGGCCATGAGCGTGGCCGCGGCAGTCCTCGCAACGCCCGCGGCCCTGGCCGCATTTCCGGACAAACCCGTCAAGCTGGTGGTGCCGTTTTCCCCGGGCGGCGGTACGGACGCGATTGCACGCGCGTTGGGTGTCGGCATGTCCCAGGTGCTCGGCCAGCCGGTCATCATCGACAACAAGCCAGGCGCAGGCACGATCATCGGCAGCGACGCGGTTGCCAAGAGCGCTCCGGATGGCTACACGGTGCTGGTATCGACCTTCGCCCATGCGGTCAACCCCAGCCTGATGGCGAAGCTGCCATACGACACGCAGAAGGCGTTCGCACCGGTCGCTCTCCTGGCGCGCGGGCCGAACGTGCTCGTCGTGCGCGTCGACAGTCCCTACAAGTCGGTGGCCGACGTGGTGGCGGCCGCGCGCGCCAACCCCGGAAAACTCACCTATGCCTCGCAGGGCAACGGCACTTCGGCGCATCTCGCAGGCGAGATGTTCACCAACCTGGCCCGGGTGCAGATGACGCACATCCCCTACAAGGGCGCCGGACCGGCCCTGACCGATCTGCTGGGCGGCCAGGTGGACATGATGTTCGCCACTGCTGCAGCAGCCTCGCCGCAAGTCGCCGGCGGCAAGCTGCGCGCCATCGGCGTCACGACGCCGCGTCGTGCGCCGGCCCTGAAGGACGTGCCGGCGATCGCGGAAACCGTTCCCGGCTACGCGGTCGAGAGCTGGTACGGCCTGTTCGTCCCCGCGGGAACCCCGGCGGAAGTGATCGGCAAGCTCAATGCGGCCGCGAAGAAGGCGACCGAGAACGCCGAGTTCCGCAGGATGCTCGAGCCGGAAGGCCTCTCGGTCAGCGCTGGCGCACCGGCCGAACTGGGGGAATTCGTCGGCACCGAGACCGCTCGCTGGTCGCGGATCGTCAAGGAAAACAACGTCAAGGCCGATTGAGGCCGAGGAAGGACTGTTCCCATGAACTACGCATTGATCCAGCTGCAGGTCGAGCTTGGCATCGCCACGATCACTTTCAATCGACCCGACAAGCGCAACGCGATGAGTGACGAACTGCGCACCGAGTTCATCGACGCGCTCGAGCGGGTTGCTGCCGACAAGGCCATCCGCGCCCTGGTGCTCACGGGAGCCGGCAAGGGCTTCTGTGCCGGCGGCGACATTGCCGGCATGGAGCGTCGCATGAATGCGCCGGCCGGGGAGGTCGCATTCAACGGCTGGCATCGGCAGCAACGCGTGCACCACGCGCAGGCGCTGTTGCATACGATGCCCAAGCCGGTGATTGCTGCGGTCAACGGCGCGGCCTCGGGCCTTGGTGCGGACACGGCGCTTGCATGTGACTTCGTCATCGCGAGCGAGTGGGCCAGCTTCAGCTGGTCCTACATCCATCGCGGCATCATCCCCGACGGCGGTGGCATGTACTTCCTCCCGCGTCGCGTCGGCCTGCCCAAGGCGAAGGAATTGATCTTCACGGGGCGCAAGCTGGACGTTGACCAAGCCCTTGCCCTGGGCATCGTGGATCGCAAGACCACGGCCGAGCGGCTCGTGGCCGATGCCCAGGCCTGGGCCCTCGAGCTGAGCAAAGGCTCTGCCACAGCGCTTGCGCTCTCCAAGACGATCCTCAACCAGACTTTCGAGCTGCCGGCCCAGCAGGTCTTCGCGCAGGGCAGCCAGGCGCAAGGCATCTGCTATACGAGCACCGAGCACCGCGAGTCGGTCCAGGCCTTCCTTGCCGCCAGCAGTGCCAAGGCCGCCAAGGAGTAACGGACATGCAAGCCCTCTCCCGATTGCTCCAGCCCCGAAGCGTCGCCGTGATCGGCGCCTCGGGCGACCCGGCCAAGACCGCCGGCCGTCCCGTGTCCTACCTGCTCAAGCATGGTTTCGCGGGCGCGATCTATCCCGTCAACCCGAAGCTCGATCGCATCGGCGAGCTGCGCTGCTACAGCAACGTGGCCGCGCTCCCGGAGGTGCCGGACGTGGGCATCGTCCTGTTGGGAGCCGAGCGGGCCCATATCGCCGTTCGCGAACTCGCCGACCGTGGCGCGGCAGCGGCCATCGTGCTGGCGAGCGGCTACACCGAAACCGGCGACGAAGGCGCGCTGCGCCAGCAGCAATTGCTCGAAGCCGCTGGGAACATGCGCATCCTCGGCCCGAACACGATCGGCCTCGTGAACCTGACCGACGACATCGTGCTCTCCGCCAGCGGTGCGCTCGAGATCGATCATTTCCGTGCCGGCGCCATTGGCGTGGTCTCGCAGAGCGGCGGCATCCTCGGCGCGCTTCTGTCGCGCGCTTCGGCCCGAGGCATCGGGCTGTCGAAACTGGTGTCGACCAGCAACGAAGTGGACCTCGAGCTCGCCGACTTCGTCGACGCGCTGGTCGACGATCCGGCGACGCGGGTCATCGCGCTGTACATCGAAGCGATCCGCCATCCCGAAAAATTCCGGGCGGCTGCACTCAGGGCCGCGCGCGCGGGGAAACCCGTCGTCGCCTTCAAGATCGGGCGCTCCGAGGCGGGCGCCAAGGCTGCGGTATCGCACACCGGCGCGATGGCCGGCGCCGACCGCATGTACGACGCCTTGTTCAGGCAGACCGGCGTGATCCGCGCGCAGACCTTCGGCGATCTGCTCGACATCCCGGCCGCGTTCGCGACCGGGCGCGTCCTGCGCGGCAGGCGTGTCGCAGTCCTGACGTCTACCGGCGGTGCCGGCACGCTCGTATCCGACAGCCTGGGTGTTTCCGGATTCGAGACGCCTGTGCCGGACGAGCAAACGGCGGGCGCGTTGCGCGCGCTGCAGAGCGGCGACCATGCGGCGCTGGATCGCAATCCGATCGACGTCACCTTGGCCGGACTGCAGCCGGAGCTGTTGCGCGGCGCGATCAGGACACTCCTGGCAAGTCCCACGTATGACGCACTGGTCGTCATCGTCGGTTCGTCGGGTGTCGGCCGGCCCGAGCTCATGGCCGGTGCGATCAAGGAGTGCCTGCCTCTGTCCGACAAGCCAGTCCTGGCCTATGTCAGCCCGCATGCGCCCGAGGCCGCCAGCCTGCTCACGCAACATGGCGTGCCCGCGTTCGTCGCCGCCGAAAGCTGCACGGCGGCGCTGGCGGGCATGCTGCAGGCAAGCCAATGGCAAGCGCCGGCGGCAGAACCGGAAGGCGTCGCTCCGGTGGCCACGCACGACCTCCCTGCAGGGTCGCTCGACGAGGCGCAGGCCAAGCAATTGTTCTCGCGATTCGGCATCGCTTGCACACGCGAGTCGATCGTTCAGAGCGGGGCCGAGGCGGAGCGCGCCGCTCGCAAGTTCGGCGACCGCGTCGTGCTGAAGATCCTTTCGAGCGAGATCACGCACAAGAGCGATGTCGGCGGTGTGGCCGTGAACGTCTCTTCCGAGCAGATTGCGGCGCGCCTCGATGCGATGGCCAGCGAGGTCGAACGAAATGCCGGCGTGCGTCCCGCGCGCTTTCTGGTGCAGGAGATGGTGAGCGGCGGGACCGAGCTGATCCTCGGGATGCACCGCGATGCGCTCGGCACGGCCATCCTGCTCGGGATGGGGGGCGTGACCGCTGAACTCTTCAAGGACACGACGATGCGCCTGCTGCCTGCGGAAGGCGGCCTCACGAGAAGCGAAGCCCTGGCCATGGCGCGCGAGCTCAAGACCTGGCCGTTGCTCGATGGGTTTCGTGGACGCCCCAAGGCCGACGTGCAAGCCTTGGTCGACGTCATCGTTGCCTTCTCTCGCATGGCGGATCAGCTAGGCGATCGCCTGATCGAGGCGGAGATCAATCCGGTCTTCGTACTTCAGGAGGGTCGTGGTGTCCGTGCCGCGGATGGCTATGCGCGAATGGGATTAGGGTGACCGCGAGTAACTTTCGGGACGACTGGTGCGACCCCTTTCGGATCGCTTGAGCGGGCGAACGACCGCATCTGCCGGGCGCTGGTTTTCGCTCTGGGCGCGCTCACTCGGGTATGGCACCGGTTCGCGTCGCCGAGGCCTCGGCGGATGCGCTCTGTGAGTCCTTTCGTAGTCTTTTCTTGATTTGACGCAGCACGGCGCCGGTACTAACGTTCCTCGCGCTCAAAGCAGCTTTTGTCAACCTTTGCGAGGAAAGACTATTGCCGAGCCGCGCGTCTGCAGCGCTTTCAGAAACTCGACGGTCATGTTGCATCGAACACTACAAACGGTGAACGATCTGGCGCAGCTGCCTGATGACGAACTGCAAGCCTGTCTGGCGGCCCTCCGTGCTGCGATCGGAGAAGCGAAACGCAGCCATGCACTTGCTGTGCGCGAAGGAATGGTTGCCAGGGAAACACCTTTTGTTTTCTCCACGTTCAGCTGGCGACCCAAGAGAGCCCAGCGGCTCGATGGGCTCTCACGGCTGACTCCGGAGACTCTGATCGATGAGCTCCCGCTGCGGCCGATCGTTCGTCACGCGTTGAAAGAGCTCAAGATCTTCTGCATCGAGGATCTGTCGGCGATCAGCGAAGGCGAGCTCTTGAACGAGCAAGCCATTGGACGGAGCACCATCAATCGTCTGCAGGACGTCCTCGCGCGTGTCGGTCTCGAGTTCTCGCCAAATCCGGATTCCAGACAACGTGCGCTCGAGGAAAGCAAGGCCGTGCTCGCGCTTTCTCCGGAAGCGCGGACGTCGGCGCTCAGGCGCGTGAAGGATTCGGCGACGCCGTCGTCCCTGGGGCTCAAGCCATCGACGCTCACCTGCGCTCTGGACCAGGGCTATCAGACAGTGGGCACTCTACGAAAACTCTCGCTGGCCAAGCTCTGCGAAGTCTTCGGAAGACGAGAGGCACGCGAAATCTATCAGGCATTGATGCTGACGGATCGTCCATTTGCCGCGTCGGCCCCAGCGCTCGAACTCTGGCGCCATGGGCTGGTTGAAGGCAATGGGTTGGTGGAACATACCGCTTCTCATGCGCCGTTCGAAGAGTTGCCACCCTGGCTGCGTGCTCGTCGGTGGATTCGTTGACCGAGGCAGGCGCAGACATGTTGGGCTCCCTTCGCAGCTTCATTGCGGGCGAGCGTCCAAGCTCCTTTCGCGGAGTTGCCAGGCGCGCCAGTGCGTGGTCTTGTCTTGCCTTGCTTGCAAGCGCGGCGCTCGACCGCGTCGCGCCCGCGCAAGCGCAAAACGCGACACACGTGGTGAAGCCTGCTGGCTTGGAGTTTGGGCCGTGGGGCCGTGCCGACCTTCGTCGGCAGTTCGCTGGCCCGATCGTGAAATAGTTCCGATTCGAGCCGGGTTGTCGAGACCTGGGCGGGCAGGGTTGTTGTATGGCGCTGGCAACGCGCTCATGATGAAGCCACTGGCGAGATCCTTTCTCCAAGGTCGACCACCGACCTCTTGCCCCGACCGGCAACGGCCGGGGCTTTTCATTGCAGTGACGTGGATCAAGCGTTCCTCAGCGGCGATTTGGAGCGCATACTTTGAGCCAGCCCGGCACGTGCGCGAGGAGACACAAGGATGAATTCGCTGCAATCTCTTCGCTTGTACGTGCCCGAGCCGACCGGGCGGCCGGGTCACGAGACCGACTTCTCCTACCTGCACCTGTCGCCGGCCGGCGCTGTGCGCAAGCCGGCGATCGACGCGACACCGGTCGATACTGCGGACCTGGCTTTCACCTTGGTGCGCGTGCTCGACGAGGACGGACGCGCCGTCGGCCCGTGGGCGCCGCAGCCTGATGTGCCGATTCTCCAGCGCGGCCTGCGCGCGATGATGAAGACGCGAGCCTTCGACGCGAAGATGCTGATTGCGCAGCGGCAGAAGAAGATCTCTTTCTACATTCAATGTCTCGGCGAGGAGGCGATCGCAACCGCCCATGCGTTCGCCATCCAGCCGGGCGACATGTGTTTTCCGACCTACCGCCAGCAGGGCCTGCTGCTGGCGCGCGAGGACATTCCGATGGCGGAGCTCATCTGCCAGTTGATGAGCAACGGGCGCGATCCGATGAGGGGGCGCCAGTTGCCGGTGATGTATTCGTACAAGCGCGCCGGCTTCTTCTCGATCAGTGGCAACCTGGCCACGCAGTTCATCCAGGCCGTGGGATGGGCCATGGCCTCGGCGATCAAGGGTGACACGAAGATCGCGTCGGCCTGGATCGGCGACGGTGCCACCGCCGAATCCGACTTTCACACGGCGCTCACCTTCGCGCATGTCTACCGCGCGCCCGTGATCCTCAACGTCGTCAACAACCAGTGGGCGATCTCGACCTTCCAGGCCATCGCCGGCGGAGAGGCAACGACTTTCGCGGCGCGCGGCGTCGGCTGCGGCATCGCGTCGCTGCGTGTCGATGGCAATGATTTTCTCGCGGTGCTCGCCGCGTCGCGCTGGGCGGCCGAGCGAGCGCGCAGCAATCTCGGGCCGACGCTGATCGAATGGGTCACTTACCGGGCCGGCGCGCACTCGACCTCGGACGACCCCTCGCGTTATCGACCTGCAGACGACTGGCAGCATTTCCCGCTGGGCGATCCGATCGCACGGCTGAAGCAGCATCTGGTGGGCCTGGGCGCCTGGTCCGACGAAGAGCATCGGCGCACGCAAGAGCAGCTCGAGGCCGAGGTCACCGCGGCGCTGAAGCAGGCCGAGGGCTACGGCGGCACGCTGATCGACGGCCATGTGCCGCCGCTCGAGTCGATGTTCGAGGACGTCTACAAGGACATGCCGCCGCATCTGCATGAGCAGATGCGGCAGGCGCGTGCCTTCGGGCGACCGGGCGGGCACTGACATGGCCCGCATGACGATGGTCCAGGCCCTGCGCTCGGCGATGGACGTGATGCTCGAGCGCGATCCGAACGTCGTGATCTACGGACAGGACGTCGGCTACTTCGGCGGCGTGTTCCGCTGTACCGAAGGGCTGCAGGCGAGATACGGCCGCTCGCGCGTCTTCGATGCGCCGATTTCCGAGGGCGGCATCGTCGGTTCGGCGATCGGCATGGCCGCCTATGGACTGCGTCCGGTGGTCGAGGTGCAGTTCGCGGACTACTTCTACCCGGCCTCGGACCAGATCGTCTCGGAGGCGGCGCGGCTGCGCTATCGGTCGGCCGGCGACTTCAGCGCGCCGATCACGATCCGCATGCCCTGCGGCGGCGGCATCTACGGCGGGCAGACGCACAGCCAGAGTCCGGAGGCGTTGTTCACGCATGTCTGCGGCCTGCGCACGGTGATGCCGAGCAATCCATACGATGCCAAGGGCCTGCTGATCGCTTCGATCGAGAACGACGATCCGGTGATCTTTCTCGAACCCAAGCGGCTGTACAACGGCCCGTTCGACGGCCACCACGACCGGCCGCTGGTGCCTTGGTCACAGCACGCATCGGGCGAGGTGCCCGAAGGACACTACACGGTGCCGCTCGACACGGCCAAGGTGTTCCGCACCGGCGCCGATCTGACGGTGCTGACCTACGGGACGATGGTGTTTGTCTCCGAAGCGGCGGCGGCCGAGAGCGGCGTCGATGCCGAGATCATCGACCTGCGCAGCATCTGGCCGCTGGACCTGCCGGCGATCGTTGCCTCGGTCAGGAAGACGGGCCGTTGCGTCGTTGTGCATGAAGCCACGCGCACCAGCGGCTTCGGTGCAGAACTCGTGGCGCTCGTGCAAGAGCACTGCTTCTATCACATGGAGGCGCCCGTCGAACGCGTGACCGGCTGGGACACGCCGTATCCGCATGCGCTGGAATGGGCCTACTTTCCCGGCCCGGCGCGCGTGGCTGCAGCGTTCAGGCGAGCGATGGAGACGTGACATGTCCGGCAGCAGCATCCATGTGATCAAGGTGCCCGACGTGGGCGAAGGCATCGCAGAGGTCGAGCTCGTGGCCTGGCACGTCAAGCCCGGCGACGCGGTCGTCGAGGATCAGGGGCTGGCCGACGTGATGACCGACAAGGCCAACGTCGAGATCCCTTCGCCGGTCGCCGGCCGCGTGCTGGCGCTCGGCGGAGAAGTCGGACAGATCCTGGCTGTCGGCTCCGAACTGATCCGCATCGAGCGGTCGGGCGACGAGGCGCCGGCGGCCACGCCTGAGCGCGCCGCCTTGCCACCTTCGTCCGCAGTGGAGCTCGTTGCAACGCCGAAGGCGCCGGAGACGGCGCCGGCACGGCCGGCGTCCTTGTCCACGCGGGCCGCGGAGGATCGTCCGATCGCCTCGCCGGCGGTGCGCCGGCGTGCCTGGGAACTGGGCGTCGATCTGAAGGACGTTGCGCCCAGCGGAACCGCCGGTCGCATCGTGCACGCCGATCTCGACGCGCACGTCGCCGCGCATGGCGCCCGCCCGGCGGACCGTGCGCCCGGCGCGGCGAACGCCGAACGCAACGACGAGCAGGCCGTGCCCGTCATCGGCCTGCGTCGCCGCATCGCATTGCAGATGCAGGAATCAAAGCGGCGCATCCCGCATTTCAGCTACGTCGAGGAGGTCGATGTCACCGAGCTCGAGGCCCTGCGATCGGCGCTCAACGCGAAATGGAGCACCGAGCGCGGGCACCTGACCTTGCTGCCTCTCTTGATGCGGGCGATGGTGCTGGCGGTGCGCGAGTTCCCGCAGATCAACGCCCGCTTCGACGACGAGGCGGGCATCGTCACACGTCACGGCGCGGTACACATCGGCGTCGCGACGCAGACACCCCACGGCCTGGTCGTGCCGGTGGTCCGGCACGCCGAGGCGCACGACCTGTGGGCCACGGCGGCCGAAATGGCGCGCCTGGTCGAAGCCGCGAGGGCAGGCCGGGCGACGCGCGCGGAACTGAGCGGCTCGACGATCACCATCAGCAGCCTCGGCGCGCTCGGCGGCATCGTGTCGACGCCGGTGATCAACCGGCCCGAGGTTGCAATCGTCG
This sequence comes from Variovorax sp. HW608, assembly GCF_900090195.1. Taxonomy (NCBI): domain Bacteria; kingdom Pseudomonadati; phylum Pseudomonadota; class Betaproteobacteria; order Burkholderiales; family Comamonadaceae; genus Variovorax; species Variovorax sp. HW608. Next base: position 1,845,041 of record NZ_LT607803.1, read on the forward strand.
CGGTCAACCGGATCGTGGAACGTCCGGTGTTGCGGGGCGGCGCCGTCGTGTCGCGCCGGATGATGAACCTGTCTTCCTCGTTCGACCACCGGGTCGTCGACGGCATGGACGCGGCCCGGTTCGTGCAGGCGATGCGCACGATGATCGAAGATCCGGCGCTGCTGTTCGTCGAGTAGCTTCAAGGCAGGCCGTGCTCCAGCCCCTCGCGCGCGGTACGTTGGCGTCGGCTCAGGACCCTCGGCTCTTCCCCGTTGTCGATCTGGGTGACTTCTTCGCAAACAATCCCTCGCACACGCCTCGAAGCCAGCGATTGGCCGGATCCTGGTGGTAGCGAGCGTGCCAGTGCTGCTTGACGGTGAACGGCGGAATCGGCACCGGGCAATCGAATACCTTCAGCTCGCGGCTGCGTGCCAAGGTCTCGCCGATGTGGCGCGGCACCGTGGCGATCAGGTCCGTGCTCGACACGATCGCGGCCAATCCCAGGAAGCCCGGCATCTCCAGCAGGATGCGGCGCTCCACGCGATGCCGCTGCAGCGCTGCCTCGAGCAGTTGAACCCCCGTGCCGCCGGCAATGGCGACATGCGCCTCGGCCTTGTAGTCCCGCAAGCCGAAGTTCCTGCCGACGCGCGGATGGCTCGCGTTGACAAGGCAGACCCAGTCCTGCGGATAGAGGACCTGCTGATAGAAGCCTGACTCCAGCCACGGCACCAGTCCGATGGCCAGATCCGCCTGACCGGACTGGAGTGCTTGTGCGGTCTGCTCGTCGATGCGCGCGGCTTCCAGGCTCACATGCGGGGCCAGGGCTCGCACGTGTGCGAGCAACTGCGGCAAGAGCGTCACATGACTGGCATCTGTCATGCAGATGCGAAATCGCCGTGTAGCGCTCGACGGATCGAACTCGAGCGCAGGTGCGGCGAGCCGCTGCAAGGAGGCCAGCGCTTCGCGCGCCGGCACGATCAGTTCATCCGCGCGTGGCGTGGGCCGCATGCCGTCGGCGGTACGAACGAACAACTCGTCCCCCAACTGCTCACGAAGCCGCCGGAGCCAATTGCTCACCGTTGGCTGGCCCTGACCCATCTGCTCGGCCGTACGCGTGACGCTGTTCGTGCTGTAGAGCAGGTCGAAGAGGCGCAGCAGCTTGATGCTGAGCAAGTCAGTGCTGCCTTCGGTGTCGTCGTCGTGGTCCATCTCAAAACGGAATGTAGACCATTTCAACCATGTCATGGCGGAAATGAAGGGGGAAACCTATCGTTGAGGCATTCAACGGAGACACGCATGAAGATCTACTTTCTGGGCGCAGGTGCATTGGGCTGTGCCATCGGCGGCACCCTCGCCGCAGCGGGGTCCGAAGTCACGCTGATCGACCCATTCGAGGCGCATGTCGAAGCCATCAATCGCGATGGCCTGCGGCTGAAGGGCGGCGACACCGAGCGCGTCGTCAAGGTTCGCGCGGCGCTGGACAGTCATGGCTTGGAGCCCGCCGATCTGGTGATCGTTCTGGTCAAGTCATTCCACACCAGAGCGGCCATCGAAGGCGCAAAAGGGATCATCGGGCCCGAAACGGCGGTCATGTCCTTGCAGAACGGCATGGGCCACGAGGAGATTCTCTCCGAGGTCGTGGGCCGCGAGCACGTCCTCGCCGGCAAGACCTATGTGGGCGGCGTGCTGCTCGGACCGGGCCACGTCATCGCGGGAACCCGCGGCAAGCGCACCGTGATCGGCGAGTTCGATGGCTCGATGACACCACGCGCCCAGGCAATTGCCGCGGAGTTCGAGCGTGCCGACCTGCCCTGCGAGGTCAGCGACAACATCATGGGCGTGATGTGGGACAAGCTCCTGATCAACGTTTCCACAGGCGCCTTGAGCGGCATCACGGGGCAGGTCTATGGCAGCCTCTATGCGGTGCCGGAGATCGAGGCCACGGCGATCGCGGCAGTCGCCGAGGCCATGGCGGTGGCCAAGGCAAGCGGCGTCACCTTGTCGATCAAGGAGCCGCGTGACGCTTGGGTGATGGCGGCGGAAGGCCTGCCCTACGAGTTCAAGACTTCGATGCTGCAGAGCCTGGAGAAAGGCTCGATCACCGAGATCGACTTCATCAATGGATCCGTCGTGCGCGGTGGCCGGAAGTTCAACGTGCCAACGCCGGTCAACCAGACCCTGGTCGCCGCCATCAAGGGCATCGAGCGTCGCCTGGAGGCCAAATGAGCGCCGCGACCAGAGCCTATGTCGAGCACGTTGCCATCTGGGTCAGTGACATCCACTGGCACATCCGGTTTTTTCAGGAGGTGTGCGGCATGACGATGCGCGAGGTGCAGGGCACGGCCGAGGAGCCGGTGCAGTACTGGACGCTGGGCGGCATGCAGTTCATGGCCAAGCCCGACTTCGCCGGGCCTGAGGGCCGGCTGGGCCACATCGGCGTGATGTGCGAGGACCTCGAGGCCGCTCTCGCCGCCGCGCAAGCCTTCGCAGTCGCCGAGATGCCGCAGGGCCGCAACTGGCTGCGCCTGCCCGACGGTCTGGCCGTCGAATTCATCCAGGCGAGCACCGGTGCCGTGGCGCAGGCGCTGGCCATCGACCCTCGCGCATGAACCTCATCCATCAGAGACACACCATGACCACCATCGAAGACAAATACTGGGACGACGCCGTCGTCGGCGAGGAGTGCATCAGCCCTCCGTACGAAGTCACTGAGGCACGTGTGATGGCCTACGCCGATCTCACGGGCGACCACACACCGGTGCACACGGACGAGGCCTATGCCCGGACCACGCCCTTCGGAACGCGCGTGGCGCACGGTCTGTTCGGCCTGTCGATCGCGGACGGACTCAAGACGAAGAGCGACATGCGCTTCATGCCCGGCATGTCGCTCGGGTGGGAATGGAGCTTCATCGGCCCCATCAAGCTCGGTGACGCGGTGCGCGTGAAGTTCCACGTCGGCAGCAAGCGTGAATCCAAGAGCCGTCCCGGCTGGGGCATCCTGGTGCTCCCGTCCGAACTCATCAATCAACGCGACGAAGTGGTCCAGAAGGGCGAGCACCGCGTGATGGTTCCCAGGAGGCCCGCATGAGCACGCGACAGGCACTCCCGCTGGCGGGCATTCGCGTCATCGACTACAGCCACTTTCTGGCAGGCCCGTACGTCGGCCGCTGCCTGGCAGCGCTGGGTGCGGAGGTCATCAAGGTCGAGCGCCCGGGCACCGGCGACGCGGGGCGCCAGCACGCCTGGTTCGTCGGCGACCATAGCGGCTACTTCTTGCAGCAGAACATGGGCAAGAAGGGGCTGTGCGTCAACACCAAGGATCCGCGCGGCAATGAATTGATGCGGAAACTGGTGGATAGCGCCGATGTGTTCATCGAAAACTATCGTCCGGGCGCACTGAAGAAGCTGGGCCTGGGGTACGAGGAACTGGCGGCACGCAATCCGCGTCTCGTCTATTGCTCGATCTCCGCCTACGGCCACACCGGGCCGGATTCGCACCGGGCAGGTTTCGGCCTGATCGCCGAAGCCAAGAGCGGCATCATGCAGATGGTCGGCAATCCGGGCGAAGCGCCGCCGCTGCTTCGCATCTCGCTCGGCGACATGTACACCGGCATCCACGCGGTCGCCGCTATCAATGCTGCACTGCTTGGCCGCGAGAAATCGGGCAGGGGCCAGCACATCGACATGGCGCTGTACGACACGCTGGTCTCGATGCACGAGTACGCAGTCCAGTGCTACACGCTGTCTGGTGGCAGGGAGGTGCCGGTGCAGACGGGACACGACATGCCGAACTCCACGCTCTATGGCGTGTTCCGCGCGCAGGATGGCGACCTTGTGATCGCCGCACAGGTGGACGACGCATGGAAGCGATTCGCCGCGCTCGTGGCCGAGAACGGTGGCCCGCGAGGTTTCGGCGACGACACGCGCTATCACACCGCGGCCGGGCGAAATGAGAACCGGCTCGAGATCCTGAATGTCGTGCGCCCATGGGTCGAAGCGAGGCCGGTTGCGGAAGTACTCAGGCTGCTCGACGCAATCGATGTGCCGTGCGCCAAGGTGCAACGCATCGACGAGGTGCTTGCCGATCCGCAGATCCAGGCCCGCGGCATGGTGATCGAACAGCAGCACCCGGCGCTCGGTGCGATTCGGCTCCCCAATCTGCCGTTCCGGTTCTCGGACTGCGACACCACGCAGACGCGGGTGGCACCTGATCTGGGCGAGCACAACGCCGAGATCGCCTCCGGCCTCGGCTTCAGCGATACACAGATCGCCGCCATGCGGGCCGATGGCGTGCTCTACAGCAAGTGAGAAGGACGCACATCATGACCGACCGCTACGCCGTCATCGGCAATCCCATCGGACACACGAAGTCTCCCATGATCCACGGCAGCTTCGCGCAGTCGACCGGGCAGGACATCGAGTACACCGCGATCGAAGGTCCCCTCGACGGCTTCGCCGGCGCCGTGCATGCGTTTCGCGATGCAGGTGGACGCGGCATGAACGTCACCGCGCCGTTCAAGCTTCAGGCGTTCGAGCTTGCGACGGATCGCCTTGAGCGAGCCGAGTTGGCCGGCGCCACCAATGCGCTGAAGTTCGAAGGCGACCGGATCTACGCGGACAACTTCGATGGTGTGGGGCTGGTAGCCGACATCACGCGCAACCTGGGGGTCGAGATCAAGGGCGCGTGCGTCCTGTTGCTCGGCGCCGGCGGCGCTGCGCGTGGAGCGCTGCAGCCGTTCCTCGCACAACGGCCGTCGGTCCTGGTGCTGGCGAATCGCACGCTCGAAACCGCGGTGGCGCTGGCGGACAGGTTCGCGCCGTACGGAGAGGTGATCGCGTCGGGCTACGGCGACCTGTCCGGCCAGCACTTCGACATCGTCGTCAACGCGACTTCCGCAAGCCTGAAGGGCGAACTGCCGCCCCTGCCCGCCGAAGTCCTGAAAGGCACAAAGCTGGCCTACGAGCTCGTTTATGGAAAGGGTCTCACCCCGTTCCTGCGCCTGGCGCAGAACGCAGGCGCCGCGCAGCTGGCCGACGGCGTGGGCATGCTGGTCGAGCAGGCCGCCGAGGCCTTCGCGTGGTGGCGCGGCGTCCGTCCCGATACGCGAGGCCTCATCGATCGCATGAAGATCCCGCTGGTCTGAAAAAGGAGATGCAATGAGAGTCCTGATGCTGCACGGTATCAACCACAACATGTTCGGCAAGCGCGATCCGATTCAGTACGGCACCGTGACACTGGCCGAGATCGATGGGCAACTCCAATCCCTCGGCCGAGAGCTTGGCGCGGAAGTCGAAAGCTTCCAGACGAATAGCGAATCTGCCATGTGCGAGCGCATCCATCAGGGCTTCGCGGACGGCGTGGACGCAGTGCTGATCAATGCCGGCGCGTGGACCCACTACAGCTACGGTATTCGCGACGCGCTCGCGATCCTGACGGTTCCGATCGTCGAGCTGCATATGTCGAACATTCATGCCCGTGAGAGCTTTCGTCACCACTCGGTGTTTGCCGAGATTGCAAAAGGGCAGATATGCGGCTTTGGGCTTGATAGCTACCTGCTTGGATTGCGGGCAGCCGTGTCGGCGGCCTCGCAAGCAGCTCGATAGTGCCTTGCATCCGCCTTCCCCAATAGGTCACAGATGACCGTCGAAGGAGACAAAGTGAAAAGAGAAGTTCTTCAAGCAGGTGGCGCGCCCTGCATCACCGGCGAGTCCCCTGGCAAGCCTCGACCCGCGACGGCTGCGTTGGCACGGCGCATCTGCCGTCCTCTGCACATCTCGTCGGAGCAATTGCAGTGAATCACCAATTCGACTTCGGCCCCGTCGTCGCAGGCTTCTCGGACCTCCTCAAGGGCTGTGCCGGGACATTGGGGTTGGCGTTCGCCGGAATGGTGTTGGCAACCATCATCGGCATCGGCGGCGTGATGCTGAGAGATTCAAGGCACTCGTTCTTGCGCTGGCTCGTGATCAGCTTCGTCGAGGTGGTTCGAAACACCCCCTTCCTCGTGCAGATCTATTTCGTCTTCTTCGCGCTGCCGCTGGCCGGAATCCGCATCGATCCGACGCCGACTGCAATCATCGCTCTGGGCGTCAACGGGGGCGCATACGCCATCGAGATCATCCGCGGCGGCGTGCAATCCATCGGCAAAGGTCGGATCGAGGCGGGGCTCGCATTGGGACTACACAAACTCGCGATCTTCCGCAAGATCGTGCTGGTTCCGGCGCTGCGCGCAGTGTTCCCGTCGCTCGCCAGCCAGTTCATCCTGTTGACGCTCACGACGAGTATCGCGTCAGCCATCTCGGCCTATGAATTGACCTCCGTGGCGCAGCGCATCGAATCGGATTCGTTCCGCAGCTTCGAGGTCTACGGAGTTGACGTCGTCCAGGGACCGGATTGATGGCCAGGATCTTGATCGGCCATTCCACTCTCTACCCACCAGCCGGATTTGCCGCTCCCGAACGCAACGCCCTCAGGCGCGGCGCCTGCGTCGCCGGCGCCAGCGCCGCAGCAGAGCAACAAGAGCGACGACGCCCAGGGCGATGGCGCCGATCCGCAGCGCCGCCCGGCCGCCGGGCTGATCGATCGTCCGGTCCCACACGGTCCGCGTTGATTCTCCCGGCACGGGCAACGCAAAGGCGACCACGGCATCGCTGGTTTCTGTTCCGACCTCACCGTGGCCGCCGGCGGCGACGACCACGTACTGGCGTCCGTGCCAGACGTAAGTCATCGGCGTGGCCATCGCCGATGCGGGAAGTCGGCCACGCCACAACTCGGCGCCGTTCGCCGAATCGAACGCGCGCAGGTAACGGTCCATGGTTGCGCCGATGAACACCAGGCCACTGGCCGTCGCGACGGGTCCTCCGAAGTTCGGCGTGCCGGTCGCCTGTGCAATGCCGAGCGGGAAGATGTCTTCGGTCGTCCCGAGCGGTACCTCCCAAAGGATCTTGCGCTGATTCAGGTCGAGTGCAGCGATCGTTCCCCAAGGCGGCGGGTTGCAGGGCGCGCCGATCGGCGAAAGCAGCGTCTCCCGGATCATCGCGAACGGCGCTCCGGACTGCGGGCTCACTTCCTTGCGCGGGTTCGCCGCTTTGGTCGCCGCGAAGTCGGCGCGCGGGATGAGACGCACGACGTGAGCGGCTCGGGTCGTGTTGACGAAGACGACGCCGCGCGGATCGACCGCCACGCCGCCCCAGTTGACGCCGCCGCCGGTCATCGGAAAGAGGATCGTTCCTTGCACGCTCGGCGGTGTGTAGAGGCCTTCGCCGCGCAACGCAGCGATGCGATCGCGGCAGGCACCGCGGTCCCACCAGGTGTAGCCGTACGCGTCGTCCGCGCGAAGCGTCGACGGCACCAGCGCCGGCATGTCGGAAGGAAAGGTCTGCGTCGGCGAGAGCATCTCGCGGGGCGCGCCGCCTTGCGGCACGGCACGCTCCTCCACCGGGAAGACCGGCGCGCCGGTGTCGCGGTCGAGAACGAAGACAAAGCCTTGCTTGGTCGCCTGGATCACGACGTCGCGCGGGCGGCCGGCGATGGCCAGCGTGGCCAGCGTCGGCTGCGCCGGGACGTCGTAGTCCCAGACGTCGTGCTTGACGATCTGGAAGGCCCAGGCGAGGCTGCCATCGGACGCATGCAGCGCGACCACCGAATCCGCGTGTTCGTTCGCGCCCGGGCGCAGGCCGCCGTAGAAATCCGGGCTGGGACTCGAGGTCGGGAGGAAGACCAGGCCGCGCTGCGCGTCGACCGACATCGGCGCCCAGACGTTTGCCGCGCCCGTCTTCGTGCCGGCTTGCGGCACGAGTGGCTCCCAGCTCCAGCGCGGCGCGCCGCTGCGTGCGTCGAACGCGCGCACGCGCCCAGAGGGCGCCGAGACGCGGGCGTTGTCGTCGATCGACGAACCGACGATCACGACGTCGCCGGCCACGACCGGCGCCGACGACACCTGGAATTCGCCTGGCCGCAGAAGCTCGCCGGTGTCGATCTCGATCTGGCCTGCCTTGCCGAAGCCGGCGCAGGCCAGGCCGGTGCGCGCATCGAGTGCGATCAGGCGCGCGTCGGTCGTCGCGCTCAGAACGCGCAGCGCGCAGGGCGCGTCGGCCGGCGCCGCGGGATCGCGCCACTGCGCGACGCCGCGGCAGTTGTAGCGATTCGCAGGCCGCCGATCGGTCGCGACTTTCGGGTCGTAACGCCAGGCCTCGACACCCGTCGCCGGGTCGAGGGCGATGACTTCGTTGAACGACGAGCACAGCACGAGCTTGTCGGCGACGAGGATGGGTGTCGTCTCGAACTTCACACGACGCATCAGCGCTGCAGCGCGGCTCGACGCGTCGCCGGTGCGATAGAGCCATTGTTGGCGCAACCCGTCGACGTTGGCGGGCGTGATGAGCGCCGCGTCGCTGTAGCGTCGCCCGCCGGCGTCGCCGCCATACTCCGGCCAGCCACTGTCGGCCGACGGCGCTGCCGGCGCGGCGACAGGGCACGACAACGCGGCCGTCACGCCGAGCGTGAAGGGGGCGAGGGCACGCCGTACGGCCTTCGTCGCCGCAGCCGCGTGCCGGTCTTTCACTTTGCGCTTGTGTCGCAAGGAAGTGTTCCCGGTCGATCCCCTCCTTGTCGGGGATGTTATTGGCGCAGGAATTGAACCTCGTAGGGCCGTTTCGGAATTTACCGCGTGTCCCCGCGACGCGGGGATGGTTCGTGGTCCAACAACGGAGTAAACACGATGAACTCATCCATCCTGATGCGCACCCGAAGGGGTGCTGGGCGCGTCGGCCCCCTGGCGACCCTCGTTGCAGCCGTGACTCTTGGGTGCCTGGCGGGCACGAGCGCGGGCGGCCCGTTCAATACGCCGGGGAACATCCTGATCACGGATCAGTTCAACAACCGAGTGATCGAGATCGACCCGAGCGGGACGATCGTCTGGAGCTTCGGCAGCGGCCACGGAAACACGTCGGCAGGCGCGATCGTCGGCACCAACGACGCCGAACGCGTCGGGGTGAACACCTTGATGTCGGGCACGGGCATCCCGGCCGGTGCCACCAAGAACTGCAAGAAGTCAGGCTGTGCCGACAACCGCGTGATCCTGGTCGATCCCAACGGAAACATCATCTGGCAGTATGGGCAATTCAACGTGACCGGCTTCGGGCCCAACCAGCTCAATACACCGGTGCAGAACACCTTCCTGCCGGACGGACACATCCTGATCACCGACCAGGGCAACCAGCGCATCATCGAAGTGCGCCCGGCGGACAACGCCATCGTGTGGCAATACGGGCAGAACGGCGTTGCCGGCTCCGGCCCGAATCAGCTCAGCAATCCCAACGCCGCCGAGCTGCTCGCCAACGGCAACATCCTGATCTCCGACGAGAACAACAACCGCGCGATCGAAGTCACGCACACGATGCCCAGCCAGATCGTCGCGACGTTCACCGCGCAGGGGAGCGTCAGCGGTGTCGCGTTCGCAAGCCGGCTGGCGTCGGGCAATACGCTGATCACCGATTCCAACAACGCCCGCATCGTGGAAGTCAACAGTCAGGACGTGCCCGTCTGGCAGTACGTGACCAACACCCGGCCGGGCAGCAACCCGGCGCCGCTGCCGACCCGCGCGGTACGGCTGGCGACCGGCAACACCCTGATCAGCGATCAATTCAACGACCAGGTGATCGAGGTCAACCCTTCGATGCAGATCGTTGCCACCTATGGAACGATCAACGATCCCGGCTTCAGCCCGAGCACCGCAGTCCAGATGAATGCGCCCTACAGTGCCTACGTGATCGGCGACTACACCGGCATCACCTCCCCGTTCTGAGCGCACCTTGCCTGCTGAGCTAGAATCGCGCCCTCAGTCATTGGGGAGTAGCTGACCTGCGCAACGCGGGGGCTCGCGTCAACACACTTGGCCCATAGGCCATGGCGCGAGCAGCTTCACGGCCTGGCAAGACCTTTGACCACACCGCCTCCGGATTGGGCCGGGGATGCGGGGTGGTCTTTGCGTTTCCGGCCCCTGGATTTCTCTTTCATGGAAGCATTTCTCGTGTCCACCGGCGTTGTCGCGCTCGGTGAGATGGGCGACAAGACCCAGTTGCTCGCGATCGTTCTCGCCGCCACGTTCCGACGGCCCTGGCCGATCATTGCGGGCATCTTCGTCGCCACGATCGTGAACCACGCGGCCGCAGGCGCGCTGGGCGGTTGGGTCGCCCACATGCTCGGGCCGGATCTCTTGCGCTGGGTCATCGGCATCTCGTTCCTGGCGATGGCCGGCTGGATGCTGATCCCCGACAAGCTCGATGAGGAAACCGCTGGCAGCGGCAGCCGTTTCGGGGTCTTCGGCACGACAGTCGTCGGCTTCTTCCTCGCGGAGATGGGTGACAAGACCCAGATCGCAACCGTGGCTCTGGCTGCTCGCTATACCGACGTGGTGCAGGTCGTGCTGGGCACGACCGTCGGGATGATGCTGGCGAACGTTCCAGCAGTCTTCCTTGGTGACAGGATCGCCCAGAAGGTATCGATGCGCCTCGTCCATGGCGTGGCTGCCGCCATCTTCGGCATGCTGGGCTTGCTGACGCTGTTCAATGTCGGCAAGCTGTTCTAATCGTCGTTCTGTGGTGGGTTATGGAAGAAGCTGGAGACGTGGAATCTGAACCGCAAGTGCCGCTCGCGAGGATGAGGGTCGGGGCATGGCTCTTTGCCATTGCGGCCCTGCTGGTGGTCGCCGGCCTCGTCTGGGCGAGCGACTGGATCACATTGCAGAACGAGCGAACCATCTACACGGTCGACTGCACGGGCGGCGGATGGCAGGGCCGGCGTTGCAGCGGAAGACTGAAGGCGAGCGACCGATATCGATTCCGCGCGCTGCGGGCACGCGGCGAAGTGCTGTTCTGGGTCGTGGGTAGCGGCGAGCCGTCGGGCAAGCTGGCACCCTGCGCAATCGCCAGCGGCCGGAACTGGACCTGCAAGGCGGGCCCGGATTCCGCGCACTCGATCACGCTACAGATGTCCAAGGGCCGGGCGGTCGCCAGCCGCAACGGCACTACCCGGTCGTTTCATGCCATTCCCAAGTGGCGCTGGTACCTGCTTCGCTGGGGCATCGCGCTGGGCCACGATGCGGCGAATTGAGATGGCGAACCGGCGGGAGCCTGGCTACTTGTTCACGGGTGGAACGGCAGGGGTTGCAGGCACCGCCGGCGTTGCCGGACCGCCGCGGACACTCGGGACTGCGGGCGTCGCCGGAATTGCAGGAATTGCAGGAGTCGCAGCGGTTGCATGGGTCGCAGGGCTTGCATGGGCGACGGTGGCGACGCCATGGTGTCCGTGATGACCGTGGTGTCCATGGTTGGGGGCGGCTGCCGTGTGGCTTGCCGCAGGCGAGCCGTGGTGGCCGGCCGTTGCCGCCGTTGCGGGCGCACCGCCATGGCCGACGGCGGCAGCCGAGTTGCCTGGCCCTGCGCCGCCTGGGCCGTTTCCGCCAGCGCCGCCACCACCGCCGCCGCCGCCGCCGCCGCCGCCGTGCGCATGGGCGACGGTGCCGGACAACGCGGCCATGAAAAGAGTCACGACGGTTGCCGCGACACTGCGCTTGTTGAATTTCATTCGAGCTCCTGGGTTTCGAAAAGAGAAGACCCCAGCGGGGCCTCCTTATCCAACGGGCAGCGTCCGGCGCTGGCCGACGCCTGATGCAATTCGTCGCAATTTGACCGGGGCAGCTGGCCGGAACGCTCATGCGTCCAAGCGAGGCATCTGCCGCGCGTCGGGCAGAACGCGGACAGCGACCGCCTCGTCACGGCCGCGCAGGCGTGCATCGAGCGGCGCCAGCAGGCCGGCCGGGATTCCGGCATGGCGGAACACCGCGTCCGAGACGATGGCCTCGCAGCCGACCTCGCGGGTCAACTGCTGAAGCCTGGAGGCCACGTTCAACGCATCGCCCAACGCGGTGAATGTCACGTGCTCGCGAAAGCCGATCTCGCCCATGACCGAGCGGCCACAGTGCACGCCGATGCCGAAGCGGATGGGCTGTCGCAACTGCGGTCCCATCGCCTCGTTCAGTGCCGCGATGTTCATGGCGATCCGCGGCACCGCGGCGAGCGCCTGGCGGCATGCGGTGGCGGGGTCGGTCGCCAGGCCGAATATGGCGAGGACGCCGTCGCCCAGGAACTGGTTCGGCAAGCCGCTTTCCTGCACGATCGCGGCGCAGGTCGCAGCCAGGAAGCGACTGACGAGGAACAGGCTGTCGAACGGCAATTGCTCCGCGGCGAGCCGCGTGGAGTCGCGCATGTCCACGAACATGAATGCACCGAATCGCTCCTTCGGCATGGCGCCCCATCGCCGGCCCGGCTCGAAGGCCTTGGAGCTCGCCGGCGGCACCAGGGGCCACACGGCAAGATCGGCCTTCGGACGCAGCTGACATGCGAGGCGCACGAAGCGCGGGTCGGCGTCCAGGCGTGCCAGCACGCGTCGTTCCGCCTCCCGCGGCGCCGGCAGCCTGGCGTCGCCGACGACACGCACCCGGCACAACGAGCACCGGGCACGGCCTCCGCAGGCGCTTGCGTGGGGGATGCCCCCGATCCTGCTTGCCTCCAGCACCGAGAATCCGAGCGGCACGTGGACCTGCCGCCCGTCCGGATAGCGCACGCAGACCCGGCCTCTGCTGCGCTCCCACAGCGAGCGTGCCCCGCGCGCCGAAAGCACCAGCAACAGTGCGCCACCGGCGAAGAGAAGAAAGTCATTGCGCAGGTCGACGAGCCAGCGGTCTTGCGCTGGCGTCCCGACGACGGTCTGGGCGAGCGCCTGGGCACGCCAGCCCGGGTTCTGCGCCAGCGCCACCACCTCGCGGCCGCCCTGCAGATAGCCCAGCAAGGCGAGCACCGGCAAGAGCACCGCGAGGCTCGTGAGCACACTGCGCCACGCGCCGAACCACGGCTTCAGTCGCAACCAGAACCAGATGCCGAAGCACCCATGCACCCAGGCCACCACGAGCAGCGCCAACTGCACCCGGCCGAACGACGGCTGGGCGATCCAGAGCGAATACAGCAACTGGGCATAGCCCTTGTCGAGGCCGAACGCGGCAAAGGCGATTCGCGTGTTGACGAGATGGTTGGCCAGGAGCGGCGGTATGCACAGGCCCAGCGTGAGCTGCGCGACCTCCTTCGGCGTCCAGTGCAGCGCACGCCGCTCGTAGAGCGCCCACAGGCCGAGGCAGAAATGGATCGCCAGTGCGCCGTACAGCAGGATCGTGCCGGGCCACGCCTGCCAGATGAACTTCTGCACCAGCAGGCCTCGCTCGAGCCATGCCAGAGAGGCATTGCCGAGCGAATGGTTCAGCAGGTGCGTCCCGACATAGACGAACAGCACGAGCCCGCTCGCCAGCCGGACCGAACGCGCTCCGGCTGGACGCAGGATGCGAAGACGTCTGGAACCTGGCATGCCAGCCCGCGCAGACGCTTCACTGCGCGGCAGCGCTGCCCGAAACCGTGGCTGCCTCGGCGGCCATCGTCGCCCGCGGCCTGGCGTAGCGCTGCGGGTGTTCCTCGTTGAGCCTCAGGCCGCTTTCGTCGCTCGCGAGCATGTCGCCCGTCCGGATCGCTTCGGCCAGTTCGGCCTGGACCTGCGCGCGTGTCTTGCCCGCCGCGACGACGTGCGACGGGTAGCGCTGCGGATGCTCCTCGTTGGCCTTCAGCCCGCTTTCGTCGTTGGCCATGATGTCGCCCGTCCGGATGGCGTCGGCGAGTTCCGCCTTGACCTGTGTGCGCGTCTTGCCCTCTGCCATGACCGGCGCGGGGTAGCGCTGCGGGTTCAGCTCCCGCAGCGTCAGGCCGCTTTCGCCCGCGGCGAGCATGTTGCCGCTTCGAATCGCCTCGGCCAGATCGGCCTTGACCTGCGCGCGTGTCATGCCGCCCTCGGCATGGGCGGCTGCACCGAGTGCGGCGAGAAGGAAGAGGGTGCCAGTGGCGCGGGCGAGTTTGGATGTACGCATGATGATCTCCTGGGTTGAGCGGCACCACCTGTGCCGTGGTCGAGGCCTCTCAGCCTCGTCGTGCAGTACGGTGGCGACGCTCGGAATATTCGTGACCTCGCATGCAGGGACTCCCAAAGCGTGAACAAGTGCCGAAAGCGGCTTGGGGTCAGGGCGCTGCCGCGTCACGCGACCCGGCATCGCGCCATCGGCCGGCAACGAACGAGCCGACGATCAGCGACAGGTAAGCGCCCAGCAGCACGTGGCGCCATGAAGCGAGCGGCGCCGCACGGGGCCGCGCCTCGGCCGCATGGGCCACGAGCAGGGCTTCGTGAGGCTCGATGGTGCGGGCCATTCGCAGGAACCCCGCCGCCGAGAGCAGCGGCACCGCGACAAACAGCGTGGCCAATGCGAGCCGGATGCGGCGCGACTGGACATGGCGACGCAGCGTGATCCACAGGCCCATGCAACCGTGCACCCAGCCGGGCGCGAGCAAGGCGATCTGCCAGCCCTGCGAGCCGCCGGAGATCAGTCCGGCAATGATCTTCTCGTAGCTCGGATGGAAACCGTAGAACGAGGTCGCGACCCGCGTGTTCACCGCGTGGCCGATCAGCAGCAAGGGCAGGCTGAAGCCCGACCACAGGCGCAGCCACTCCCTGGCCGGCAGCTGCCAGTGGCGGCGCTGGTGGATCGTGTGCAAGGCCAGCGCAAAGTGCAGCGCGAACGCACCGTACAGGAGCACCGTGCCCGGCGGGCTCTGCCAGAGCCGGATCGCCAGGCGCAACCCGGCCTCCGCGAGCGACAGCGACACTATGCCCAGCATGTGATTGATGAGGTGCAGCGAGATGTAGCTCATCAGGACCAGGCCCGAGCCCAGGCGCAGGTGATGGGTGGTCAAGGGCATCTGGAAGTCCTGTCGCCGGTACACACGAAGCATTGACTGCGCGTGGATGGAATCTATTCCGCGGGAATAAATCCCGGCCCGCCTGCGTATAGCAGCTTGCAACGACCTTCAACCCGTGAAAAGGAGCAAGCAGATGAACACGCACAGTCCCGGCCGTCGTGAGGCCCTCAGGTGTCTGTCCGCATGGAGCGGCGCGGCAGTTGTCTGGACCGTGAGCGGCGGCATACCGCGCGCCCTCGGCGCCACCGGTGCCGGCGCGCCGCCGCCGGCGGCGGCAGGCAATACGCTGACCTTCGTCCAGATCAGCGACACCCACATCGGCTTTCGCAAGGAAGCCAACCCCGATGTCGTCGGCAGCCTGCGCCACGCCATCGCCGACATCAATGCCCTGCCGCAGGCGCCGGCATTCGTCGTGCACACGGGGGATGTCAGCCACCTGTCGAAACCCGAGGAATTCGGCAACGCCAAGGAGATCCTCAAGGAGCTCCACGTCGACCGCGTCCATACCGTGCCGGGCGAGCACGACACGATCGACGATGGGGTCAACGGCTATCTGAAGTTCTTCGACCACGACGGCAAGGGCCGCGCCTGGTACAGCTTCGACCAGGGCGGCGTCCACTTCATCGGGCTGACCAATACGCTCAATTTCAAGGCCGGCATGCTGGCCGGGCTGGGCGACGAGCAACTGGCCTGGGTCAAGAGCGATCTCGCCGGTGTCTCGCGCTCGACGCCGATCGTGGTGATGGCGCACATCCCGCTCTGGACGGTCTGGGAGCCCTGGGGCTGGGGCACCGCCGATTCCGCCCAGCTGATCGCGATGCTGCGCCCCTACGGATCGGTCACGGTCCTCAACGGGCACATCCACCAGGTGCTGCAGAAGGTCGAAGGCAGCGTTGCGATGCACACGGCGATGTCGCTGGCCTATCCCCTGCCCACACCGGGCCAGGAAGGGATCGGCGAACCCGGCCCGGTCAAGGTCCCGGCCGGCGAACTCGGAAAGCTGCTCGGCACGCGGCAGATCAGCGTGGTGCGCGGCAAGCGCGAGCTGGCCATGGTCGACCGGCCGCTCGAAGGCTGAAGAGGAGCTGCGCCATGTTCCATCGAGGCCACCTGAAACTCTGGGGTGCGGGGATCGTGCTGGTCGCAGGCGTCGCGGCGGGGCTGTCGGCCAGCGTTGCCGCCGACGCCGTGACGACCGTCGACGTCAGCAAGTTCAGCTTCGGACCCAAGGAGATCACGATCGCGCCCGGATCCAGGGTGCGCTGGATCAATCACGACGAGGTGCCGCACACGGTTTCCAGCGCACAGGGGCAGGAAAAGGTCATCGCCTCGAAGGCGATGGATACCGACGATCAGTACGAGGTCGCGTTTCCGAAGGCAGGCGACTACGCCTACTACTGCACCGTGCACCCGTTCATGACCGGCGTCGTGCACGTGCACAAGTAAGTGGTACCCCCGAGGATGCCGGTTGGCTCACTTGGGAGCACGGGGTCAGACGTTGGGAGGAGGACTTGCGCGGGCCTGGGCGTTGTCGACGATTCGCTCGAGCAACCCGCGCAGCTCGCCGATCTCCGCCTCTTCGAAACCAAGAAGGAGCTCGGCCTGGATTTGCCGCAGTTCGGGCGCGAGTCGCTCGGCGGCCTCCCTTCCGCGCTCCGTGAGCATGACATTGACCACCCTGCGGTCAGCCGGTGCACGGAGTCGTCGGCACAGGCCCTGGCGCTCCAGGCGATCGATCAGGCGAGTCATGCCGGGAGGGTCGATCTCGCAGAATCTGGCCAATTCCGCCACCTGCAGCGGCCCCCGCAGGTGGAGATAGTGCAGCAGACGCCACTGCGTGCCCGTCGGGCCGCCTGATGCTCGCAAGCGAGCGTCGAGTCCGGTACGTGTCAGCATGAGAATCCGCCGGATCAGGTAGGCGACGCTTTCCTCGATCCGATAGTCTGATGCGTGCCCGAGCGAAGCGGAAGAGCGATCCAAGATGTGAGCCTTCATGTGTCTCATCGCGCGGCATGCGCTGGATTGCGATTTTGCCGCGTCGCAGCCGGGGCGTGCGCTTCCTCCCTAGACGTCGAACTTGACGCCCTGCGCCAGCGGCAGCTCTCGCGAGTAGTTGACCGTGTTGGTGGCTCGCCGCATGTAGGCCCGCCAGGAATCCGATCCGGATTCCCGACCGCCGCCCGTTTCCTTGTCGCCGCCAAACGCGCCACCGATCTCCGCGCCGGAGGTGCCGATGTTGACATTGGCGATGCCGCAATCCGAGCCGGCTGCGGAAACGAAGTATTCGGTCTCCCGCAGGTCATTGCTGAATATTGCGGACGACAGACCTTGTGGCACGTCATTCTGCAAGGCCAGGGCGTCGGCGAAATCCTCGTACGTCAGCACGTACAGGATGGGGGCGAAGGTCTCGTGGCGCACTGTCGGGGTCTGACCCGGCATCTCCAGGATGGCAGGACGAACATAGAAGGCCCCTGGGAACCGATCCTGCAGTACCCGCTCTCCCCCGGTGGCAACACCCCCCTCGGCAATTGCCGAGCCGATCGCACTTTGCATTCCATCGAAGCTCTGCTCGTCGATCAGCGGCCCGACAAGCGTGCCGGCGTCCAGCGGACTTCCGATCGGCAAGCCGGCGAACGCCTTCTTCAGGCGTGAAAGGAGCGCGTCCTTGATGCTGGAGTGAACGATGAGGCGACGGGTGGTGGTGCAGCGCTGGCCAGCCGTTCCCGCGGCCGCAAAGGCGATGCCGCGCACGGCCAGGTCGAGGTCGGCACTGGGCGTCACGATGACCGCGTTATTGCCGCCCAACTCGAGCAGCGATCGGCCAAAACGTTTGGCAACCCGCGGTCCTACCTCGCGGCCCATGCGCGTGCTGCCGGTGGCCGAAACCAGCGCAACCCGTGCATCGTCGACCAGGGCTTCTCCGGTCTCGCGCAGCCCGATCACGACCTGGTTGAGGCAGGCGGGCGCTTTGCCGAAGCGCTGCACGGCGCGATCGAATATCGCCTGGCAGGCAAGGGAAGCGAGCGGGGTCTTCTCCGAAGGCTTCCAGACCACGGCATTGCCGCAGACCAAGGCCAGCGCCGCGTTCCAGGCCCATACGGCGACGGGGAAATTGAACGCGGTGATCACCCCCACGACACCGAGCGGATGCCAGGTCTCCATCATCCGATGGCCAGGACGCTCGGAGGCAATGGTCAGCCCATAGAGTTGGCGCGACAAGCCAACGGCAAAGTCGCAGATGTCGATCATCTCCTGGACTTCGCCCTGGCCCTCGCTGAGGATCTTCCCGGCTTCGATCGACACGAGCTCGCCGAGCTGTTGCTTGGCTGCGCGGAGCTCCTCGCCCAGAAGCCTTACGAGCTCTCCGCGCGCCGGCGCCGACACCTCGCGCCATTGCAGATAGGCAGCCTTTGCGGCGGCAACGCGACTTGCCACGGCCGCAGCGTCATGGGTCCCGAGACTGGCAAGCGTCGTGCCGTCGATGGGCGTGCGTGCCGTGAGCGCGCCCTTGTCGAGTTCGGAACAATCCACGCCGAGACCGGCGAGCAGAGCAATGCTGCGATTTTTCAGGTCAGACATGTTGTGCTCAGCGCTCCACGGTCCGATTCCAACGCTTGCTCCATTCGGGGCGCTCCGCATTGATGACGTCCCAATCGAAGGTGACCGCACTCTTGAGCATGTTGTTCATGCGGTCCTGCTCGTCCGCAGCCTTGCCCTTCAACGTCGCCTTGGGCGTGACGGGGTTGTAGGAGCCGTTCTCCATCGCTGCGGTCTGGGCCTCGGGGCTGATCAGGTACTCCGCCAGCTTCTGGGCGAGCGCCGCATCGGGGTTGTTCGACAGAACGCACTGCGCCGTGAGCAGCACGCCGGCGCCCTCCTTGGGCGCTGCGAACTCCATGGGGATCCCCTTGGACTTCATCAGCTCGACCTGGGTCAAGGTGTACGGAAACAGCGCCGCATCGCCGGCCTGCATCATCTCGACGACCTTGGACGAGTTGGGGATGTACTCGACGACGTTGGGCCCGATGGTGGTGGGCCAGGCCTTGAAAGCAGGCTCCACGTTCTTCTCGGTTCCGCCCTTCAGGCGATTGAACATCAGGAATGCGTGCAGGCCGAAGGACGAGGCGGGCATGGACTGCACCACCACCTTGCCCTTGTACTTCGGATCGGCCAGGTCCCCCCACGAGGTCGGCGCCGCCCAGCCCTTGTCGGCGAAATACTTCGTGTTGTAGGCGAGGCCGGTCAATCCCATCGACAGGCCGACGGCGAAATCGTCCTTCATGTGCGCAACAGCCGGAACGGCCGAAAGATTCTGGGAGGGCTTGAGCTTCTCGCACAGTCCCATGCCGATGGCGCGGTACATCACGCCATCGTCCAGCACCATGACGTGCATCTGCGCGCTGCCCTTGGCGGCCTGGGCCTTCGCCAGGATGTCCGTCGAGGTGCCCGGCACGACCACCACCTTGACGTTGTTGGCCTTCTCGAACGCCGGGAACACGAACTCCGTGTAGGTGCGCTCCATGTTCCCGCCGTTCATGCCGATGTAGAGCGTCTTTGTCTGCGCCATCGCAGCGGTCATCGGAAGCAACGACAAGGCACAGGCGGTCGAAGCGACGAGCGACTTTTTGTGGGAGAACTGTGGCATAGAGACCTCTTGAAGTTCAAGTTTCGGGTTGAAGAAATCGTTGGATGGAGAACGCCTCGATCGGCGTGCTGGTCCGGCCCTCGGCGATCAGCTCCGCGAGCGCATCGCCGACGCCCGGCCCCAGCTGGAAGCCGGCTCCGGCAAAGCCGAATGCGTGGAACAGGCCGGCACGGCGTGCGCTCGACCCGATGACGGGCTGGCCGTCGGCGAGGCGCCCTTCGGTGCCGCTCCAGGTGCGGATCACCTGCGCGTGCCGCAGTTGGGGCAGCAGGTCGACGATCTGGCGCAGCTGGCCCAGCATCGTGGCGTGCGTCGACCGCGCGCGCAGACCGTCCATGAGATAGCCGCGACCGCCGCCGAACACCACATTGCCGCGCCGGACTTGGCGGCAGTAGATGCCGCCGCCCTCGACCCCCAGGCTCCACGGCAGAAAGAACGGCAAGGGTTCGGTCACCCCCATGGCCGGCGGCGTCGACTGCATGGGGACGGCTTCGCCGAACTGGGCTGCGAAAGGACCCGCCCATGCACCGGCACAGTTGACCAGCGCCGACGCCTTGACCTGGATGTCCCGCTCGTGCTGACGGGCACGAACGACGAAGCGCGATCCATCGTGCTCGGCCGATTGCACCGGGGCGAGTTCGCGCACGTCGGCGCCGGCCGCCTCAGCGGCGCGGGCAAAGGCTGGCGACAGCAGCCGAGGGTTGGCCTGGCCGTCTTCCGGGCAGAGCGAGCCACCGAAGATCTTCTCGCCGCCCATCGGAAACTGCGCACGCAGTGCGCTCGCGCCCTCGATCAATCGCAGGCCCAGGCCATGGCTTTTGGCTCGTTCGGCATAGCGTGCCAGCGATTCCATGTCGGCCTCGCTGCGCGCGATCTTGAAGTGCCCGCTGCGCTCGTACTCGGCCTCGGTGCCGATCAGCTCGCCGAGGCGACCCCAGAGCTGATGCGAGCGCTGGGCAAGCGGCAATTGAGCCAGCGGACGACCCTGGCGGCGCACGCCGCCAAAGTTGATGCCGCTGGAGCGCGAGCCGCACAGGTCGCGCTCCAGCAGGATCACCGAGAGGCCCCGTCGTCGCAGGAACAAGGCGGTGGCACTGCCCATGATGCCGCCGCCGACGATTGCAACGTCGCATGCCAGTTGCTCATGCATGGGCGTCCTCCCGAACGACCACGTCCACGGGCAAGGGCTTGACCGGCGCCTGGCTTCGCAAGCGGCCGACCTGGGCCAGGGGCACCGACTGGGCTTGCGCCAGGATTTCCGTGGCTGCGGCAGCGCACATGCGCCCCTGGCAGCGGCCCATGCCCACCCGACTCAAGGCCTTCAGGCGGTTCAGTTCCCGGGTGCCGCACTGCACCGCCGTCTGGCGCAGCTCGCCTGCGCTGATGTTCTCGCAGCGGCAAACGACCAACTCGTCATCGACGCGCTCCGCCCAGTTCTCGGGGAAAGGGAAGGCGCGCTCCAGCGCGTGCCGAAACCGTTCGGTCCCGGCGAGCTTTCGGCGCAGCTTCGACATCCGTCGACGATCCACGTTCAACTGGCGATCCTCGAGCAGTGCCCATGCTGCGAGTTCGCCGGACCATTCGGCCGCGTCCGCACCCAGGATGCCGGCGCCGTCTCCTGCCAGATAGACGCCGGGTACCGAGCTGCGGCGCGAATCGTGAAGGCGCGGGACATGGCATCGATGCAGCGGCGAGAACTCGAACTCGCAGCCCAGCAGATCGGCAAGCTGGGTTTCGGGACGCAGCGCGTAGCCCAGTCCCATCGCAGTGCATGCGGTCCGCCTCTCCCGGCCAGCGCTGTCACGCCAAAGCACATGCTCCAGCGACCGTGCACCTTGTGCGCGCAGCAGTTCGACGCCGTGATGAATCGGGACTCCGTTGAGCCGCAGCCAGGCCGTGAGATACAGGCCCTTGGCAGCCAGCATGGGCTGGGCAAGCAGCGCAGGCAGCGCACGGTAGCGCGCGCTGGCCGGTGCCGTGTCGAGCACTGCCTCGACCTTTGCGCCAGCCTTCGCGTACTGGCAGGCCACCAGGTAGAGCAGGGGGCCGGTACCGGCGAATACGACCGAATCCCCGATCGCGCAGCCTTGGAACTTGAGCGCCACTTGCGCACCGCCGAGTGTGAAGACGCCTGGCAGAGTCCAGCCCGGCAGCGGCAGCACGCGATCCGTGGCCCCGGTGGCCACGATGACATCGCGCCAAGGCAGACTCGACACCTCGCGCGTCGGCGCGTGGATCAGATCCAGCAGGTCCGGCTGCGCATTCCAGACCATCGTATTGGGTCGATGATCCAGGTCCGGCCGAATCCGGTCGAAGGTGGTGTGGACGCCCACCGCACGCCCTGCCTCCGTGCCGTACAGCTCCTGTTCGGTGCGACAGAACCCCTCCGGCGGCTGTCGATAGATCTGGCCGCCTGGTTTCGGACTTTCGTCGACCACGATGGGCTGCAGTCCGCCGGCAACCAGCGTCGCTGCAGCGCGCACGCCGGCAGGGCCCGCGCCGATGACGATCGGAGGCAGCGTGGGGTCGGACCGGTGCTGCAATTCGTAGGACGGCGCCGGCATCACAGCGTCTCTCCCTCGGCCGCACGGCCGGTGCAGACATGCATTCCCGGCTCGATCATGGTCTGGCATGCGCGCAGCGAGCGCCCATCCGCCAGTTGGACCCAGCAATCCTGGCAGGCACCCATCACGCAAAAGCCGGCGCGCGGCAGTCGACTGAATTCGTTGGTGCGCAGTCGAGCCGACTGCGTCAGGACCGCGGTCAATACCGTGTCACCTTTCAATGCGTGGGTCGGCTGGCCGTCGAGGACGAAGGCCACGGGTGGCCGGTCGAGCTCTTTGAGGCGCTTGAGCTGAATGCGGGTCATCGCCAACTTGAACCCCTCACTGCTTTCCCACGACGATGCGGTCCAGGCCGTAGATCCTGTCGAGCAGCAGCATCAGGCCCAGCGTCAGTGCCACGATGAGCGCCGACACCGCGGCCATCATCGGGTCCAGCGATTCGGTGGCGTACATGTACATGCGCACCGGCAGCGTGACCGTCGCGGGCGACACCACGAAGATCGACATGGTGAGCTCGTCGAAGCTGTTGATGAATGCCAGCAGCCAGCCACCGGTGATTCCCGGCAGGATCATCGGCAGCGTGATGCGGCGGAACACGGTCCATCCTCGCGCGCCCAGGGAGGCCGCCGCATGTTCGGCCGAATGGTCGAAGCCGACGAGTGCGGCCATGACCAGGCGCATGGTGTAGGGCGTCACGATGAGAGCGTGGGCCACATTGAGCCAGCCGAAGCTGCCCTGTCCGCCGACGAGCGACAGCATGCGCAGAATGGCAACCCCCAGCACCAGGTGCGGAATGATCAGCGGCGAAAGGAACAGGCCCTGCAGGAAGGCGCGGCCCGGAATCTCGTAACGCACGAGGGCCATGGCTGCCGGCACCGCCAGCAGCGTGGAAATGGTGGCCGCCGCGAACGCGAGCCGCAGGCTGTTCCAGAACGACTGGATGAAATCCGGATGGCGCAGCACACGCTCGAACCATCGCAGCGAGAACTCGGTGGTCGGCAGGGTCAGCGTCTCGGTCGGCGTGAAGGCGACGACGCACACCACCACCAGTGGCGCCAGCATGAAGACGATGACCAGCGCGTTGAAGGCGAGTGCCAGGGGGCCGTTCTTTTGCATTGCGTTCCTCGTTCAGCCCAGCGTCTTCCTGTAGCGGCCTTCGATCGCGCGGTTCCAGCCGAGCATGATGACGAGGTTGGCCGCGAGCAGGATCAGCGCAATGGCCGCGCCCAGTGGCCAGTTCAACGCGTTGAGGTATTCGTCATAGATGAGGGTGGCCACCATCTTCACCCGACGTCCGCCCAGCAGGCCGGGAATGGCGAACGAACTGGCCGCCAGCCCGAAGACGATCAGGCTGCCCGAAAGAATTCCGGGCATCACCTGCGGCAGCACCACGCGACGCAGCGTCGTGAAGTGCGAAGCCGACAGCGACAGCGATGCGTTCTCGACCCAGGGATCGAGCTTTTGCAGCGAGGTCCAGACCGGGATGACCATGAATGGCAGCATCACGTGCAGCAAGGCGATCACGATGGCCGTCTCGTTGTAGAGCAGCTTCAACGGGCCCACGCCCGCCCGCTTCAGCACCGCGTTGACCAGCCCCTCGGGTCCGAGCAGCATGCTCCAGCCGAAGGCGCGGACGACGACCGAGATCAAGAGAGGGGCCAGGATGATGAGCAGGAAGATGGAGCGCCATGGCTTCCCCATGCGGCTCAGGATGTAGGCCTCCGGCGCGCCGATCAGGATGCACAGCAAGGTCACGAGCGCGGAGATCCGCAGCGTGCGCCAGAAGATCTCGTAGTAGTACGGATCCTGCACGACCTGCAGGTAGTGCGTGAGCGTGAAGGTGCCGGCAACCGCGCCTTTGTCGGCGTCGAACGCATTGAAGGACAGGACCACGCACAGAGCCAGCGGCACCACCAGCATCACCGCAAACAGGGCCAGGGCGGGGGCCGCCATGCCCCAGGGCAGCCATGACGACCCGTTCTTCATGCCGCCGCTGCCTCGCCGGCGCCGATCACGCGGACGTTGCGGTCTTCCCAATCCACGCCAACGGTCTGGTCGATCTCGAACGGCGCGTCCCCGTCGTTGACCGAGGAGACCAGCAAGCTGCCCACCGGCGTGAGCACGCTGTAGATCCACAGGTTGCCGAGGAAGAAGCGCTCTTTCACCTGGCCGTCGCAGCGGCCCGTCCCGGCTTGTCCGCAGCGGATCTTTTCCGGCCGCAATGCGAGGACCGCCGCTGTTCCTCTCGGTGCATTCGAGGGCAAGGCGATGCGAACAGGTCCAACGGCGGCGCAGGTCCTGTCTTCCCCGTCTGCAACGACCTCGGCGTGCAGGAGGTTGGCCTTGCCGACGAAGGTGGAGATGAACGTGTTGCGCGGATGCTCGTACACCTGATGGGGCGTGTCGACCTGGGTGATTCTTCCGGCCTCCATGACCACCACGCGGTCGCTGATCGACATGGCTTCTGCCTGGTCGTGCGTCACCATGATGGTGGTCGTGCGCACCTTGCGCTGGATCTCTCGCAGCTCGAACTGCATCTCCTCGCGCAGCTTGGCATCGAGGTTGGAGAGCGGTTCGTCCAGCAGCAGCACGGGCGGCCGGATGACCAATGCGCGCGCCAGCGCGACGCGCTGCCGTTGACCACCCGACAGTTCGCGCGGATAGCGGTCGAGATGCTGATCCAGGTGCACCAGGGCCAGTGCCTGCATGGTCCGGTCACGACGCTCGGCCTGCGGACACTTGCGCATCTCCAATCCGAACTCCACGTTCTGGCGCACCGTCATGTGCGGAAACAGCGCGTAGGTCTGGAACACGATGCCCAGGCCTCGCGCATTGGGCTTGACGCGCGTGATGTCCTTGCCTTCCAGCTCGATGCGGCCGGCCGATGCGTCCACGAATCCCGCAATCATCTGCAGGGTCGTTGTCTTTCCGCAGCCCGAGGGTCCGAGCAGCGAGACGAACTCGCCCTTCTTCACCTCCAGGTTGAAGTCGCTGACCGCCAGGTGATCGCCGTACTTTTTGGTCAGCGTTTGGATTCGCAAGAAGCTCATGGATACCCCGTCCGGCGGTCGTCGTGATCGTCGCGATGAATAAAATAAATTGCTCTTGAATCGCAATTCTTGTGCCCTGCTTGATGCCGGACCTAGGTGTTAACGCGATAGACGGAATGTTTATTCAAGTTATTCCTGTCAATGGAATAATGGGAGCCATGGAACAAACGAACATTCCGACCACGGATGCCGCTGCCGAGATCGAAGCGCACCAGCGCGGCGCCACGCATCGCATCTTTCAGGTGCTTCGCGCCATTTCAGAGCAGCAGCACGAGGGCGTTCGCGTGACCTATCTGGCCAAGGCGCTCGGCATGACTCAGGCCACGACCCATCGGATCCTGCAAGGATTGATGCTCGAGGGCATCGTGGAACAGGCGGATCAGAAGAAGCTCTATCGCCTCAGCCTCGACCTTTTTTGTCTCGCAGCGAAGGCCGGCGCCGTCAATGACCTGCGCTCCCTGGCCCGGCCGGCATTGCTGAGGCTCAATGCCCGCCTGGGCGACACGGTGCTGCTGCTCGCGCGGTCCGGCTTCGACGCGGTCTGCCTCGACAGGATCGAGGGCGAGTACCCCGTCAGGACCTTCACCGGAGATGTGGGTGGCCGCGTGGCGCTCGGTGTCGGGCAGGCAGGCATGGTGATCCTCGCCCACCTGCCCGAGGCCGAGCGCGAAGAAGTGCTGCGGTTCAACCTGCCGCGCATCCGGCACTACGGTGTCTATGACGAGGTCTACCTGCGCACGGAGATCGCCCGGGCGCGCGATCTCGGCTACTACGGAAAGTCCAGCGGCCTGATCGAAGGCATGGCCGGCCTGGCCATTCCGGTCTTCGACCGCACGGGGCATGTCGTCGGCGCGCTGTCGGTGGGAACCCATGCCAGTCGCTTGAACGAGGATCGTCTACCCATCGTGCGGGACATGCTGGCCGCTGAGGCCAGGCAACTGTCCACGCAGATCAATCCCTTCGACCCGACACTGCGGCGCCCGATGCACTCCATGGTCGCGCGGTCGGCCTCCGATCCACTGGGTCAGTAAGACGCAGTCACCGGAGCGCCGCCAGCACCGTGCCCCGGCTCTCGCCGAAGCCGATGCGCGCGGCGCCCGGCTTCTCGCACCAGCCGCGCAGCAGCACCGCGTCGCCGTCTTCCAGAAAGCCGCGCTCGTCGCCGTCGCCCAGCGGCACGGGATTCCGGCCCGCGCTGGCCAGTTCGAGCAGGGCGCCGGCCTCGCCCGGCCCGGGGCCGGAGATGGTTCCGCTGCCCAGCAGGTCGCCCGGGTTGAGTGCGCAGCCGCCCATGGTGTGGTGGGCGACCATCTGCGCCACGCTCCAGTACTGGTGCCTGAAGCTCGTGGACGACAGGCGCGCCGGCCCCCGGCCTTCCTGCCGCGCGCGTTGGCTTTCCAGCCAGACCTCCAGCCGGATGTCGATGGCGCCGGCCTCGCGGTTGGCGGGCGAATCCAGGTAATCCAGCGGCTGCGGGTCGGTGGCGGGACGCGGCCATGCAGTGCGATAGGGCGCCAGTGCATCCATGGTCACGATCCAGGGCGAAATGGTGGTGGCGAAGTTCTTCGCCAGGAAGGGCCCGAGCGGCGCCATCTCCCAGACCTGGATGTCGCGCGCCGACCAGTCGTTGAGCAGGCAGATGCCGAAGACGTGCTGTTCCGCCTGCGCCATCGCAATGGGCTCGCCCGCGGCATTGCCCTGGCCGATCCAGATGCCCAGCTCCAGCTCGTAGTCCATCCGCGCGCAGGCCTGGTAGAGCGGCGCCTTCGCGCCCGGCGGCATCACCTGGCCCATGGGGCGGCGAAACGTCTGGCCGCTGACGCCGATGGTGGAGGCGCGCCCGTGGTAGGCGATGGGCAGCCAGCGGAAATTGGGCGTCACGTCGCCCTCGGCGAGCAGCAGCCGCGTGCAGTTCAGCGCGTGGTCCAGCGAGGTGTAGAAGTCGGTGTAGTCGCCGATGCGCGCGGGCACGCTGTGTTCCGCCTCGCGCTGAGGCACGAGGCAGTCGCGCAGCAGGGCCAGCTGCCCCGGCGCGGCGCCGTCCTTCAGCAGCGCGAACAGGGCGTGGCGCAGTGCACGCCAGGCGGCGGGGCCGAGCGCGAAGAAGTCGTTGAGCGCCGGTTGCGCCGCCGCGCGCGCGGCTTGCAGCGCGGCGCCTTCGAGCGCCGGTGTTGCGGCCAGCGCGGCCAGGTCCACCACCTGGTCGCCGATCGCGACGCCGCCGCGAAAAGCCTGCTGCGTGCCGCGGCGCCGGAACACCGAGAACGGCAGGTTCTGGATCGGAAAGTCGGCGCCCGCTGCATTGGCTGACTCCAGCCAACTGTGCGCGTTCACGTCATGGGTGTGGTCCAGCGCTGTCATTTCGAGGCCATCAGCGCGTCGTCGAAGATCGCCACCGCGCGCGTCCAGCCCGCGGAGGCGCCACGGATCTTGTGCGGGAAGCAGCTGATGAAAAAGCCCGTGGGCGGCAGCGCTTCCAGGTTGTGCAGCTTCTCGATGTGGCAGTAGCCGATGTCGCGCCCCGCCTTGTGGCCCTCCCAGATGAGCGAGGCGTCGTGCGTCTCGCCATACTTCTTCGCGGTGTGGACGAAGGGCGCGTCCCAGCTCCAGGCGTCGGTGCCGGTCAGGCGCACGCCGCGCTCCAGCAGGTACATGGTGGCCTCGTAGCCCATGCCGCAGCCCGCCGACACATAGTCGTCGTTCCCGTAGCGCGAGCCGGCGCGGGTGTTGACCACCACGATCTCCAGCGGCTCGAGCGTGTGGCCGATGCGCGCGAGCTCGGCTTGCACGTCGCCCGCGGTCACCACGTAGCCGTCCTCGAAGTGGCGGAAGTCCAGCTTCACGCCGGGCTGGAAGCACCACTCCAGCGGTACGTCATGGATGGCGATGGCGGGCTTCTTCTGCCCGGTCTTGGCGTCCATGGTGGAGTGGAAGTGGTAGGGCGCGTCCAGGTGCGTGCCGTTGTGGGTCGAGAGTTGGACCAGCTCCACCGCCCAGCCTTCGCCGTCCGGCAGGTCTTCCTTCTTGAGGCCGGGGAAGAAGGGTTCGATCTGCGCGAATGTGTTCTCGTGCGTGAAGTACTGGATCCTGGGTGCGAAGGCGGGTGGATCGCTCACCACGTCGTTTTCCAGAAAGATCGAGAGGTCGATGAATTTGCGGGGCATGTGTTTTCTCCAGGAAGGAAGGCGCTCGTCTTGTCGTCTCAGGGGCGCTGCCAGCGCAGCAGCTTCTTCTCGGCCAGGGCCAGCAGCGCATTGCTCGCGAAGCCGATCAGGCCCAGCAGCACGATCCCGGCGAAGAGATCGCTCGCGCGGAAGGCACGCGCCGCGAGCAGGATGGCCTGGCCCAGGCCGGTCTGCGAGGCGATCATCTCGCCCACCACCGCGACGATGAGCGAGACGGTGAGCGCCAGCCGCATGCCGGCCAGGATGTCGGGCATCGCGTTGGGCAGGCCCACCTTCCATACGAAGGCCGCGCGCGACATCTGCAGGCAGCGCGCCACCTCGCCCAGGCGCGGCTCCACGCTGGCAAAACCATGCACCGTGGCCAGCAGCACCGGCCACATGGCACCGAAGGCCACCACGAACAGCACCATGCCGGGGCTGAGGCCGAAGATGGAAATCGCCAGCGGCATCAGCGCGGACGCGGGCAGCGGGCGGATGAATTCCAGCGTGGGCTGCACCCAGGCGCGCACCGCGGGCGACACGCCGATGGCCGCGCCCAGCGCCACCCCCGCGAGCGAGGCCAGCAGCCAGCCTTGCAGCATGCGGCCGGCGGTGGCCCGGGTGAAGTCGAGCAGGTCCGCGCGAAGCCCTTCGGCCAGGCTGGCGAGCGTGGCTTGCGGCGTGGGCAGGAACACGCGGCTCGCCCAGCCGGCGTTGCTCGCCACCCACCACAGCGCGACCAGCGCCGCGAGCAGCGTGAGCGAGCCCAGCCAGGAATGCGATCGCGCCTTCATGGCAGCGCCCCCATGCGGCGCGACACCGCGCGCTGCAGCCGCAACATCAGCGCGTTGACCGCCACGCCCACCACGCCGATCCAGCCCAGCCAGGCGAGCATCAGCGCGGGGTCGAAGCTTTGCTGTGCGAGCATCATCGCGTAGCCCATGCCGTTCGGGTTGGCGGCGATCTCCACCGTCACCGCCACCACCAGCGCCACGGCCACGCCCAGGCGCAGCGCGACGAACAGGCGCGGCGCGATGGCCGGCAGCACGATCTTCAGTACGCGCTCGCACGGCGAGAGGCCGAGCGCGCGGCTCACCTCCAGCAGGCGCGGCTCCACCTGCCGGACCGCGGCCTGCACCAGCAGCAGCAACGGCCAGAAGGTGGCGAAGGCCACGATGGCCAGCTCCATTCGCACGCCGAAGCCGAACATCAGCATGGCCAGGGGAATGAGGGCCACCGAAGGCACCGGCCGCAATACCTCGATGGTGAGAAAGCCGACCCCTGCGGCGCGCTGCGACAGGCCGAGCGCACTGCCCAGCAGCGTGCCCAGGCCCGCGCCGATCAGCAGGCCCAGCGCGGCGGTGCCGAGCGTGAAGCCGGTGGCCTGCCAGAGCGAGCCGTCCATGGCCGCGCCCGCGAAGGCCTGGAGTGCCGCACTGGGCGGTGCCAGCGCTTCGCTGCCCAGCGCGGCCGCGCGCCGCGCGTAGGCTTCATAGCCGCCCAGCAGCCCCAGTGGAAAGACCCAGGGGCGCACGCTGCGCCACAGCGCCGCGCCGCTATTCATGGCCCTGCTCGATGAAGGCGAACAGCTCGCGCCGCAGGCGCAGGAACTCCGGATGTTCCTTGGTGCCGAGCTGGTCGCGCGGGCGCGGGATGGCCACGTCGATCATGCGTGCCAGGCTGGGCCGGCCCGGGCCGGGATTGGCCTGCAGCGCGATCACGCGGTCGCCGAGGTAGATGGCCTCTTCCAGGTCGTGCGTGACGAACAGCACCGTGAGCCCGTCCTCGCGCACCAGCCGCGCGAGTTCGTCCTGCAGGCTCTGGCGGGTGAGGGCGTCGAGGGCACCGAAGGGCTCGTCCATCATCATGAGTTCGGGCTTTTGCGCCAGGCAGCGGGCGATCTGCGCGCGCTGCTGCATGCCGCCCGACAACTGCACCGGAAACTTCTGGCCGTGGCGCGCCAGCCCCACCTTGCCCAGCACGTCGGCAATGCGCGCCGAGCGCTCGGCGGCAGGCGCGCGCCCGGCTTCGAGCGCGAGGCTGACGTTGCCCTCGACCGTGCGCCAGGGCAGCAGGGCGCGGCCGTAGTCCTGGAACACGAAGGCGACCTCGCGCGAGGGCTCGGTCATGGCGCGGCCCTTGCGCCGCACCTCGCCCGCGCTGGGCGTCACCAGGCCGCTGGCCGCACGCAGCAGCGTGGTCTTGCCGCAGCCGCTGGGGCCGACGATGCAGACGAATTCGCCGCGCGCCACGTCGAAGCTGGTGGGCGAGAGGATCTCGCGCCCGCCGAGCCTGATCGACACGCCCTCGAATCTCAGGAAGGGTTCGGCCAAGCCCAGGGGCAAGTCATTGGGCTTCATTTGGCAATCAGCCGCGCGACGTCGATGGAGGACTTGAGCATGTCCTGTTCCTTCATCAGACCCACCCAGTAGGCCAGCTGCTGCTCGCTCACGGTGGGGCCGGGCGGCGAGACCTGGATCCTGGCCAGCACCTCCGCCGGCAGCTTGATGTACTTGCCGATGGCGGCGCGCACCGGCGCGTCGTTCTTCGGCTGCTGCATGAAGGCGCTGGCTTCCTGCACCGCCTCGCGGAAGCCGCGGGCGGCTGCGGGGTTCTTCTCGATCCATTCGCGCCTGGCGGCGTGCACGATGGTGGGCTTGTTCTCGGGCAGGAAGGTCGAGTAGTACGAAGCCACGTAGCCGGCGCCGCTGTCGGTGATGCGGCTCATGAAAGGGTCGGCCGAGACCACCGCGTCCACCGAGCCGCCGCGCAGAAGGTCGGCGTGCTGCGGGAAGGCGGCCTCGACGAAGTTGAGCTTGCGAAAGTCCACGCCGTTGTCCTTGAGCCAGGCGCGGAAGGTCACGTGCAGGAAGGCGCCCAGGCCGGGCACGCCGATCTTCTTGCCCACGCAGTCCTGCGCGGACCTGATGCCCGAGCCGGCGCGCGCAACCAGGCCGAAGCCGGTGAACGTCTTGGAGGTGAGGCCGCCGCCGGCCACCAGTTGCAGGTCCAGCCCGCCGTCGACCGCCTGCAGGAACACCGAAGGCGTCGGCCCGCCGATCTGCAGCGAGTCGGACTGCAGCGCGGGCGGAATGGTGGAGTTCAGGGGGATGAACTTGCACTCCACATCGAGGTTGCGCTTCTTGAAGTAGCCCTCCTCGGCGGCAACGAAGACCGACGCGAAATCGGTGACCGCGGTGTAGCCGAAGACGATCCTGGCGCTGCCTTGGGCGCGTAGCGGAAGGGCGCAGGCCGCGGCCGCGGCGCCCATGGCCGACAGTAGCGTGCGTCGTTGGATTCTCATGCTGCTTGTCTCCTGGATTTGATCGTGGGGGATGAGGTACGCGGCCGCGGCAGCGCGCCGCGCAACCCGCCGACGATGAAGTTGCGCAGCAGCTCGCCGGCTGCCGGGTCGGCCGGCTGGTCTTCGCCGCCGGAGAGGCGCTCCACGCGCGTGTCGGTCAGGTGGTGCAGCAGCGCGCCGAGCGCGAACTGGTAGCCCCAGGCCACCTGCCCGCGCGTGGCATGCGGCAGCGCGCGCTGCAATGCGTCGATGAAAGCGATGGCCAAGGGGTCGAAGTAGCGGCGCAGCACCCGGTCCGCTTCCTCGGTCGCGTGCGACAGCTCGCGCGCCACCAGCAGCGCGTAGTACTCCCCCTCGCTGCTGGCGCGAAGCTGCAGCACCGGCGCGATGAAGGCTTCGATGATCCGCGGCAGGGTCCGCGCATCGGCCGGATCGATGCGCACTGCGGCGAGCGCGGCCAGGCGCTCCTCGATGGTGTGGTTCCAGTGCTCGAAGATGGCTTCGAACAGTGCGTTCTTCGGGCCGAAGTAGTAGCCGACCAGCGCCAGCGGCACACCGGCCTCGTCGGCGATCTGGCGGATGCTCACCGCGTGGTAGCCGTGCTGCGCGAACAGCCTTTCCGCCGCCAGGAGGATGGCTCCCTTGCGGTCGATGCGGTCGTCGCCGGCGCGGCTGGATAGGCGTGGCATGCCGAGTATTGAACGATCGTACAACTGTGTTGTACAGCCGTACAAACCCTGATCGCCCGATCCACTTATCGGTCCTCGTCGCGACGTGCGGGACGTCTCCTTGCCAGGCGCGCGCTCACCTGGTGCTGAAGGCCGGCAAATATTCCTTCCATTGCGCCTGTCAATGCAGGCGTCATTGGATTGGCATCGGCCTTTCGACGCAGCAGAACAAGAAGCTCATTGGCCGAGGCGTCACGAAGGCTGACAAAGGCCGTGCCGGGAACGGCCAGCAGCGCGCATGAAGACGGTACCAGCGCCACGCCAAGACCGGCACTCACCAGATCCAGCACGCCGTGCACGGTGCTCGCCTCGTAGCGAATCCGCGGGCTGAAGCCCGCACTTGCGCACAGGTGAATCGATTGGTCGAAGTAGGCTGGGCCGCGGTGGCGCGTGAACGCAACGAAATCATGTTGCGCGAATCTCTTCAAGTGAACCGAACGCCCGAACTCTCGTGCCTCCTGCGAAGCCAGCGCGACACAGAACGGATCGGCCATCTGCGCCGCGACCAGCAAGCGCGGATCATGTGGCCTGCCGCGTGCAATGCCGGCGTCGAGATGACCCGAAGCGACCGCCTCGGCCTGGTCGCTGCTGATCATTTCGCGCAGTTCGAGCTGCAAGCCCGGATGTTCCTGCCTCAGGCGTCGGGCCAGCTTGGGCAGCACGGTACTGCTGGCCGACGGCACGAATCCGAGTGCCAGGTGGCCGCCGGTGAGGCCTTCGTTCAAGGTTTCCTTCAGGCGCGCAGCGCGCTCGAGCAGGAAGCGCGCTTCCGGCAGCAGTGCTTCGCCGGCGGGTGTCAGGCGCACGCCCTTCGGATGGCGGAAGAAGAGCGCCGTGCCCATCTGGTCCTCGAGCTGCCTGATCTGCACGGACAGCGGCGGTTGCGCGATGAACAGCTTTTCCGCAGCCCGGCTCAGATTGCCCGATTCGGCCACAGCAACGAAATAGCGCAGATGTCTCAGTTCCATGGCTGCGGCAATCCATATCGAAAAAGTATGGTGTACATAGTCTATCGGTGTTTGGAATATCGAATCCATGCACCCAGAATTCCGTTCCATCAGGCGCGTAGCGTCGACTATCGAATGGAGACAAGCTCATGAAGAAATCCGCGGCGCTGGTCATCGGCTGCGCACTGAGTCTTGCAGCGGCGGCTCAGGGCTGGCCTGACAAACCCGTGAAGCTGGTCGTGCCCGCGCCGGCAGGCAGCTCGCTCGACTTCATTGCGCGCACGCTCGGCGACAAGCTTCGCGATCGGTGGAAGCAGCCTGTGCTGGTCGACAACAAGGCAGGAGCAGGCGGCATGCTCGGGATGACCGCGGTCGCCAAGGCCCCCGCCGATGGCTACACGCTGGGTATCGGCTTCAACGGCCCGATCGCCTTCGGGCCGTACATGTACAAGAAGATGGCCTACGACCCGGCGAAGGACCTGCTGCCGATCGTGCTGACCTCGTCGCAGCCCAACGTGCTGGCGGTGCCGGCCAGCAATCCGGCGAGGACGCTGCCCGAATTCGTCGCCTGGGCCAGGAAACAGGGCGGCAAGATCAACTACGCGTCGGTCGGTGCCGGCAGTTCCTCGCACTTGACCATGGAGCTGTTCAAGAGTGCCGCTGGTTTCGAAGCCACGCATGTGCCTTTCGCCGGTTCGCCGCCAGCCGGGATCTCCGTGGCGTCGGACGAGACACAGGCTTTGTTCACGGTGGCCCCCGCGCTGCTGCCGCTGGTTCAAGGCGGCCGGGTCCGGCTCCTGGCCGCCACCAGCCCGAAGCGCACCGAGACGATGAAGGACCTGCCCACGGTCGCCGAGTCAGGCTACCCCGGCTTCGAAGCGCTGGCCTGGAATGGTCTCTTCAGCGCGGCGGGTACCCCAACCGATCTGGTAGCCCGCATCAACGCCGATGTGAACGAGGTCATGAAGGACAGCAACGTGCGCGATGCGTTTGCCAAGCAGGGGCTCATCATCGGCGGAGGATCTCCTGAGGACTTCAAGGCCTTCATCGCCGCGGAGAGCCTCAAGTGGGGCGCGATCATCAAGAAGAACGGCATCAGCATCGACTGAGACAGGAAGCACCGTGCAAGCCCTGCGCAAGACACGCCCGGAAGCGGGCCTCGAATTGGTGGATGTTCCACTCCCCGTCGTGGACCCGGGTTCCACCGATGTCCTGGTGAAGGTCAGCGCCACCGGAATCTGCGGCAGCGACCTGCATGTGGATGACTGGACGTCCAGCTACGCGTTCATCACCCAAAGTCTTCCGGTCACGATCGGGCACGAGTTCGTCGGAGTCGCGCAGACGGGTCCGCTGGCGGGGCGACGCGTGGTGGTTCGTCCCTCGGTGACGTGCGGCATCTGTGCGGCATGCGCAGCGGGCAACCACGACGGCTGTGAAAAGCGGCGGGGCATCGGCATGACCCGCGATGGCGCCTTCGCCCCATGGGTCAGGGTCCCGGTGCGCAACTGCGTCCCGGTTCCCGACCATCTGAGTGACGAACTCGCAGCCCTCACGGAGCCGCTGACCATATCGATGCAAGCGCTTCGCGTCGCCGGCGAGGTGGCTGGCAAGCGCGTGTTGGTAATGGGCCCGGGCACCATCGGACAGGGCATTGCGGCGCTGGCCCGTCGCGCCGGCGCGATGCAGGTTGTCGTCAGCGGCTTCGATGACGCAGCTCGTTTCGAAGCGCTACGCCAGATGGAGTTCGACGCGCTGGTCGACGTGGCAAAGCAGTCCTTGGCCGATGGCACGCGGCCATTCACGAAAGGCGAACCGTTCGATGTCATCTTCGAAGCGA
This sequence comes from Variovorax sp. HW608, assembly GCF_900090195.1. Taxonomy (NCBI): domain Bacteria; kingdom Pseudomonadati; phylum Pseudomonadota; class Betaproteobacteria; order Burkholderiales; family Comamonadaceae; genus Variovorax; species Variovorax sp. HW608. The sequence goes on from NZ_LT607803.1 coordinate 1,880,106, forward strand.
CGGGTGTCCCGGAAACCATCGAGGAAGCTCTCAAGCTGCTGCGCCGAAACGGCATCGTGGTGGTCACCGGCATTCATGCTCGCCCGCTTCAGCTCGACTTGACGCCTCTCGTGCGCAACCAGCAGCAGCTGCGAGGCTCTTTCCGGCCGCCCGAATCCGACTGGCCGCGGGCGCTCGAACTGATGGGCGAAATGGACGCGATCATGCGCCCCATGGTGAGCCACGTCCTGCCGTTGTCGCAGGCGCACGAGGGCTTCGCGCTGGCGCACGCGAAGGCAGCGAGCAAGGTGCTCCTGAAGCCGGATCTGCGCCATGAGTGACAAGCCGGCAGTCACGGGTGCGGTCCTCGCGCTCTGGAACGATGTGACGCCTGAGCTCGATGCCGAATACAACGATTGGCACGCGAACGAGCACGTCCCCGAGCGATTGTCGGTTCCGGGCATGCTTTGGGGCCGGCGCTATCGGCACGTCGGAGGTGCTGCGGCGCCCCGCTATCTCACGATCTACGGAATGCAGGATGCAGAGGTGCTCGAGAGCGACGCCTATCGCCTGCTATTGGATCGTCCGACACCGATGAGCGCGCGCATGCGCCCGCACCTGGGCAACGTATCGCGCTGGGTGTGCGAGGTTCGCGAGATGCATGAGCTCGGCACGGCGAGCGGTCTTTCGGTCTGGACATTCGACTCCGGGCAGATCACGGGGGCGTGCGCAACCGGGCGCGCAGGTTGCAACCACGGATTGCTGCTCGCCAGAAGATTGCCGCAAGCGTCGCCCCTGCCGTGGCTGAAGGGTGGACAAGCGCGATCGATCGAGGGGAGCTGGCTCCTGGCGCTTGGAAGGAGCGACGAAGCGGCTGCCGAGATCAGGCCCATCCCGGGAGCGCTGATTTACGCACCTCTCGCGGTGGGCCGCACGTCCGGCTCCGCGCCTTGAACCGGCTTTCCCGCTTGCAGGTAGCGCGCAAGTTCGCCCTGCAGCACCTTGACCCGGTCAGGCACGAAGCGCCGACTCGGCATGACCGCATAGAGCGGGGCTGCCATGCCCTTGTAGCCGGGGAACAAGTCGACCAAGCGGCCGCGCGCGAAGGTGTCGCCGAGGTCGGGCGTCGGCATGTAGACGATGCCCAGGTTTTCTTCTGCCCATCGCAATGCGATCGTGGCGGAATCGCACGAGAAGCGTCCGTTCACACGGACGTCGCAGCGCTTGCCGACCTGGTCCTTGATGGCTCCGTCGCCGTGCGCGGGCGTGAAAGCCCAGGTATCGAGCCGCCGGCCATGATGCAGATAGGTGATGCACTCGTGGTGCGCCAATGCGAGTGGCTCTTCGGGTGCACCGTGGCGCGCAAGATATTCCGGGCTTGCACAGGCGGTGCGGTGCCCCGGCACCAGCAAGCGTGCGACGAGCTCGGAGTCGGGCAGGGGACCATAGCGCACGGCCAGGTCGATCCCTTCCTTCACCAGGTCCAGGTGTTCGTCTCCTGCCCTGAGATCGATCTCGACACCGGGATGCAGTTGGGAAAATCCCGCCAGCCAGGCCGCCAGCAGGTTGTGCGCCATCGTCGTGCTGGTCGCGATGCGGATGGAGCCGTGCAGACCCTCGCGCGCTTCGCGAACGCGAGCCTGTCCCTCGGCGATCACGTCGAGAGCCCTGCGCGCATGGTCGATCATGATTCGGCCTTCCCGCGTCGGATTGACGGATCGGGTGGTCCGCTCGAAGAGCCTTGCATCCAGCGCCGCTTCCAGGCGCTTGACGGCTGCACTGACTGCGGATGCGCCGAGGCCGGATCGCCGCGCCGCGGCAGAGAGGCTTCCCGTGTCCGCAATGGCAAGCAGCAGGCGAAGGTCGGCCAGATTATCAAATTTCATTGCAAGGTCTCTTCGCCGCCGGCTCCGTTGTCCCGCACGGACGTCGCATCTTAGAGTACCCGGGCCCAAGCACCGTCCCGGCTGCTGGATTCCATCGAGACCCTTTCATGCACTTCCCGAATTCCCTCCATGCCCGCCCCTTGGATGCGGGCCGAACCGCGCTCATCGCGCTGTGCACGGCCGTGTATCTCACGGGGGGCGCACACGCAGCTTCCCAGGCACCGGTCGCGGCCGAACACGGCATGGTCGTGAGCGCGCAGCATCTGGCCAGCAAGGTCGGCGTCGATGTCCTCAAGCGCGGCGGCAATGCCGTCGATGCGGCGGTCGCCGTGGGCTATGCGCTGGCGGTGGTCTACCCCGCCGCGGGCAATCTCGGCGGCGGCGGCTTCATGACCGTGGAACTGGCCGACGGCCGCAAGACCTTCCTCGACTTCCGCGAGAAGGCGCCGCTGGCTGCAACCGCCAACATGTACCAGGACAAGGACGGCAACGTCATCAAGGGCCTGAGCACCAACGGCCAGCTCGCCGTGGGCGTGCCGGGCTCCGTGTCCGGCATGGAATACGCGCGCGAGAAGTACGGCACCATGAAGCGCGCCGACCTGATTGCCCCCTCGATCCAGCTGGCCGAGAAGGGCTTTGCGCTGGAGCAGGGCGACATCGACATGCTGTGGACCTCGACCGCCGACTTCCGGAAAGACCCGGTCTCGGGCGCCATCTTCCTGAACAAGGGCCAGCCCTTCCAGGTCGGCCAGAAGCTGGTGCAGAAGGACCTCGGCAAGACGCTGCGCGCCATCAGCAGGAACGGCACCGACGGCTTCTACAAGGGCTGGGTGGGCCAGGCCATCGTGGCGTCGAGCCAGGCCGGGAACGGCATCATCACCCAGGCGGACCTGGACCAGTACAAGACGCGCGAACTCGCGCCCGTGGAGTGCGACTACCGCGGCTACCACGTGGTGTCGGCACCGCCCCCCAGCTCGGGCGGCGTGATCATCTGCGAAATGCTCAACATCCTCGAGGGCTACCCGCTCAAGGACCTGGGCTTCCGCTCGGCCCAGTCGGTGCACTACCAGATCGAGGCCATGCGCCACGCCTACGTCGACCGCAACAGCTACCTGGGCGATCCCGAATTCGTGCAGAACCCGCTCGACCGCCTGCTCGACAAGGGCTACGCCGCGAACATCCGCGCGGCCATCGACCCGAAGAAGGCCGGCGTCTCCAAGGACATGATGCCCGGCATGGCGCTGCAGGAAGGCAGCAACACCACCCACTACTCGATCATCGACCGCTGGGGCAATGCCGTTTCCGTGACGTACACGCTGAACGACTGGTTCGGCGCAAAGGTCGCGGCCGCCGGCACCGGTGTGCTGCTCAACAACGAGATGGACGACTTCACCTCGAAGGTCGGCGTGCCCAACATGTACGGCCTGGTGCAGGGCGAGGCCAATGCCATTGCCCCGGGCAAGCGCCCGCTGAGCTCGATGAGTCCGACCATCGTGTCGAAGGACGGCAAGCCGGTGTTCGTGGTCGGCACGCCGGGCGGCAGCCGCATCATCACGGCCGTGCTGCACACCATCCTGAACGTGGTCGACTACGGCATGAACGTGCAGGAGGCGGTCGATGCGCCGCGTTTCCATCAGCAATGGCTGCCTGACGTCACCAACGTCGAAAGGTTCGCGCTGAGCCCGGACACGCAAAAGATCCTGACCGACATGGGCCACAACCTGGGCGTGCCGCAGCCGGCCAACCACCTCGCGGCCATCATCGTGGGCGCGCCCGCGATGGGCGGCAAGCCGGTTGGCAACAACCGCTTCTATGGCGCCAACGACCCCCGCCGCAACACGGGCCTGGCTGCAGGGTATTGAGAGGAGCGGCGTCGCGCCGCTTCAAGCGACGAAAACCTTCGTCGTTCTGACGATCATTCCCGCTATCTCGTCAATCTGCTCCGTATCTTCTGCCAGCACCTGAACCTACATTTCTCCTCAGGCCCGAGCGGCTTGAAGGAGAAATAGATGGTCAATCAACCCTGGAAGAACGTCCTGGTCCTGGGCGCCGGCAAGGTCGGCGCCACGGTTGCCGACATGGTGGCCGAGTATCACGGCCTGCCTGTCACGCTGTGCGATGCCAGACCCGCGGTGGGCACGGCGGCCGATCCGCTGGTCACGCGAGTCCAGCTCGACGTCGAGGACGATGCGCAACTCGGCGGGATGCTCGCAGAGCACTCCGTCGTGATCAATGCGCTGCCGTATTTCCTCGCGGCCCGCGTTGCCACGGCCGCGGCCAGGCAAGGCGTCCACTACTTCGATCTGACCGAAGACGTGGCCGCCACGCGGGCAATCCGCGAGCTTGGCAAGGACGCGAGGTCCACGCTCATGCCGCAAAGCGGCCTCGCGCCCGGCGTCATCGGAATGCTGGGCGCCGATCTGGCGAGTCGCTTCGACGAGCTCTACGACCTGCGCCTGCGCGTGGGCGCCCTGACGCGCAACGCGACCAACAGCCTGCGCTACAACTTCACCTGGAGCATCGACGGCGTCATCAACGAATACTGCAATCCCTGCGACGCCATCGTGAACGGGGAGCTGGTGTCGGTTCAGCCGATGGAAGGTCACGAAACCTTCACGCTGGACGCCGAATCCTTCGAAGCCTTCAACACCTCGGGCGGGCTGGGAACCTTGTGCGAAACGCTCAAAGGCAAGGTCCGCAATCTCGACTACAAGACGATCCGTTATCCGGGCCATCGCGACGCGATGAATTTCCTGCTGCATGACCTGCGGCTCATCGAGCGTCGCGAACTGCTCAGGGACGTGCTGGAGCATGCGGTCCCGCACAGCCGCGAGGACGTGGTCATTCTTTTCGCTTCCGCCTCGGGCATGCGCGACGGCCGCTTCGAGCAGCAGACCCGCGTGGCGCGGGTGTTCGGATCGCGCCTGCGCGGCAAGGCCCGCACCGCCATCGAGCTCACGACCGCGGCCGGCGTGGTCGGCGTCCTCGAACTCCTGCAGCAAGGCAAGTTGCCGCAGCGCGGGTTCGTCGGGCAGGAGCAGGTGTCGCTCGCCGATTTCCTTTCCACCAAGGTCGGCCACTACTACGCGAGCCTCGCCGTCTCTGCCGAACGCGAACAGGCACTGGCCTGACCTGCTGAAAAAAGACACGACCCGGGCCGGGGAGCATGCGCTCCTCGGGCACCGCTCGACCCTCTACTTCAACCAACCGGGAAACCCAAAGAATCATGCTTGGCGCCGACGTACTCGTGCAAATGTTGATCAACTACGGTGTGGATGTGCTGTTCGGCGTGCCGGGCGACACCAACGTTCCGTTCTACGAGGCCTTGCAGCGCCGCAAGGACGAGATCGAACACGTGATGGCCCGGGATGAGCGCTCGGCCGGGTTCATGGCCGATGCCTACGCCCGCCTGACCGACAAGCCGGGCATCTTCGAGTGTCCGTCGGGTGCAGGCGCCATGTACTCGCTGCCGCCGGTTGCCGAATCCAACGCGTCCTCGGTCCCGGTGATCCTGCTGACGATCGACCTGCCGCTGCCGGGTGAAGGGCGCGGGATGATCACGGAGCTGGATTGCGCCAGGCTCTTCGAACCCGTGACCAAGATGTCGGTGCAGGTCAAGTCGGCCGAGAAGCTGCCCGAGATCATCCGCCGTGCCTTCCGCGTGGCCTGCTCGGGCACGCCTGGCGCCGTTCACCTGCAGATCCCCGAGGACATGCTGCTGGCAGAGGTCGACCCGGCCAGGATCTCGCTGCACGCCGAAGAGGAGTGCAAGACCTTCCCGGCCTTCCCGATGGGCCCCGCTCCCGGCAAGCTCGAGCGCCTGTTCGAACTGCTGGCTTCCGCGCGCAAGCCGCTCTTTGTCGCGGGCGGTGGTGTGAACCGCTCTTGCGCCGGCAGCGCGCTCACCGAAGTGGCGCAAGCCCTGAACATACCGGTGGTCAACACCATCACGGGTCAAGGCGTGCTGCCCGATGATCATCCGCTCGCCATCGGCGTGATCGGTGACAACGGCTTCCACCCGCATGCCAATCGCGCGCTCGAGGAGTCCGACCTGAGCATCTTCGTGGGCTCGCGCATGGGCTCCGTCGTGACTGTGGGCTGGACCTTCCCCAAGTCGTCGCTCGACAAGCGCGTGGTCCAGATCGACATCAACCCCGAGCGCCTGGCGAACAACTATGAGAACCTGCTCTCGATCGCCGGCGACGCGCAGCTCGTCCTGCAACAGATCCTGAGGACGGCATCGCCCGATTTCGATCGGTCCCGTCACCAGCCGTGGGTCGACCAGCTCAACAGCTGGCGCTCGAACTTCTGGGCGCATGCACAAGAGGTCCTGAACTCGGGCGAGCTTCCCCTGCGCCCCGAGCGCGTGGTGCAGGAATTCAACAAGCGGCTGGACGCCTGCGGCAAGGCCGTGCACATCCTCTGTGACGCCGGCACGCCGACCCCGTACATGACGCGCTTCCTGCGCATCGGCGATCGCCGCACGCGCTTCGTGATCCCGCGCGCCTTCGGCGGCCTGGGTTCGGCCATCCCGGCGGTGGTCGGTGCCTGGTACGCAGACCGCAACCGCCGGCCGATCGGCATGTTCGGCGACGGCTCCTTCAACATGAGCGTCGGCGAGCTGGAAACGCTGGTGCGCAAGAAGGTGCCGGCATTGCTGATGCTGTTCAACAACGGCTGCTTCGGCTGGATCAAGGGCCTGCATCGCCTGAAGGGCCACCAGGAGTGCTTCGGCGTCGACTTCCTGCCTGCGCGCGGCCAGGCCATCGCCGAAGCCTTCGACATCAGGTCCTGGACGGTCGAAACGCCCGAGCAGCTGGCCCTGGCACTCGACGAAGCCTTCGCCTACGACGGCCCCTGCCTCATGGACATCCGCGTGGAATCGCTGGCCGATCGGGTGCCGCCCGTCTACTCGTGGCTCAACAAGAAGGGCCGCGATCCCCTGGCGTTGAAGCCCGAGGACGTCGCCTATCTCTGAACTTCGTTCACCATCAAAATTTCGAGAATCGCCATGCCTGAATTCAAGTCCGTGCTCGAGCGCTGCGGCTTCAAGGCCGCCGACTACACCGAAGGCAGCCTCACCGTTCGCTCGCCGATCGATGGCGCCGTCCTGGCCCAGGTTCACGAAACCCCTGCCGCATCCATGCAGGCCGTCATCGACCGTTCCCACGCTGCCTTCCTGAAGTGGCGCAGCGTGCCGGCGCCGGTGCGCGGCGAACTCGTTCGCCTATGGGGCGAAGAGTTGCGTGCGGCGAAGCAGGACATCGGCCACATCGTTTCAAAGGAAGTCGGCAAGATCGTCGAGGAAGGCCTGGGCGAGGTGCAGGAAGGCGTCGACATCTGCGAATTCGCCCTCGGCCTGTCGCGCCAGCTCCATGGCAAGACCATCGCTTCCGAGCGCCCCGGGCACCGGATCATGGAGCAGTACCACCCGCTGGGTCCCGTCGCTGTCATCACGGCGTTCAATTTCCCCAGCGCCGTGTTCGCCTGGAACGCCGCCCTGGCCCTCGTGTGCGGTGACCCGGTGATCTTCAAGCCTTCGGAGAAGGCGCCGCTTTCGGGCATGGCGACCTTCAAGGCGCTGGAACGCGCGATTGCCAGGTTCGGCGGCCGCGCACCCGATGGCCTGGCACAGATCGTGGTGGGTCGCACGCCCCTGGCCGAGGCCCTGGTCGAGAGTCCGAAGATTCCCCTCGTCTCGGCCACGGGTTCGACGCGCATGGGTCGCATCGTGGGCCCCAAGGTGGCCGGCCGCTTCGGCAAACGCATCCTGGAACTGGGCGGCAACAACGCGATGATCGTCACGCCCGCAGCCGACCTGGACATGGCCCTGCGCGCCATCCTGTTCGGGGCGGTGGGAACGGCCGGTCAGCGCTGCACCTCGCTGCGGCGGGTGATCGTGCATCGCAGTGTCAAGGATGCGCTGCTGGAGCGCGTCCTCAAGGCCTACGGCAACCTGCGGATCGGCGATCCTCTCTCGCCCGGCAATCTCGTGGGGCCGCTGATCGACGAAGCTGCCTACACGGCCATGCAGCAGTCCCTCGAGACGGCACAGGCCGAGGGTGGCAAGCTGCTGCGCGGCGGCAAGCGCGTGCTCGAAAAGGAATATCCGAGTGGATTCTTCGTCGAGCCGGCGATCGTCGACATGCCGGGCCAGACGGCCATCGTGAAGCACGAGACCTTCGCACCGCTGCTCTACGTGCTGACCTACGATGACCTGGAACAGGCCATCGCGCTCAACAACGATGTGCCGCAGGGCCTGTCGTCCTGCATCTTTTCCACCGACATGCAGGAAGTCGAATTGTTCATCTCCGAGGCCGGCTCGGACTGCGGGATGGCCAATGTCAACATCGGCCCGAGCGGCGCCGAGATCGGCGGCGCATTCGGCGGAGAGAAGGAAACCGGCGGTGACCGCGAGAGCGGTTCGGACGCCTGGAAGCAGTACATGCGCCGCACCACCAACACCATCAATTTCTCGAAGGAATTGCCGCTGGCTCAAGGCATCAACTTCGGTTGATCGCATCGGGGACCCGATCGCCTCCCGAGCCGCCGCCGGAACGAGAATGGAAGAATGAAGAAGACAGTGGCGGTCCTGGGTGCGGGAATGATCGGCGTCAGCTGCGCCCTCGAGTTGCAGCGCAGAGGCTGGGACGTGGTGTTGCTGGACAGGTCCGCGCCAGGCCAGGAAACCTCGTACGGGAACGCCGGCGTCTTTGCGCGCAGCTCCCTCATGCCGATGAACAATCCGGGACTGTGGTCGTCCCTGCCCCGGCTGGTGCGCAACACCAGCGTCCAGCTGCGCTATGACCCCGCGTTCCTCATTCGCAATGGGCGCTGGGCCGCCAGCTTCCTCTACAGCGCAAGGCGGGCCTGCTTCGAAGAGACCACGGCGGCACTCGATTCGCTCATCAAACTGTCCGCAGATCTTCATGGTCGCTGGTTGCCGGAGGCCGGCGCCCAAGGGCGCCTCCGAACCAATGGATGGTTCTTTCTGTATCGGTCCGAACAGGCGTTCGAGGCAAGCCGGCTGACCCGCGACACCCTGGACAAGTTCGGCGTCGCCACGCAGGTTCTCCAGCCTGCCGACATCCGTGCGCTCGAACCGAGCCTCAAACCGATCTTCGCCAGGGCGTTGTGGATCAAGGACGCCGCCTCGGTCGACAACCCGGGCGCAGTGGTGAACGCCTATGCGGAGCTCTTCGTCGTTCGCGGTGGCCGGATCGTGCGAGCCCAGGTCAACGGGCTCGCGCGGCTGAATGAAGACTGGCAGATCTCGCTCGGCCAGGGCGATGCTCTGCGCGCCCGGCACGTCGTCGTGGCGCTCGGCCCCTGGTCACGAGAGTTCCTGCGAAAGAGCCTCGGACTGTCCGTGCCGATGGCCTACGAACGCGGCTATCACAGGCATTTCGATGCTGAAGGCGGTGCCACTTTGGGGCGGCCCATCTACGACACCGCCGGCGGCTACGTGCTCGCGCCCATGGAAATGGGCATGCGGATGTCGACCGGCGTCGAGCTTGCCGATCTGGATGCGCCCAAGAGCGATGCGCAACTGACGCTGGCCGAGAAGGCCGCGCGCGAAGCCTTCCCGCTGGCCGAGCGTCGCGAGTCGGAGCCTTGGCTCGGCAGCCGGCCGACGCTGCCGGACAGCCGGCCCGCCATCGGACCCTGTCGCTCGCACCCGTCTCTCTGGTTCGCGTTCGGTCACCAGCATATTGGTCTCAGTACGGGCCCGGGTACGGCCCAGATACTGGCCGACATGCTGGAAGGGGCGCAAAGCAAGATCGACGTGGCCCCCTTTGCGCCGTCGCGATGGGGCCTTTGATTCCTTGTCACTTGGAGTATTCGAATGATCCTTAAAGGCGGTTTCACCAATTACGAACAGCCGGTCGGCGTGCTGATGCTCGACACGCGGTTTCCACGACCCAGGGGGGACATCGGCAATGCGTTGACATTCGATTTCCCGGTTCGCTACAAGACGGTGCAAGGCGCCGACACCGCGAAGATCATGGGCGACTCACCTTGGCCGGATCTTCTGGAGCCGTTCATCTCCGCGGCGCGCGAACTCGAGCGGGAGGGCGTGCAATGCATCACGACGAGTTGCGGCTTCCTCGCTCCGTTCCAGAAGCATCTGGCGGCGGCGGTGAACGTGCCCGTGCTGGTGTCCAGCCTGCTGCAGGCACCCTTGATTCACGCGCTTCTGCCGCCCGGAAAAGTGATCGGTGTCTTCACGGAGCGTGCGCACCATCTCAATGACGATCATTTCAAGGGTGTCGGCTGGTCGATGGATCATACTAAGTTGCGTTCAAAGATATAGAAGTTATCCAATCGAAACCGGTCATCGATCGGGTTCTCTCGTGATCTGATTCGAGCGCCACCAGCCCTGTCGTGAGGGCGCGTTCGACGGCGTCGAGGTTGGCGAAGACATGGTTGGCAAAGCAGTCCTCGCGAATCGCCTCCCACAGATGCTCGGCCGGGTTGAGTTCGGGGCTGTACGGAGGCAGGTAGATCAGTCGCATGTGATCCGGGACCGCGAGTTGACCTGCCAGATGCCAGCCCGCCTGGTCCATGACCATCACGATGAATTCCTCGACATGGCGCTGGGCGACCTCGGCCAGGAATAGCGACATGGTCTCGGCGTTCACCCAGGGCAGCACGAGGCTGTCCATCACGCCGTCGTGTGGGCTGACGGCACTGAAGGCATAGATGTACTTGCGCTCCAGGCGAGCGCCGACGACAGGTCGAATGCGGTGTGGCGCCCAGCAGCGACGCGGCGTGCCCAGCAATCCGAATCGCCCCTCGTCCTGGAACATCAGCCGCACCGCGCGACCTTGTTCAGCCTGGCGCACGACCTCTTGGCGTACCTGGCGGCGGAGTTTTTTTAAAGGCGGCCTGTGCCGCGACGTCCGCCTTGGGATGCCGGGGCCGGGGCACGACCTTGCGCCAGCCGTGACGGTCGAGCAGCCGATAGATCGTCGAGGGCGCCACCGCCTTGCCGAGTTGCTTCTGGTAGGCCTGCTGGATCTCAGCTACCGTCAACATCCCGCCTGCCTGTGCGCGTTCGACGAAGGGTGCCAGCAACTCCTGCTCCTGTTCGGCGCTCAAATGCTGGTGGTGTCTGCCACCGCGGCCTCGAAGATCGAAGATGGCATCACCTTCCTTGGCCCATCGAGAGTGCATCACATGCACGGTGGTGGTTGACCAACCCAGCAACTGTGCAATCTGCGCGGCCGAGCTGCCCAGCGTGGCCCTGATCAGCACGCACTGGATGCGCTGGTACTGCGCATGGCTGTCGGCTTGCTTGAGCCGTTCTGCCAAGCGCATCACGGTCGCCTTATCCCCAACGATCAGACTCTTCATCCACGACTCCTTGAAGTACGTGGACAGACATGATATCTAATCTATTGAACGCAAATTGGTATCAGATCCCGACCTATGTCCAGGGCATGCCTGCAGATGCCGTCTTTCCGGCCACCTACATCGGCGGGCGCGACCAGCTCGACACGGACGTGCTGCGCGAAGAGATGCTGGCGATGACGAGGGCGTTCCTGAAGAGTTGCCCGGACGCCGGCGCCATCCTCTTCGAGTGCACCAACATGTGCCCGTTCAGTGCCGACGTGGCGGCTGAAGCCCGCTTGCCGGTGTTCGACGTCAACACGCTGATCAACTGGGCCTACAGCGCCTTGCGGCCCCGGCAGTTTCTCAAGTAAGCGAACCCAAGCGTTCGCGCCAGCGCGAGATCACGAGCGTTTCGACGTCGAACACGCTTCGCCTTGTCGCCCTCGCCACGGCCTCGCGGTAGGGCGGCATGTTGGTGCACTCGAGCACGATGGTCTCGACATTCGGATGGGCGGCCACGAGGGCCCTGGCGGCATTCACGACATCGGCTTGCGCCTTGCCGAAATCGAGCTCGGCATGATTGCCGAGGATCCGCGTGTGGAACTCGCAGCCGGGTTCGACGCCCTGTACGGGCGTGCCGGCCGGGACCTTGGCGGTCGCCAGGATGGACGGCGTCAACGAGGCCGCATCGATGGTGACGATCCCGGGCAGGGCATGGTCACGGCATTGCAGGATGCTCGAAGTGATCACGGGGACAGCTACCGCATCCGCCAACGCATCCTGGTAGGCGGCAAGAAAGCCGCAGCTCGTGGACAGCATGACCGCGCCTTCGTTCACCAGCGCGCTTGCTGCGTCGATGAACGGCCGCAGGAAGCTCGGATCCGCGTCGCGGACGATGCGCTGGGGCGAGGCCCCGCGCACCACCGAATAGCGAACCGGGATTCCCGCCCTTTCAAAGGTCTCGGCATTCCCGATGTCCCCCGGCGGACGCGGGAAGTTGGTATCGAGCATCAACACGCCGAGGAAGCCGCGATGTGGGGATGAGGCCATGATGAAAGTCGAGCCGTGGGCGATTGGGTCAGGTGACGGAACTTCGCCGGTCGATCTTGCGGCTGAGGACCAGCGAGGTATGGGTCTGGCTGATACCGTCGATGAGGCCGATCTGGTCCAGCAGTGCATCGAGCTGCTCGGGGGTCTCGCAGCGGAACAACACCATGTAGTCGTACTGGCCGCTCACCGCCCACACCTCCTCGACTTCCGGCAGACGCTCGAGGGCCCGGATGACCGCCGACGCGCTGCGCGCGTTGACGCTGATGCCACAGAAGGCGCGCACGGCGGCATGCTCGACGCGCTGGCCCAGCCGCACGCCGTAGCCTGCCACGATGCCTTCTCGCTCCAGGCGAGCGATTCGCGCCACGATGGTCGTGCGTGCGACCTTCAGTTTTCGCGCGAGATTGGCCGCGGGTTCCCTGGCATTGGCTTGCAGCAGGCTCAGAAGATGGCGGTCGATGTCGTCCAGGCGAAGGTCCATGGCCTTGCAGCTCCTCGTGCGAAAGACACCATTCTTGCATTCCGGAAGATCGTCCTCCTCGAGCCTTATCGCAGCCTCAATTGGCGCATCGCATTGGACAGGCGCCCAGCGCCTTCCCGCATGCCGGCGGTGTCCTGCGTGGCGAAGGAAAGCCTGAAGAACGCGGGGTCCGAGGCCTCGGCGAAGAAAGCGGCGCCGGGAACGAACATGACGCCGTGCTCGATCGCGGCGGCCAGCCAGTCCTGCGCGCAGACGCCTGGCGCGCGGCCCCACATGAACATGCCGCCCTGCGGCTCGGGCATCTCGATACGGTTCCCGAACTGTTCCTCGAGCGCCCCGAAGAGGGCCATGGCGCGCGCGCGATAGCTTTCGCGCAAGGTCGGCAGATGCCGTTCGAAGGCGCCGGACTTCAGGTAGCGCGCCGCGGCCGTCTGGGTGAGCGTCGAAGCGTGCATGTCATCGACCTGCTTGGCCAGGACGCACGCGCGACGGATCGCCGCCGGGCCGAGCATCCAGCCCACCCGCAGGCCCGGTGCCATCGTCTTGGACAGCGAGGCCAGGTAGATCAGCACTTCCTCTGCGCCCTGGACTGCATTCCTCGCCGCATGGATCGGCGCCGGCGGGGCCTGGTCGAAATACAACTCGCCGTAGGGGTCGTCCTCGATCACCAGGCATTGGTAGCGCACGGCAAGCTCGGCCACCGCCTGGCGGCGATGGGCCGCGAGCGTCAGCCCGGTCGGGTTGCCGAACGTGGGCACCGTGTACAGGAGCTTCGGCTTGTGAGCGGCCATGGCGAACTCGAGCGCTGCAATGTCCAGTCCTTGCTGATCCATCGGGACTTGGTGCACTGTCGCTCCGGCGAAGCGGAAGGCCGACAGCGCTGCAGGATAGGTCGGGGCCTCGACGAGCACGGTGTCGCCTGGGCAGAGCAAGGTTCGCGCAAGCAGATCGATGCCCTGTTGCGAACCACTGAGCACCTGCACGTCTTCCGGCCGGGCGTCGAGGCCTCGAGCTCGCGAGAGGCGAGCGAGTTCGGCGCGCAAGGAAGGGTCGCCTTCGGTGCCGCCGTATTCGAGTGCGCGCGCGAATTCGGCCGGCTCCAGTTGGGCGAGGCAGGCTTGCAGGCCCTGCGCGTCCATGAGCCCGGGGTCCGGGTAGCCGCCGGCGAAAGAGATCATTCCGGGGCGCTCGGAGAAGCGCTTGAGTTCCCGGATCGGAGAGCCCGGAGCGTTGGCGTACCTCGGGCTGATGAACGATGGAGCGGCCATGGTGGAGTGGGTCCCTGGAATGTCTTCGATCAGCCGACCGACGCAGTGCGAAAGCGGCGCAGCTGCAAAAGGCTCTGCTCGAGAGACGTGTCCTGTTGAGCCTGATACAGCACGAACTCGTCCACCACTTCACGGCCCAGCGCCGCTTCAAATGCAACCTTGTCGCCGCCGATCGCATAGCTCTGGTCGTCGCGCTTGCCCAGGTTGGAGCGGAAGATCCCGGCAGCGCTGACCGGCAGGAAGTCCTGGTAGAGGACGGGTTGCGCGGTGAGCCAACCCCGCTCGACGAGTTCGTCGGCCTCCGTGTCCGGCGACGGGAGGCCGGCGGCCGCCCGCGCGTCGACCGCGTACCGGAAGAACGCCAGGCCTTCGCGGCGCAAGGTATCGAGATCATCGGGAAACTCGGCGAAAGCCACGGCCAGCGCTTCTTCCATCGGCACCCCGTCGCGTTCGGCTCGAAGCGCCGCAGCCAGGGACTTGTCGTAGCGCTCGCGGCCCTTGCGCGTGAGCGCGATTCCGCGCTGCTCGATTTCCCCGAAGCGCGCCGTGTGAGTGCCGGCCACCGGCTGCTTGCCCGGGAAGCGAATCGGCTCCTCCAGCGCGAGGAAGCTGGTCTGGCGCAGCAGGATCGGATGCTTGCGCCTCGGCGGGCCCTCGATCCTGTCCTTGGCATGGATCGCGCGACGGCGCATTTCGGACTGCGCGGCATCGATGTCCAGCACGCGCGGCGTCAGGTGATTGATGTGCGGCCCCTTGAAGCACACGACATCGGCAATCAGGGGGTGCGCGGCGCGTAGCTTCCTGTAGGTCTCGATGTCGACCGTCGCCTCGCTGTGCCAGCGGAATGTCTCCAGGGCCTGTGCGATGAATTCCTCGGCCACATCCGAAGCGATCCCGCCTTCGCGCTCGGCCTGCTCGATGAGTTCGACGCAGCGCGGCGTGAAGATCTGGCGCAGGCTCAGAATCCGCGCGGCTTCCTCGCGCAAGGCCGCGTCGGCGATCAGGTCCAGCCTCAAGAGCGAGGTGAAGACGCGGAAGGGACTGTGCGCGAGTGCGGCATCGCTCGTCGGTCGAAACGCGGTGGCGTGAACGGGAATTCCCGCCAGGGCCAGGTCGTAGTAGGCCACCGGCTCCATGCCCATCAGCGCAAACAGGCGGGCCATCATGGAGAGCTCCTGGGCGGTGCCCAGACGGATCGCGCCGTGCCTCTCGATGTCCAGGCCGGAAAGCTGGCCCGTGCTGTTCATCTGCTTGGCCAGGCTCGGCGACTCGTGCAGGCATTCGGCGTTGATGTCGGCCACCAGGTCCAGCAGCGTGCCGTACAGGGGGACCTCGGCGCGATACATGGCTGACAGCGCGCGCGAGAACATCGCGCGCAATTCATCGGGATGGACGGGGCTGGTGCGCAGCATGGCAGTGGCTGGTCGAATGAGGGAGGGCGATCGATGGGGCGGGGTCCCGAGGCCTTCACTATCGCGGCGGACGCGGCGTTCGGATATCGTTCATTTCGAACGAAATCATGTTCAAATGGAATGAAGTGGGCTGGACACTCATAGGAAGCGCTCCGGCCCTTGCCTCGGGTTTCATACGTCAGGCGCAAGATGTTCAAACGCGATTTTTTGCCGTCGATGGGCGTGCTGATGGCCTTCGAGTGCGCGGCCAGACACGGCAGCATCTCGCGCGCCGCCGAGGAGCTGCACCTCACGCAAAGCGCTGTTTCGCGCCAGATCAAGCAGCTGGAGGACCAGGTCGGCACGGTCCTGTTCCATCGGGTCCGTCAGCGCGTCGTTCTCACCGATGCGGGGCGCGTGTATGCAGCGGAGCTGCGCGGCGCAATGGAGTCGGTTTCCCAGGCGACCCAGAAGGTGATGACCCTCGGAGGGGTTGGCGAGGTGCTGAATCTCGCCGTGCTGCCGATGTTCGCCACGCGCTGGTTGATTCCTCGCATGAGCCGGTTCGTCGCTCGGTTTCCGAAGGTCATCGTCAACTACGCAAGCAAGACGGAGCCTTTCGATTTCCATCGGGAGCCGTTCGACGCGGCGATCCACTACGGTGAGGACTTCTGGCCCGAGGCGTCCTGCACCTATCTGCTCGCGGAGAGCGTGCTGCCGGTTTGCAGCCCGGAATTCAAGCGGCGGCATCGCATTCGGACCAAGGCGGACTTGCCCGGCGAAACACTGCTTCAGCAGTCGACCCGTCCCACCCAATGGGCGGAATGGTTCGATCAGGTGGGTGTCTCGACCTCAGCCGCGATGCGGGGACCACGCTACGAGCAGTTCTCGATGCTGGTCCAGGCCGCGGCGAGCGGTCATGGAGTCGCCTTGGTGCCGCGTTTCCTGGTCGAGGAAGAACTGCAATCCGAGCGCCTGGTCCTTCTGTCGCACGAGGTCCTGGTCACCCAGCAGGCGTACTACGTCGTGCTGCCCGACGCCGGCAGCCAGAACCCGCTCGCACTGGCCTTCCGCGACTGGCTGGTTCAAGAGGCCAAGGCCGTGCAGCCGCGATCGACGCACCGCTGAAGGAGTTCAGGCGGCGGCCGCGGCCGCAGAGCGCATCGGAACGACGTTTTGTTCCGACGCCTTGAAGCGACCGAGGAACGCGCGGGTCGACTCCTGCCGAGGGTTGTCGATCACCACGGAAGGCGGACCGCACTCCGCGACCACGCCGTCGCGCATGAAGATCACCTGGTCCGCGACTTCACGCGCGAAGGCGATCTCGTGCGTGACGAGAATCATGGTCATGCCCTCCTTGGCGAGGCCCTTGATGACGTTGAGCACCTCGCCGACCAGTTCCGGGTCCAGCGCCGAGGTGGCTTCGTCGAAGAGCATGACGGCCGGCTTCATCGCCAGCGCCCTCGCGATGGCGACCCGCTGCTTCTGGCCTCCGGACAGCTTGTCGGGATGGTAGTCGGCCCGCTCGGCGAGGCCCACCTTGCCCAGGAGGTCGCGCGCTCTGGCCTCCGCTTCGGCCTTCGGCATCTTCAGCACGGTGACCGGTCCTTCCATGACGTTCTGAAGCGCCGTCATGTGAGGAAAGAGATTGAAGTGCTGGAAGACCATGCCGGTCGATGCCCGGAACCTGGCGAGGCTCTTCTCCTTCGGCAAGGTGGTCTGCCTGCCGTTGAACTCGATGGTCTGTTCGCCGACGGTGATGCGGCCCGCATTGGGCACCGACAGCAGATTGATGCAGCGCAGAAGCGTCGACTTGCCGGATCCGGAGGGGCCGATGAGGGCGACGACCTGGCCGCGGTCGACCTGGAGGTTGATGTCCTTCAGGACCGCATTGCTTCCGAAGGACTTTTTCAGGCCGGAAATCTCGATGACGGGGCGGGACATTCAGGCCTCCTTCGGGCCAGAGCCGTATTCCAGGCGCTTGACCCAGATCGTGACCGGGAAGAGCACGGCGAAGTAGGCGATCGCGGTGAAGGTGTAGACCTCGAGCGGACGATAGTTGTCGTGCGCGATGACCTGGCCCTGGTACAACAGGTCCGGCACGGCAAGCACGGACAACAGCGATGTGTTCTTCAGCTGCATGATCGACTGGTTCATCAGCGGCGGCGTCATCTTCTTGAACGCCTGGGGCAGGATGATTCGTCGCATCAGCTGAAAGCGGGTCATGCCGATCGCCCTGGCGGCTTCCGTCTGGCCAGGATCGATCGAGATGATGCCGCCCCGGATGATCTCGGAGTAGAACGCACCGCCGTACAGCGCAAGGCACAGCGTCGCAGCGGCCACGGCCGACAACTCGATGCCGGTCAGGACCGGCAGGGCGTAGTAGAACCACACGAGTTGCACCAGGACCGGCGTGCACCTGAAGACCTCGACGTAGGCCCGCAGGGGCGTCGTGATGACGGGATTGGTCGAGAGGCGGCCCAGGCCGGCCACGAGGCCGACGGCCAGGCCGAGCGCCACGCACACGATGGTGAAGAGGAGGGTGTACCCGAGGCCTGAAGCCAGCAGATTGCGGTACTTCCAGAGGGATCCGAAGTCCCAGTCGTAGCCCGTACCTGCCGCACCGCCGCCGAAATGGCGAACCAGGGCCCACAGGGCGAGCGCCGTCACGAGCACGCCTGCCGCGACGCCGAACACGGAGCGGTTGTTCGCTTCCGGATCTGACTCGACGTGTTGCATGGCCGAGCCCTCAGAATTTGACTTCTGGCGGGAAGGCGCTCTCGGGCACGCCGGCGAGCTTTTCCATGTTCGTCAGGATGACCTTTCGAACTTCGCCCTTGGCTCGAACATCCGCCAGCCATTCGTTGGCCGCCTTCTGGAATGCCGGGTCGCTTTCCTTGCGGATGCCGATGCTCACGGGGGCGGTGTACACCGGCTGCGGGATGTACATCGTCCCGAGCGTGGCGCGCTTGACCAACAGCGGCTGCGCAAGCAGGACCACCAGGATCTGGCAATCCGCACGGCCGGACTGCAACGCCAAGGTCGCTGCGCCGCTGTTTTCCAGGCGCGTCACGTCGGCCTTGGTCAGGATCTTCGAGGCGAGCTGGTCGTGGCTGGAACCGACATCGACCACGATCTTGTTGCCCGGAGCGTTCAGTTCTTCCCAGGACTTCGAGGGAAAGCCCTTGCGACAGACGACCGTGTACGTGTTGTCGAAGAGGGTGTCGGTGAAGTTCACCACTTCCCTGCGGGCGGGCGTGGGCGCCATCCCGTACATGGCGTCGATCTTGTTGGACTGCAGGTCCAGGACCGCGTTGCCCCAGGTCGTCTCGACGTACTCGACCTTGGCACCCAGCTTCTTGGCGAGGCTTTCGGCGAAGTCGGGGCCGAAGCCTTCCCACTTTCCGCTGGCCAGGTCCTTGTTGAAGTAGGGAACGGCTCCCGCGACGGCGCCGACCCGAAGAACCTTGGTGCGCTGAACGCGGGCCATCGTGGATTCGGCATCCTGCGCAGCGCTGATCCCGACCGTGCCGAGGGACGCGAGCGCGACCAGGGCGTTCAAGAAAAATCGTTTCGTTATCACGGCAACATCTCCTAGCAAAAAGCTCGCCATTGTTTGATTTGGAAACACCGTTTCCCTGGCAGCCGAAGTCTAGGACTGGAGTCGGTCAGGGTGTAGGCGACACATCGTCATTGTGCGGCCTGGTTTTCGACGTTCCGTTGAAATACTCGTCATTTCGTCGGCGAGCTTGGTTCGGACTTCGTCGGTGTTGCGTAAAACTCATGAAGTAAGGGTTCCCACCCTCATTCCTCGCGTTGACTCGCAACCTGGAACGACCAACCCGGTGCATGCTGCACCAACGGGCCCGGCCGCAAAAGTGGTGAAAACCTGAGGTTTGCTCAGCCGCAGAGGTGCGTCAGGCGCGGTTCGACATCAGCGCGATGACCTCGCCTACGAGCTTGCCGTCTGCGATGCGCTGGTTCGCAGACAGGAAGCCGCCGTTGTCGAGCTGGTAGCGCGTGGCGTAGACCGTGTTGCGGACGTTGCCGCCGATCGCCAGGCACAGGTTCGGCCCGACCGCCACCACGATGTCGGTGTGGCTGGGCCACTCGGGGTTCTGCGGCGCGGCGAGGAACTGGTCGTAGCTGTGCGGATCGCTGCGCCAGTTCGCGATGATGTCGCCGACCAGCGGCTTCTGGTTGTCGCGGCGCACGCCCCAGAAGGTGGATGTCATGTCGCCGCTCGCCATGGCGCGGATCGAGGACCAGATGTAGCGCGCGTGCCCCGTCGATTCCGGAAAGTTGCCGTAGGCCTCGAAGCCCTTGGCCGCGGCATTGCGCACCATCAGCGAGATCGCGACCGCCGACCAGGGCATGTCCTGGTTCTTGCCGGTGAAGTTCTGGCCGAAGTGCTTCCACATCGCGCCGATGAAGCTGCTGAAGGGTTCCTTGTTCTCCTGCCCGTTGCCGTGGTCGAAGCGGATCCACTGCGCGATGGCCGCATCGGCCAGCGCCTCGCGCGCATCGTTTTCGAGCGGACGGAAGGTGGGCTGCGGCGGCGGGTTCCAGGCCGCGGTCTTCTGGAGTTCGCTGACCGAAAAGCCTTCGATCTCCCTGCCCTCGACGTCGGTGCGCACATGCACCCAGCCCGCAGGCCCGTCTTCCAGGTCCTCGACCGGGTGCCCGAGTTCGAGCGTCGCGAGGATGTTGTTCGCCTGCGTCGTGGTTCCCGAACGCACGTTGATGGCTTCGACACCGACCTTCTTCTGCATCGCCGTCTCCTCGCGCAGGTGGGGTAGGGCATCGTTCAGGCTTTCGGGCGGGGTGTCAATCCGGATCGGGTCCTAGGATGAACACGCCCCTCTAGGCCGTTCGGGGTATCGGGCCGCCCCCCGGGCGGGTTCGATGCGATGATGCGGGGACTTCCGGCCGACCGGAACGAGGAAGGAGTCGTCCATGGCCGCTGATCCTTCAAACCTGCCGCAGCAGGTCGAACCCGCCCTCGAGGCGTCGTCGCAGCGCGTGGCGCCGCTCACGCCGGTGCCCCAGGCCACTCAGCTGCAATACGTCTACCAGGCGATCGACGCGCAGCTGCGGGACCGGGAGCCGCGCGCCAACTGGTACCGGGTGTCGAGCTTCGTGACGCAGCTCGCGATCGCCGTGCTCTCCGCGGCGATCACCGTGATCACGGGATTCCAGGTGGCAGGCGGCGCCGGACTCGGCGCGCTCGCGACCAACGTGGTGCTGGTGCTGAGCGCCGCGGTGACGTTGGTCACGCTGGTCAAGACCTTCTATGCGCCGCGCGAGCTGTGGATCGCGCTGCGCACCTATTGCAGCGACCTGAAGGACCTCAAGGAGAAGCTGGAGTTCGCCGAGCGCAGCCCGGACTTCGAGACCCGCCGCGACCAGGTCGCCGGCGACGGCTTCGCCGAATACCAGCGGCTCACGGAGGCGTACGAGCAGACCTGGAAGGGCATCCGCGAGCAAGACAAATAGGTGACGGGCGCGCGGCGGGCCGGTGCGTTCCAATCGGGCGGAACCCACGCCGCCCACACCGAGAAGGAGACATCGATGCCCACGTCCGCCCCCTTGTTTTCGCTGGCCGGCAAGGTCGCCATCATCACCGGCTCGTCGCGCGGCATCGGCCGTGCGATCGCCGAGCGCATGGCCACGCGCCGGCTCGGCCGCGTGGACGGCGGCGTGACCTGCTGAGCCGGCGCATGATCGTCCGCCCGCGCCCGAACTGGTTCCGCATGCTGTTCGTCTGGCGCGGCTCGGTGCTGCCGGTGATCCTGCCCCAGCTGCTCGCGACCACCGCCTTCGCGATCCTCGTCACGCTGCTGCACGGGCGCGTGTTCGCGTGGAAGATCCCGCTCAACTTCGTGCCGTTCTCGCTCATCGGCCTGACCCTGGCGATCTTCCTGGGCTTTCGCAACAGCACGAGCTATGCGCGCTACTGGGAGGCGCGCACGCTCTGGGGCCTGCTCCTCAACGAGACGCGCGCGCTGCTGCGGCAGGCGCTGACCCTGGTCGATCCGCCATCGGATGCGTCCACGCTCGCGGCGCGGCTGATCGCGTTCGTGCATGCGCTGCGGCACCAGCTGCGCATGACGGACCCGAGCGCCGATCTGGAACGATTGCTTCCGGCGCAGGATTGCGCACGCCTGCAGACCGCGCTCTACAAGCCGGCGATGCTGCTGCTGATGGCCGGCGAATGGCTGCGCGACCGCCGTCAGGCGGGCCAGCTCTCACCGGCGCTGGTGCAGGCCATGGAAATACCGCTCGGCCGGCTGACCGAAGCCCTGGGCGGCTGCGAGCGCATCGCTGGCACGCCGATCCCGTTCACTTACTCGGTGATCATCCATCGCACGATCTATCTGTACTGCGTGCTGCTGCCCTTCGGGCTGGTCGATGCGATCGGGCCGACGACGCCGGTGATCGTCGCCTTCATTGCCTACACCTTCTTCGCGCTCGAAGCATTGGGCGCGGAGATCGAGGAGCCCTTCGGCACCGAGCCCAACGACCTCGCGCTCGATGCGATGTCGGCCATGATCGAGTCGACGCTGCGCGAGATGATGGGCGAGGCGCAGCCGCCGCAGTCCGGGCTGGCGCCCGGCGAGTTCATCCAGACCTAGACCTTAGTAGCGGTACGGATCGTACGGAAGGCGGTCGTAGCGGTCCGGCACGCCGTCGCGGTCGTAGTCGCGCCGCCAACCCGGCGGCGGCGGGGCATGGCGGCTGTAGTAGGCGCCCGGCGGCGGACCGGCGTCGTAGGGAACAGCCACGCAACCGGCGAGGGCGGCAGCGGCCAGGAGGAGTGGAACGAGGACTTTCATGCCAACCAACTTGCCCTCATCCATGCCGTGCCGACACCGGCGCATCCGCCCGACTTCGGGTAGGCGCATGCCGCTAGTTGCCCCGGGCGTTTGCGGCTGATGGGGCGTGGCCCAGCTTGGCGCTCGTAGCCTCGGCTTCGCGCAGCACCGCCGTCGCGATCACGCCGTCGGCCGAGGGATCGAAGCCGCCGCTCGCGCCGAGCGCGGTGATCACCGCGCACACGCGGCCGGTGAAGTCGTAGACCGGGGCCGCCACCGCGCTGATGCCGCGCAGATAGACTGGCCGCGCTGCTCGCCATGCCCGAAACGGGTAACCAGGTGTATCCCTGCGGCCCGAAGTCGCATGCTGTCGGCGCTCGAAAGCCATTGCGCCGCGTGGCCCGAGGACACGCTGCATATCGAACATTTCGAATCGACCCTGCGCACGCTCGACCCTTCGCGCGAGCAGGCCTTCGACGTGGAGCTCAAGGATTCCGGTCACAGGCTTGTCAGCAAGCAGGTAGATGCTGGCGACAAAATGAAGCCCTTCCCAGTTTCCGAAGGAGGGCCGGTGGCCCCTGTTGACTATTCCCGCAAGCCGACGACCGTGTACGTGGCGGTCGCGCTTCTGTCCGTTGCGCTCGCTGTCGACCTGGTCTCCTGGCTCATCGCGCTGAACGAGCTGCCGGGCGAAGGCCAGGCCTACGGGCTGATGGTCGTCGCGGCGGTGATGCTGGTGGTCGCCTACCTGCTCTGGCGCATCGTCGGGCGGGCGCGGTGGGCGGCCATCGTGCTGACCATCCTGCTGCTGGTGCTCGAGCTGCCGAATCTCCTGGACCTCGTCACCGGCGGGATCGACCAGCCGGTGGCCGAAGGCGACCTGCTGTTCGAAGCGGCCGAGGCGCTGCTGTGCCTGATCGGGGTCGCGCTGCTCTGGACGAAGCCGAGCCGCAGGTGGTTCTTCCCGCGCATCCAGCGCGCCAGAAGGTAGGCAAGCACACCGGCAGCCTGACCGTCAACGCTTGCTATCGTTGCCATAGTCGTTTTTGGTCGCACCCGAACGGCTTCTGTCACAGAATGCCCTTTCCTCCCTCGATACATCCTAAGGAGTGGCATCCATGAGTAGCGAAAAGACTGTAGACAAGACGGAAGCCAAGTGCCCGTTCAGCGGGGCCGGCGGTGGAACCACCAACCGCGACTGGTGGCCGCAGCAACTGCGCCTCGACCTGCTTCATCAGCATTCCTCCAAATCAGACCCCCTCGACGGCGACTTCGACTACGCGAAGGCCTTCAAGAGCCTCGACTATGCGGCGCTCAAGAAGGATCTCGCCGACCTGATGACCGACTCGCAGGACTGGTGGCCGGCGGACTTCGGCCACTACGGCCCGCTCTTCATCCGCATGGCCTGGCACAGCGCAGGCACATATCGCATCGGCGATGGACGCGGAGGCGGTGGCCGCGGCCAGCAGCGCTTCGCGCCGCTCAACAGCTGGCCGGACAACGTCAGCCTCGACAAGGCCCGTCGCCTTCTCTGGCCGATCAAGCAGAAGTACGGCCAGAAGATCTCCTGGGCCGACCTGATGATCCTCTCCGGCAACGTGGCCCTCGAAACCATGGGCTTCAAGACCTTCGGCTTCGGCGGCGGCCGACCCGATGTGTGGGAGCCGGACCATGACGTGTCCTGGGGCCGCGAGACGACCTGGCTGGCCGACGACGTCCGCTACGGCAAGGACGGCCAGACGCCCCCTAAGACGCGCAACCTCGAGAATCCGTTCGGGGCCGTGCAGATGGGCCTGATCTACGTCAACCCCGAAGGCCCGGAAGCCAGCGCCGACCCGATCGCCGCGGCCAAGGACATCCGCGACACCTTCGGCCGCATGGCGATGAACGACGAGGAAACCGTCGCGCTCATCGCCGGCGGCCACACCTTCGGCAAGACGCACGGCGCCGGCCCGGCCAGCAACGTGGGACAGGTACCCGAAGCGGCCGGTCTCGAAGAGCAGGGCCTGGGCTGGAAGAGCGCCTACGGCACCGGCAAGGGCGCCGACACCATCAGCAGCGGCCTGGAAGTCACCTGGACCACCTCGCCGACGAAGTGGAGCAACAGCTACTTCGAGAACCTGTTCGGCTACGAATGGGAGCTGACCAAGAGCCCGGCCGGCGCGAAGCAGTGGGTGGCCAAGGGTGCGCAGGCGACCATTCCCCACGCACACGATCCGTCGAAGAAGGTGCTGCCGACCATGCTGACCACCGACCTGACGATGCGCATGGACCCGGACTTCGAGAAGATCTCGCGCCGCTTCATGGAGCATCCCGACGAGTTCGCGGATGCCTTCGCACGCGCATGGTTCAAGCTCACGCACCGCGACATGGGGCCGATCGCCCGCTACCTCGGCCCCGAAGTGCCGGCCGAGCGACTGATCTGGCAGGACCCGATCCCGAAGGTCGACCATCCGCTGGTCGACGCGAAGGACATCGCCGCGCTCAAGAAGGACGTGCTGGCCTCGGGCCTGACCGTGCCGCAACTCGTCTCGACCGCATGGGCGTCGGCCTCGACCTTCCGCGGTTCCGACAAGCGTGGCGGCGCAAACGGCGCGCGCATCCGTCTCGCGCCGCAGAAGGACTGGGCCGTCAACCAGCCGGACCAGCTCGCCAAGGTGCTGCAGACGCTGCAGGGCATCCAGGAGAAATTCAACGCCGCGCAAAGCGGCGGCAAGAAGATCTCGCTGGCCGACCTGATCGTGCTGGCGGGCAATGCCGCCGTCGAGAAGGCTGCCAAGGACGCGGGCCAGGATGTCACCGTGCCGTTCTCGCCGGGCCGCGGGGATGCGTCGCAGGACCAGACCGACGTCGAATCCTTCGCGGTGCTGGAGCCGGTGGCCGATGGCTTCCGCAACTTCGTCAAGGCACAGTTCGCCGTGCCGGCCGAAGCACTGCTGATCGACAAGGCACAACTGCTGACGCTCACCGCGCCGGAGATGACGGTGCTCGTCGGCGGCCTGCGCGTACTGGGCGCCAACGTCGGCGGCAGCAAGCACGGCGTCTTCACGCAGAAGCCGGGCACCCTCAGCAACGACTACTTCGTCAACCTGCTCGACATGGGCACAGAGTGGAAGCCCACCTCGGACGCCAAGGAGCAGTTCGAAGGCCGCGACCGCAAGACCGGCAAGGTCAAGTGGACCGGCACGCGCATCGACCTCGTCTTCGGTTCGAACTCGCAACTGCGTGCGATCGCGGAGGTCTACGGAAGCGCCGACGGCAAGAAGAAGTTCGTCGATGACTTCGTGGCGGCTTGGACCAAGGTGATGAACCTCGATCGCTTCGATCTGGGGCGCTGAGGCGGCGTCGCGAGTTGACCGTCGATCGGGCGGGCCGGTGCATTGCCGGCCCGCCTGAGTTTTTTTGCTCCCGCCCATTTTTGTCCATCAGCGGCCCCCAGCTCCCAACTTTGATGGCCTCCCTGGCACTACGCGTCCATCACCATTTCGGCTTCGAAGATGTTGGTCCAGAACTGATCCCAAGCGGCTTTGCTCTTTTCATACCCGATCCGGATTTCATCCTCGCATTCGGGCGAACGAGCGATTTCTTCATCGATGGCCGCGCGCAACTTCAACCGATGCTGGATGTCGACGTCGCCGATATGAATTCTCCAGAAGCGCCAATCGACGCGATCTGACATAGCTTCGATTGCGGGATTGCGGCTGAAGTGGGAGTACATGGCAGAGAGGTAGAGCTGACACAAACATTCGCCGCCTAGGCCGCGGAGACCGACACCTTGAGTCGACGACTCTGTCTCCATCAACGAACTGATCCCTTCGAGCAGCTTCACGTTGCTCGGAATCGGCTGGCACCCTCTGGCGTCAACGCCGACGCTGGCAAGGAAACTGTCGTACAGGTCTGGGTGCGCATGGGTGGGCGATCCATCGCCAAGTTCTTCGCTCAGGAACTCGGCGAGCAAAGATCGCAGCTTGCCAAATGGCAGGCGGTGCACCAGCAGGGCCATGTCCGCAATGTAGTAGATCGTGAAGTATCGGTACTGCACGAAGATTTTGCGCAGGGATTCGATGGGCAGGGTCTGCAGTTCCTTCAGCTTTCGGTCGGCGATGAACTCGGCCTCCGTCTTGCTCGAATCGGCGAGCTTCCAGAATTGTTGCATTTGTGTCTCCTGTGCGCCGGTCAAAACCGGCAAAGTGTTGTGAATGAAAGTTTCATACGTTGAAGGCTTAGCCAGCTACGGCGGCCCCGAGTCATGCGTGCACATCCGCGAGGGTGTGGGCGAAGCGTTGATAGGGGGACGAGCGGGCCGGGTATCGAGCCGCGTAATACATGCCCCGTGGCGACAGCTGCGGGTGGTCCGGGGTGCCGAGGCAGTAGGAGAATGCCGAAGGTCACACCGTCGCTGCCGCATTGGCGAGGCAGAGGCGGACCCCGCGCGGTCAAAGACCCCGAGCACGCACGCAAGCACTTTGTTCGGGAACCGGGAGATCCCGCGTCCTTCTGCGCAGCGCTGGGAAGCGCTGGCTGCAGAGCGCATCGTGAAGCCCAAGGGCGTACGACGATGAGCCACAGGCGCGGGAAGTCGGACTGCTGCGTAGTACCGAAGAAGCTGCCGAACAAGGCTGCGGGGGAAGCTCCTGCGGCGGCGGAGGTGGTGGAGGGAAGGCGGCAGGCCAAGGGAAATGCCATCGCGGCGCGCATGTCCCGCAGATCGGTGCGGGTCTATGACATGGGAACCGCGCTCGATGGCATACGACAGACGGCAAAGGGCCGTCGTGATGCGAGGTTCACGGGACTGCTGCATCACATCTACGCGGTCGAACGCCTGCGGGCGGCTTACCTCGCGCTCAAGCGCGACGCGGCCGCCGGGGTGGACGGCCAGACCTGGCAGACGTACGGACAGGACCTGGAGGGCAATCTCCTGGAGTTGTCCGAGCGGCTGGCCCGAGGGGGCTACCGGCCCCAGCCTGTGAAGAGGGTGTACATCGACAAGGCCGACGGCAGCAAGCGCCCGCTGGGCGTGCCGGCGCTGGAGGACAAGCTCGTCCAGCGTGCCACGGTCGAAGTGTTGAACGCCATCTACGAGCAGGACTTCCTCGGGTTCAGCTACGGCTTCAGGCCCGGGCGCAGCGCGCACAACGCGCTGGATGCCGTGGCGGTGGGTGTGGGCGCAAGGAAGGTGAACTGGATACTCGATGCGGACATCGCCAAGTTCTTCGACACGATCGAAAGGGACTGGCTGGTGAAGTTCATCGAACATCGCGTGGCTGACACGCGCGTGGTGCGGCTGATCAAGAAATGGCTGCACGCGGGCGTGCTGGAGGACGGCAGGCTCACGCAAGGTGAGTTGGGGACGGTTCAGGGCGGGAGCATCAGTCCGCTGCTGGCCAACATCTACCTGCACTATGCGTTGGACCTGTGGGTGAAGCAGTGGAGGGGGCGCCATGCCCGGGGTGACGTGATCGTCGTGCGCTACGCCGACGATTGGGTTGCGGGGTTCCAGTTCCGTGATGACGCCGAGCGCTTCCAGCGCGCGGTGGCCGAGCGGCTGGGCCAGTTCGGGTTGAAGCTGCATCCCGAGAAGACGCGGCTGATCGAGTTCGGGCGCTTCGCCCACGAGAACCGACGCCGCAAGGGACAAGGCAAGCCGCAGACCTTCGACTTCCTGGGGTTCACGCATTGCTGCGGGACGACCCGAAAGGGCAAGTTCATGGTCCTGCGACTCACCAGTGCCAAACGCCTGCGAGCCAAGCTGCAGGTGATCAAGCTCGAACTCAGAAGGCGCATGCACCAACCCATCCCGGAGCAGGGCCAGTACCTGCGGGCGGTGGTGACTGGGCATGCGCGCTACTTCGGCGTGCCGTGCAACGGCGCGCGGCTGAGGACATTCCGCCATCAGGTCGTCGGGCTGTGGCATCGCACGCTGTGCCGCCGCAGCCAGAGCCACGACCTGCCTTGGCGACGCATGTATCGCTTGATGGCGCGCTGGCTGCCTGTCCCGAACATCTGCCACCCCTACCCGAACCAGCGTCTGATCGTCATGACCCAAGGCAGGAGCCGTATGCGGTAGCTCCGCACGTACGGATCTGTGGAGGGGGTGTTGGGTGACTGACATTCCTACTCTGACTGATTGGTAGTAGTTAGTAATGAACATGGTGGCGCCGCAGCTCGTCAGATCTTGTCGTACCTTCCTATGTAAACCTGATTGGTCAAGTAGTAGTCGGTGATGGCTAGAAGAACCAACTCCTCCGAGCCCGTGTTATGCGTTTGATGAATGGCCCAGCGCGGAGAAAAAACCGCATCGCCCTGCTTCACAGGAACCCAGGTGTCGCCAACCAGGATTCGACCCGCGCCCGAAATGAAGTAGAACAGCGTCTCATGCGCGTGCTTGTGGCGATTGTTGAACTTACCAGGCGGGATCCGTACGACTCGGGGATCCAGCACCTCGGCCGTCATCGGGTAGCGCTCGACAGCGAAACGGATTTCACGGGTGTCGTCCGCTTCTTCGAACATGATCTCGCCCATGCCAGGATGGAGCGCTATCGGCGGCTCATCGCTGCGTTCAAGACTGCGCCTGGCCTGAATCCGGTTTGACGCGGCTTCCAGCCGATTGAATCGGAGGGCAGCATGCAGGTCGGCGAGGAACTTCAGCTGGCAGACAATCAGGTCCTGCGCGGCCTTGTCCTCGGTAGCCACGGGGCCGGTCGACTTGCCGTGACGCACGGGCTCCACGAGATGGTCACCATCGTCGATTGCCGCTCGAATGATGGACTTCTCAACGGCCGTCAGGACCTGAAATCCGAAATCGACGTGCGCCCGAATCATGGCACTGCGCGTACGGGCAGGGGCGCTATTGAACAGTTCTTGTCCCGACGTGACAAAGTGTTTGGCAAAAGTCGGCGCGGTAAGGTCTGTCACCCTCGCTGGACTGACCTTGTCAGTCGCTGTGTTGAACCGGTCGACCAAATGCTTTCCGAAGAAGACGGCCGCATATGCCAGCGGGTCATCGCCCTCATTGTGAGGTGCTTGTATGACAGGGCCATCAAGCATGGCGGCGAAAGCCCAATTGAGAATCGGGACCAAGAAGGCGCGGTCCTGCGCTGTCGTCCAGCCAGCGCTGAGGGCCCTCAGCGTAGATGCTTCGTTGAGGTCTGAGGCTGGAGGGTCGATTACCGACGTGTCCGTCGCCTGTTCTGCAGTCATCTGATAGCTCCCTTATCTGTCCGTTTTCATGAGGTGCGCGAAAACGCGCACTCAAGGCTGGACTGGTTTCGGCCTATCCCCAGTGACAACCAGCGCCACGCCGACCATTACCAATGCAATGCCGACCGTCGTCAGTAGCGCGGGGATTTCATTTAGCACGACCATGGCGATCAAAGCAGCAAGCGACGGCGCCAGGGCGCCGAAGATCGCAGCCCGAGGTGCCCCGAGCCGGCGCACTGCTTCAGTGAAGAAGTACATCCCCAGGATGGCGACGGCGATACCTTGGGCGACGACCTGAAAGCCCACGACCGCTGGCGGTGCCGAGAAGATGTTGGGCGACAGCAAGAAGAAGTAAATCGGCGCGAAAAGCACGGCCGAGCAGACATTGACCAATGCCGTGGCGTGCCAGGGGCTGATGCCCGATTGCCTTTGCGCTACGGTAAAGCTTGCAAAGCACAGGCCGGCAAGCAGAAAGAGCAGGTCGCCGCGCCATTCGCCTGCAGTTCGATTGGCAAATAGCGCGTAGCCACTGATGCACAGGGCGCCCGCGATGACCGTGGCCAGGCCTGCCAGCTGTTTCTTCGAAAAGACCTCTCCGAAAAGCAGCCTCGAAAGCACGACCACCCATATGGGCATCATCCCGATCATGAGGGCGGCCACATGCGAGGCGGGTGCAAACTGCATTCCGAACGAGCCGAGCATCATGAACGGGACCCCGGCACCGAGGATCATCACCAGAAGCCGCACCAGTCCGATCTTTTTCAGGCCCAGTCCGTGCCGCACCAGGATGGGCCACAAGAGCAGGGCCGAAACACCAAAACGCAGGAAGGTCACGTCGTGCGGCCCCAGTGTGGTGGTGACTGCGAAGCGGGTTGCAACAGACCAACTCGCCCAGATGAAGGCGGTCGCCAAGCCGCAGAGCACGCCCATGGTCAAGGGCCGCCGGCCCGACGTGCCGGCCGGAGAAATCGGCACGGCGGGCATGGCTAGCGTCCCCGACGCAGGATCTTGAGGATAGCGATTGCGTCGTCCTGGGCTTGCCCGGCCTGCATTGCCTCGTTGAAGAGCGCGCGATTGGCATTGGCGATCGGCAGCCAAAGTCCGCGCTGTGCAGCTTCGTCGCACACCAGGCCAATGTCCTTGGCGACGTGGCGAACCGGGGCTTGTTGGGTGAAGTCGTCGCTGGTCAGCTTGGAGACCTTGGAGCGCAAGACATCGTTGGCCAGCGGACCGGCCTGGGCCATTTCCAAAAACTCGCGAGCATCCAGACCGATACCCTGAGCGAAGTGTGTTGCTTCCGAAATCGCTTCGAACCAGGCAATCAGGAGCAGTTGGTTGGCTAGTTTCATGCGCATGGCCATCGGCACGACCCCGCAGCGCACCGTCTTCTTGCCGATCGCATCGAACAAGGGCTGTACTGCGTCAATGTCGTCCGGCTCGGCCGCTGCGGCGAGGATGACCAACTGTGCATTCTCTGCAGGCTGCTTCGAGCCCGAGACAGGTGCTTCGACATAGCGGGCGCCCGCGGCCATCAGCCTGGCGCCGAGATCGAGCGAGTAGGCCGGCGCGACTGTTGCCATCAACACAATCGTCTTGCCTTGGACCGGTGCACCTATCGCACCATCTGCGCTGCGTTCGAGCACCTCGTCCACCTCGACATGGCTCGGAACCATGAGCACTGTCACCTCGGCAAACTCGACGAGTTCCCGCGCTGACCCCAGGACTTCGATGCCGAGCGAGCGCAGGGGCTCGCAGCGTTGCGGGCTTCGATTGAATACGGCGACCTGATGGCCAGCCTTCCTGACATGGCGAGCCATTGGCTCGCCCATCACCCCTATACCAATGAGGCCGATCTTCATTTCTCTATCCCCATCCCTGACGACGATCTCAAGCGGACCGAATGGTGCGGAATGTACGGAAGTTGATCGATACTGAAAAATGATTTATATCGAAGCAATCGTTCGAAAAAACCGATTTACATGGAACTGAGTGATCTGCAGATTTTCAGGACCGTCGTACATGCTGGGGGGGTTGTCCGGGCAGCGGAGATCCTGCACCGCGCTCAGTCCAGCGTGACGGTACGAATCCAGGTTCTGGAGGAGAAGCTGGGTGTCGAGCTGTTCTTTCGCGAGGGCCGTCGAATGCAGCTTTCCCCCGCGGGGAAGATCTTGGCTGGGTATGCGGATCGTCTGCTGGACCTGGCCCAGGAAGCATCAGAGGCAATCAAGCAGAACCAACCCACCGGGGTTCTCCGGCTTGGCGCGATGGAGAGCACGGCTGCGGCGCGCCTCCCGACGCCATTGGGGCGGTTCCATGAGCTCTATCCGGATGTGGCGCTCGAGCTCTATTCAGGCGATCCTCGCGATCTGATCCAGAAGGTGCTGAACTCAGAACTTGATGCAGCCCTTGTTGCAGATCCGATATCTGATCGTCGGCTCGAGTCTGTGCCCATCTATGAGGAAGAGCTCGTGATCGTGGCCGATGCCAAGCATGCCCAGATCAACTCGCCCAAGGACGTTCTCCACCGCTCGATTCTGGCGTTTCATCCCGGCTGTCCTCATCGAAGGCGACTCGAAGATTGGTTCGCACGCTCAGACGTGTTCCCGGATCGGATCGTAGAGGTCGGCTCCTACCACTTGATCCTGGGGTGTGTTGCAGTCGGAATGGGCGTAGCCCTGGTCCCGCGCAGCGTGCTGAGTACCTATGTCGACAGCTCCAGGCTGAGTGTGCATCGGCTGAGGTCGAGATTCGGGCATGCCACTACGCGGCTGGTTTGGCGAAGGAATGCACCCCAGGCGAAGATTCTGGCATTGGCTCGGGTGCTGAAAGAGTGACCCCGGCGATGGGCCTCGCGAACCGCTTCTGATCGCGGGCGTCTATCCGGGCGCGAATGAACCCGGCAGGCGGTCCGCAAGAATCGCGCGCGCCCGCAGTGCCGCCTCGACCACGAGGCCGGCATCCTGCGCGCAACTCTGCAGTGCGCGTTCGCCTTCATCGGCCTGTGCGTTCACTGCGCTGTCGAGCAGCGCCCGGCTCACTTCCAATGCCGCCGACGCAACCGCCAGGCACAGATGCAGCCCGGCATCGGTGCGCTGTTCGATGGCGATCTGCCGCGCTGCGTTTTGCTCGCGCCGGGTGCAATCGCTTGCGATGCCGACGAGGCGCGGGTGAGGCGCGCCTTCGACGATCTGCGGGCTGAAGAGTTCCAGCATCACGTCATCGACGGCGCATCGTGCGCGTCGGATCTTGTTGGCGGTAGGGCTCATGGCGTCGGCTCGGCGGAAAGAAGAAAAGCGAGCCGCGAATCTAGAAAGCGAATGCGGACAAATCGGGGAGCGGCCTCCCCAATCTCTCCTCAATCGGCGCGCACCATTGCCCGGATGCACGCATCGTTCGTTTCGTACGGCAGGCCCGGCCTGCATTTCCCCGCCTATCCCATCACCGAAATCCTGGAAGCTGCTGCCGGATGAGGCGCGCCATCCTGGCCCTGGCGTCGACGCTGCTCGCATCGACCAGCTGGGCCATCGAACCATTCACCGTCAAGGACATCCGCGTCGAGGGCCTTCAGCGCGTCGAGGTCGGGACCGTCTTCGCCACGCTGCCGGTACACGTCGGCGACACCTACACCGACGAGACCGGCGCGAGCGCGATCCGCGCGCTCTTCGAGCTGGGGCTGTTCAAGGACGCGCGCATCGACGTGGTCAACAACGTGCTCGTCGTGATCGTCGAGGAGCGCCCCACGGTGGCCGATGTCGACTTCGTCGGCGCCAAGGAATTCGACAAGGCGGCACTGGTCAAGGCCCTGCGCGAAGTCGGACTCGCCGACGGGCGCCCCTTCGACAAGGCACTCGCCGACCGCGCCGAGCAGGAGCTCAAGCGGCAGTACGTCAGCCGCAGCCTCTACAACGCGCAGATCGTGACCACGGTCACGCCCGTCGAGCGCAATCGTGTGAACCTCACGTTCACGGTGACCGAGGGCGAGGTGGCGCACATCCGCGAAATGCACATCGTCGGCAACAGGGCCTTCAGCGAGAAGACCCTCTTGAACCTGTTCGACCAGGACGGCGGCACGATGCTGAGCTGGTACACCAAGTCGAACCAGTACTCACGCGCCAAGCTCAACGCCGATCTCGAGACGCTGCGCTCCTACTACCTCACGCGCGGCTACCTCGAGTTCAACATCGACTCCACGCAGATCGCGATCTCGCCCGACCGGCAGGACCTGAGCATCACGGTCAACATCAGCGAAGGCGAGAAGTACGTGGTGTCCGGCGTGAAGCTCGCAGGCACCTACTTCGGACGCGACGACGAGTTCAAGTCGCTGGTGCAGATCCGGGTCGGCGAGCCCTACAACGCCGAGCAGGTCGACGCGACCGTGAAAGCCTTTACCGACTATTTCGGCAGCTTCGGCTATGCCTTCGCACAGGTGCGGCCGGTGCCCGAGATCGATCGCGACAAGGGCCGCGTGAGCCTCACGCTGCAGTCCGAGCCGTCGCGCCGCGTGTCGGTGCGGCGCGTGGTCGTGTCGGGCAACGACCGCACGCGCGACGAAGTCATCCGCCGCGAGTTCCGGCAGTTCGAGGCCTCCTGGTACGACGGCGACAAGATCAAGCTCTCGCGCGACCGCGTCGACCGGCTGGGCTATTTCAGCGACGTCGACGTGCAGACGCAGGAGGTCCCCGGTGCGCCGGACCAGGTCGACGTGACGGTCAACGTCAAGGAAAAGCCCACCGGCAGCCTGCAGATCGGCGCGGGCTATTCGTCGACCGACAAGGTCTCGCTGACCTTCGGCATCACGCAGGAGAACGTCTTCGGCTCGGGCAACTACCTGGGGCTGCAGGTGAGCACGAGCTCGTACAACAAGTCGATCTCGCTGACCGCGACCGATCCGTACTTCACCAAGGACGGCGTCTCGCGCACGCTGAGCGTCTTTCACACCACCACGCGGCCCTATTACTCGGCCGACGGCAACTACAAGCTGACGAGCGAGGGCGGCTCGATCCGCTTCGGCGTTCCCTTCAACGAGTTGAACACCGTGTATTTCGGGCTCGGGCTGGAGCGCTACAGCTTCTCGCCGGGCAGCAACGGCACCTACACGCTGGTCAACGGCTCCTACGTCTACACCGCGACGCCGCAGGCCTATCTGGACTACTTCCAGTGCTCGGGCACGGTGCCGAGCGTCGTCTGCGCGCGGCCCAGCGTGATCGGCGTGCCGGCCACCATCGGCTGGTCGCGCGACGACCGCGACAGCGCGCTGGTGCCCACGCGCGGGCGCCTGCAGTCGGCCAGCCTCGAAGTGGGTGTCGGCTCCGAGATGCGTTACCTGAAGAGCCAGTACAACTACCAGCAGTACGTGCCGCTGTCCAAGCAGTACACGCTGGCCTTCAACGGGCAGCTGGGCTACGCGACGCCCTATGGCGACACGACCTACCCGGTCTTCAAGAACTTCTATGCCGGTGGCCTCGGTTCGATCCGCGGATTCGAGCAGAACTCGCTCGGCCCGGCCGATGCGGTCACCGGCGGCGCGCTCGGCGGCACGCGCAAGGCGATCTTCAACATGGAGCTCAGCACGCCGTTCCCGGGCGCGGGCAACGATCGCTCGCTGCGGCTCTACGGCTTCTTCGATGCGGGCAATGTGTTCTCCGCCCGCACCGCGTCGATGACCGATGCGCAGTGGAGCGCGCAGAACAAGCTGCGTTCGTCGGCCGGCATCGGCATCAGCTGGATCTCGCCGCTCGGGCCGCTGCGCCTGGCGTACGCGCTGCCGATCACTTACCAGAAGCTGGACGAGGCCAACGGCATCGCGGCCGACCGGCTCCAGCGCATCCAGTTCCAGATCGGCACTTCGTTCTGAAGCCGGCGGTGCGCTACTGAAGATCCGCCGCGATCACCTGCACGATGCGCAACGCATCGGCGGGTGCGACGGTGGTGTTCGCGCGGCCGACGACCGTCACCGCGCTCGTGTCGTTCTCGCTGCGCACCTGGATGCCGAGCTTGAGCGGCGCGGCCACCGGGCCCGGATGCACGAAGTCGACCAGCTTCGCGAAGGCGCCGGGCTCCTTTCCATTGGTCGGCGGCACGTAGCGCACGAAGTAGGTGCCTTCGCTGCGGTTGCGGTCCTCGACGGTGAAGCCGGTGCGGTCCAGCGCGAGACCGACGTGCCGCCAGGCGAGGTCGAAGTTCTCGGCCAGCTGCAGCGTCGGCTGGCCCTTGGGATCGACGATCTGCGGGCCGCGCTTCGGTGCGACGGGAGCTTCGGTCGTGATGGCGGTGGCGGTCTGGCCGGGCACATCGCCGAGGCGCGCCATCAGCCGGCGCAGCCATTCGGCTTCGAGCTCGGCATCGGCAGGCGCAGCGCGCCACGTGGTGTGGCCGTCGCGCGAGGTGTCGGCGATCTCGCGCATGCCGCGATGGCTGACGTAGATCTCGGTGCCGCCGGCGGTCTGTTCCAGCCGGGTGCGGAAGCGGTCCATCTCCGCGGCGCCCTGCGAGAGCTCCGTCGCCGAAGAGAGCGAAGCGAGCGTATCGCGAACCATGCCGGTCGGCACCTTGGCGTGACTCTCCGCCCAGTCGGTCTCCATGATGCGGCGCTCCGGCTGGTCGGTGTCGAGCACGAAGCCGTTGTCCTGCCAGAACTTGCGCAGCGGCTCCCAGAGCTGCTCCGGCGTGCGGCCGACCACCAGCCAGCGGTGCTGGCCCTCGCTTTCCATGCGCACGTCACCCAACGCGCTGGGCGCGGTGGAGGGGGCGGCTGCCTGCGGTCGCGCGGCGTGGTAGTCGCTGGCCGATGCGACGCGCGCGGAGGCGGTGTCGCCCTGGCCGTGCATGAGTTGCGTGACATCGGGGGGTGTGGCCAGCGTGCTGGCCTTGGCCTTGGTGGTGCTCTGGTAGCGCAGGTTGTCGTCCTGCGGCGTGCTGCATGCGGCCAGGCCCACGCTGATGACGCACAAGGCGAGACGGGAAGGTGTGAAGCTCATCGGATCTTTCGGGATTCGGACCCGCGAAAAGGGGGTCGCGCGCACGCGATCCTGACGAACGAATCGGGAGAAAGCTGGGAGACCCTTCGGCCTCAGCCGAAGCGCAGCGCGATCACGCCCGCCACCAGCACCGCAGTGCCCGCCGCCCGATGGCGTCCGAACGCCTCGCGCAGCCAGACCGTGCCGATCACCGCCGCGAACAGCACCGAGGTCTCGCGCAGCGCGGCGACCGCGGCGACGGGCGCGCGCGTCATGGCCCAGAGCGCAATGCCATAGCTGCCGACCGAGGCCAGCATCCCGACGCATGCGAGCTTCCAGCGCCCCGCCATGTACGCCAATGCAGCGCGTCCCTGGCCGGCCTCGCGACGACGCCACATGACCAGCAGCATGTAGGGGATGCCATCGAAGAGGAACAGCGTTGCCAGATAGGCCGCCGCGTTGCCCGATGCGCGCACCCCGAGACCATCCACCACCGTATAGACCGCGATGATCGCGGCGTTGCTCAGTGCGTAGCGCACCGCCTTGCCGCGATGCCCTTCGGCTGCGTGCAGGCTCGCGGGAGACAGGCTCAGAAGGATCACGCCGGTGCAGATGGCTGCGACGCCTCCCCAGGCCATCGGGGAGAGGACTTCGCCGATCACCGCATGGCTGCAGAGGGCAACGAGCAGCGGGGCGCAGCCGCGCATCAGCGGGTAGGTGAGGCTGAGGTCCCCATGCTTGTAGGCGCCCGCGAGCGCGATGTAGTAGCCGATGTGGACCAGCGTCGAGGTGATGATGTACGGCCAGGCTGCGGCCGGCGGAAAGCCGGTGACCGACAGCAACGGCACCGCGACGATGAAACCGAGGCTGTGGATCAGCGCGGTATCGAGCGACTTGTCGGGCGCCGACTTGATCAGCGCATTCCAGCTCGCGTGCAGCAGCGCGCCGAACAGCACGGCGAGCACGATCGGGCCGGTGAGCGTCACGCGGCGGCGCCCGTCATGCAGCGTCGGGCGCGAGCCAGGTAGTGCGCGAGATCGGGCGTGGCGTGGTTGCGCTTCTTTGCCTTGTCATCCCAGAGCCGCAGCCGAACCGCGTCTTCGGCATGCGGGCGGCCGATGAATTCGCGTGCCTCGTCGGCCGAGAACACGCCGCCCTGCAACACGAGGCTGCGCCTGGAGTCCTCGGACAGCCCGGCCCAGTACGCGGGCCGCGTGGCGCACAGGTAGCGCTTGGCATCGACATGCCAGCGGATCGCGTCGAGCACGCGATCGGAGAACGTGCCGCGCAGGAAGGGCAGGGCGAAGAACTGGTGCTGGTCGTCGATGCCGCGCAGCGACGGCGTCTCGCCCTGGTCGTTCAGCAGGTGGCCGAGATCGTGCAGCAGCGCGGCGGTGACGAGCTCGTCGTCCGCGCCTTCCTCTTCGGCGAGGCTGGCGCTCTGCAGCGCATGCTGGAGCTGGGTCACGGGTTCGCCGCTGTACTGGGCGCCGCCCTTGTCGCGGAACAGGGTCTCGATGTCGGCGAGCGTCAGTGCCATGGTGTCCGCCCTCAGGCCAGGGCCGGCTGCCGTGATGCCGACGCCGTGGTCGCGGCGGTTTCGGCGAGCTTCTGCTCATAGTTGCGCAGCGTGCGCTCGCGGCTGTTCATCACGTGCTGGAACATTGCCTGCCCGGCGGCGTCGGCGTCGCCGGCTGCGATCGCCTTGACGATCTGGCGGTGCTCGCGCGAATAGACCGCCATCGATTCGCGGGTCAGGTTCTGCCGGCGGAACAGCGACAGCTCGTTCACCAGCTTGCGGTAGGTCGCGAGCAGCTTGTCGTTGCCCGCGAGCTCGAGCAGGCGGTCGTGGAACTTGAGGTTGAAGCGGTGATAGTCCTGCGCGTTCTCGGCCTTCACCGCCTGCTCCATCGCATCGACGAGCTGGCGCAGTTCCTTGACCTGCGTCGTGCCGAGCGACTGCGCGAGCTTGCGGCCGACGTAGAGGTCCATCGCCGCGCGCACCTCGAAGATCTGCAGGGCTTCCTCGATCGGCACGTCGCGCACGAAGACGCCGCGGTTCTTCTCGGTGCGCACGAGGCCCGCTTCCTCCAGCATGCGGAAGGCCTCGCGCACCGGGCCGCGCGAGACGCCGAGCTGGTCGGCGAGCGTGGACTCGGTGAGCTTCGCGCCCGAGGGCAGTTCGCCCGCCAGGATCATGCGTTCGATCTCGGTCTGCACCAGGTTCGCGAGGGAGTTGCACTGAAGCTGTGCGATGGCGGGATGAGGTGAAATCTTCTTGCCGGGCATGGTCAAAAACTGTACGTTGCCGGGTGCAGATTGTCTACGATCTGCAGTCGACGATAGACAAGGCTAAGCGACTGGCCCCGATTTTGCTTCGCGGATGTGTCACGAGGATGACTTCTGCGCCCGGCACATTTCGGCCCACCTTTTTGTTCGAGGAGCTCGCTCATGCACTACGCAAGAACCATCGTGGCCGCTTTCATCGGCCTCGCCTGCGCCACCGGCGCACTGGCCCAGAAGACCCAGCTGACCGTCTATACCGCACTGGAGACGGACCAGCTCAAGGCCTACCAGGAGGCCTTCAACAAGGTCAATCCGAACATCGAGATCAAGTGGGTGCGTGACTCCACCGGCGTGATCACCGCCAAGCTGCTGGCCGAGAAGGCGAACCCGCAGGCGGACGTCATCTGGGGCGTGGCGGCGTCGAGCCTCGCGCTGTTCGAGAAGAACGGCATGCTGGAGCCCTACGCGCCGCTGAACCTCGACGCGATCATGCCGCAGTACCGCGACAAGAAGTCGCCGCCCGCGTGGTGGGGCATGGACGTCTTCGGCGCGACGGTGTGCTTCAACACAGTCGAGGCCAAGAAGAAGAACATCCCGGTCCCGACCACCTGGAAGGACTTGCTCAAGCCCGAGTACAAGGGCCAGGTCGTGATGCCGAACCCGGCGTCGTCCGGCACCGGCTACTTCGACGTCGCGGCCTGGCTGCAGATGTGGGGCGACGACAGCGGCAAGGGCGGCGGCTGGAAGTACATGGATGCGCTGCACGAGAACGTCGCGCAGTACACGCACTCCGGCTCCAAGCCCTGCAACATGGCCGCCGCGGGCGAGTACGTGGCCGGCATCTCCTTCGAATACCGCGGCTACACCAACAAGGCCAAGGGCGCGCCGATCGAGCTCGTCTTCCCGAAGGAAGGCCTCGGCTGGGACCTCGAGGGCTTCGCGATCTACAAGGGCACGAAGAAGGAAGAGGCCGCGAAGAAGCTCGCCGACTGGGCCTCGTCCAAGGACGCGATGCTGCTGTACGGCAAGAACTTCGCGATCACGGCGCAGCCCGGCGTGGCGCCGAAGCTCGCGAACATTCCGGACGACTACGAAGCGCGCCTGATCAAGATGGACTTCGAGAAGTCGGCGGTCAATCGCGAGCGCATCCTCGCCGAATGGACCCGGCGCTACGACGCCAAGAGCGAGGCGAAGAAGTGAGGCTGGTGCCGGCGCGCGCCTTCGGTGTCGAGCGCAGCGCCGGTACGCCGGCCCGTTCCGCGGTCCACGCAGGAGCCAGGATGGACGAGGCGAACGACAGCTATCTGCGCATCGAGGGGGTGCACAAGCGTTTCGGCGCCTTCACCGCACTGGAGCACATCGATCTCGCGATCCGCCCTGGCGAGTTCGTCTGCTTCCTCGGCCCGTCGGGCTGCGGCAAGACGACGCTGCTGCGCATCATCGCCGGGCTCGAAGTGCAGACCGGCGGGCGGCTGTGGCAGGACGGGCGCGACATCTCGCTGTTGCCGCCGCCCGAGCGCGACTACGGGATCGTGTTCCAGTCCTATGCGCTCTTTCCCAACCTGACGATCGCCGACAACGTCGGCTACGGGCTGGTGAACCGGCACCAGCCCAGGGCGCAAATCAAGGCGCGCGTGGAAGAGTTGCTGAATCTGGTCGGCCTGCCCGGCAGCGGCGGCAAGTACCCGGCCCAGATGTCCGGCGGCCAGCAGCAGCGCGTGGCGCTCGCGCGCGCGCTCGCGACGTCGCCGGGGCTGCTGCTGCTCGACGAGCCGCTCTCGGCGCTGGACGCGATCGTGCGCGTGCACCTGCGCAACGAGATCCATGCGCTGCAGCGCGAACTGGGCGTGACCACCATCATGGTGACGCACGACCAGGAAGAGGCGCTCTCGGTGGCCGACCGGCTGGTGGTGATGAACCACGGCGTGATCGAGCAGGTGGGCACGCCGATGGAGGTGTATCGCGAGCCGGCTTCGCCTTTCGTCGCCGGATTCGTCGGCAAGGTGAACCGGCTGCCCGCCGTGGCTGAAGGCGATCGTTCGTTCGCTTGCGGGAAGATGAAGCTGCGCTGCGAGGACGGGCAGGGGGCGGGCTACCAGGCCGGCCAGGAAGTGATGCTCTACCTGCGCCCCGAAGACCGCGTGATGCTCAGCCCCGGCGCCGAGCATCCCGACCGTTGCTCGGGCATGGTGAAGCGGATCGAGTTCCTCGGCGGCAACTGTCTCGCCGAAGTCGATGCCGAGTGCCTGCCCGGCATGCCGCTGCAACTGCAGTTCTCGCTCAACCAGATGGACGAGTTCAACGTGCGCGAAGGCCATCGCCTGGACTTCGCGCTGCGCACCGACCGGCTGCGCGTCTTCCCACGCAACGGGGCCTGAGATGGCGGTGGTTCTTCATCCGGCGCGCCCCGCGCGTCTGCGCGTGCACTGGAGCGAACGCGCGGCGCATCTCGCGCTGCTGGCGGTCGCGGCCTTTCTGCTCATCGGGCTGGTGCTTCCGCTGGGCGCGATCCTTTCGCAGGCGCTGCAGGGTGGCGACGCCCGCAGCGGCTGGGCGAACTTCGCCTCCTACCTGGCTTCTCCGGCGCTCTCGAACAGTCTCTGGAACAGCGTCTGGGTGTCGATGCTGGTGACGCTCATCGTCATCCCGCTGGCCTTCGCCTTCGCCTATGCGCTCACGCGCAGCTGCATGCGGGCCAAGGGGTTGCTGCGCAGCATCACGCTGCTGCCACTGCTCGCGCCGTCGCTGCTGTCGGCGATCTCGCTGATCTACTGGTTCGGCAACCAGGGCGTGGCCAAGGCGTTCTGGCTCGGGCTCGGCTTCCCGGGCATCTACGGGCCGTCGGGCATCGTGCTGGCCGAATGCTTCGCGACCTTCCCGCATGCGCTGATGATTCTCGTCACCGCGCTGTCGCTGGCCGATGCGCGGCTCTACGAGGCGGCCGACGCGATGGGTACTTCGGCCGTGCGGCGCTTCTTCACGATCACGTTGCCGGGCGCCAAGTACGGGCTGATCTCGGCGGCGCTGGTGGTCTTCACGCTGGTCATCACCGACTTCGGCATTCCGAAGGTGGTGGGCGGCAACTTCAACGTGCTCGCGACCGACGTGTTCAAGCTCGTGATCGGGCAGCAGGACTTCCAGCGTGGTGCGGTGGTGGCGCTGCTGCTGCTCGCGCCCGCGGCCATCACCTTCGCGGTCGACCACTTCGTGCAGCGCAAGCAGACCGCGATGCTGACCGCGCGCGCAGTGGCCTATGTGCCGCGCGCCTCGCGCGGCTTCGACGCGGCGATGACGGGCTACGCGCTCTTCATCTGCGCGCTGATGCTGGCGATGTTCGGCATGGCGGTGTTCGCGTCCTTCGTGACCCTGTGGCCCTACAACCTCGCGCCGAGCCTGACCCACTACATCGTCGGCATCGTGGACGCCGAACTCGGCGATTCGGTGGTCAACAGCCTGAAGTTGGCCGCCGGCACCGCGGTGTTCGGCACGGCGGTGGTCTTCGTCGGCGCCTACCTGCTGGAGAAGACACGCGGCCTCGAATGGGCGCGACCGCTGGTGCGGCTGATGGCGATGCTGCCGATGGCGGTGCCGGGGCTGGTGCTCGGGCTCGGCTACATCTTCTTCTTCAACGCGCCGGGCAACCCGCTCGGCGGGCTGTACCAGACGATGGCGATCCTGATCCTTTGCACCGTCGTGCACTTCTACACCACGGGGCATCTCACGATGGTGACGGCCCTGAAGGCGATCGATGAGGAGTTCGAGGCGGTGTCGGCCTCGCTCAAGGTGCCGTTCCATGTCACGCTGCGGCGCGTGACGCTGCCGATCTGCCTGCCGGTGCTGCTCGACGTGTCGCGCTATTTCTTCATCAACGCGATGACCACGATCTCGGCGGTCGTCTTCCTCTACTCGCCGGACACCAAGCCGGCTTCGGTGGCCATCCTCAATCTCGACGAGGCCGGCGAGATCGGCGCCGCTGCCGCGATGGCGGTGCTGATCGCCGCCACCTCCACCGTCGTCACGCTGCTGTACCTGCTGGCCGGCCGCTGGGTCGAACGCCGCACGCAGGCATGGCGGCAGCGCTG
Source organism: Variovorax sp. HW608 (assembly GCF_900090195.1). NCBI lineage: Bacteria > Pseudomonadati > Pseudomonadota > Betaproteobacteria > Burkholderiales > Comamonadaceae > Variovorax > Variovorax sp. HW608. The sequence continues at coordinate 1,922,836 of NZ_LT607803.1, forward strand.
AGGCTCCTTCAGACCAACATGAGCAACACAACGAACTTCGACCTGATCGTCGTCGGCGCCGGCATCGTCGGCCTGGCGCATGCGTACACCGCCGCCCAGCGCGGCCTGAAGGTGTGCGTGGTGGAGAAGGACGCGGCCTGCATCGGCGCGTCCATTCGCAACTTCGGCTTCGTCACAGTGACCGGGCAGGGCGCGGGCGACACCTGGCGCCGCGCGCGCCGTGCGCGCGAGATCTGGGGCGAGGTGGCGCCGCAGGCGGGCATCGACGTCATCCATCGCGGGCTGTACCTCACGGCCTTCCGTCCGAAGGCCCTGACCGTGCTCGAAGAATTCATGGGCACGGCGATGGCCGAAGGCTGCGAGCTGCTGAACGTCGACGAGGCGGCGCGGCGCGCACCGGTGCTGCAGCTCGATGGCGCCCAGGCGGTGCTCTACAGCCCGCACGAGGCGCGTGTCGAATCGCGCACCGCGATCGGGCTGCTCGCCAGGTGGCTTGCGAAGGCCAAGGGCGTGAGCTTCCGCTTCGGCGAGCAGGTGCTCGAAGTCGCGACGCCGCGCGTCCGCACTTCGCGGGCCAGGCTGCATGCGGAGCGGGTCGCGGTCTGCACGAACATCGAGCTCGGCGGGCTCTTCGCCGAACGGCTCGCACCGCACCAGCTCCGGCTGTGCCAGCTCCACATGCTGCGCGTGCGGCCGCCCGAGGGCTTCCGCCTGCCGGGATCGGTCATGGCCGACCTGAGCCTGGTGCGCTACCTCGGCTACAGCGAGCTGCCAGCCGCCAGGGCGCTGCGCGCGCAGCTCGAGGCGGAGGAGGGTGAATCGCTCGCCAACGGCATCCACCTGATCGTGGTGCAGAGCGCAGACGGCTCGCTGGTGGTCGGCGATTCGCACCACTACGGGCCGGTGGTCGAGCCCTTCGCCGATACGCGCGTGGACGACCTCATCCTGCGCCACATGCAGGAGGCGCTGAAGCTGCCCCACTACACCGTGACCCAGCGCTGGGTCGGGACCTACCCCTCGTCGCCGGTGACCGACTGCCTGATCGACGCGCCAGATGCCGCCACGCGGCTCGTGATCGTGACCAGCGGCACCGGCGCCAGTACCGCCTTCGGCATCGCCGAGGAAGTCTTTGCCGGCTGGTGACGGCCGCGCAACGCACGCCATGAACGAACATCATCAAGACAAGCTTCAGGCCGTCGTCTTCGACTGGGCCGGCACCATCATCGATTTCGGCTCCTGCGCACCGATGGGCGCGTTCGTGCGCCTGTTCGCGCAGTTCGGCATCGAGCTCGGCATCGCCGAAGCGCGCGGGCCCATGGGCCTCGCCAAATGGGACCACATCAAGGCGCTGACCGAACTGCCGCGCGTGGCTGCGCAGTGGCAGGCCAAGCACGGCAGGCCCTTCACCCATGCCGACATCGACCATCTGTACGACGTCTTCACGCCGATGAATGCGGCGGTGGTGCCGGACTTCTGCGACTTCATCCCCGGCGCACTCGAAGCCGTGAAGGCGGTGCGCGCACGCGGCCTCAAGGTGGGCTCCACCACCGGCTACAACCGGCCGATCATGGACGTGGTCGCGAAGATCGCGGCCGAGGGCGGCTACGTGCCGGACAACCTCGTGTGCGCCGGCGATCTCGCGGCCGGCCGGCCGGCGCCGCTCATGATGTATCGCAGCTTCGCCGACCTCGGCGTGTGGCCGCCCTACGCAGTGGTCAAGGTCGACGACACCGGCGTCGGCGTGCAGGAAGGCCTCAACGCAGGGTCGTGGTCCGTCGGGCTCGCGATCAGCGGCAACGCGGCCGGGCTCACGCTCGCCGAGTGGCAGGCGCTCGACGCCGCAGGCCGGCAGGCGGTGCGTGATCGCGCGACCGCCGAACTGAGGGCGGCCGGCGCGCACTACGTGATCGACAGCGTGGCCGATCTGTTGCCGGTGCTCGACGCCATCGACGCGCGCCTCGCGCGCGGCGAAAGGCCCTGAGGCACCGGACGGCGCGTCGTCAGCGCCCGGCGTCGTTGAGGTCGTACTTCATGACGCTGCCATGCCGCCCCTCGACGTCGCGCTCGACGGCGTAGACATCGCCCGTCGGCGGCTTGCGCTGCGACAGCACCGCATCCAGCGCCGAGAGATCGTCCGCATCGAGTTGCAGGTCGAGCACCTTCAGATGGTCCGCGAGATGGTCCCCGCGCCGCACGCCGACGATCACCGCCGCGACCATCGGTTGCTGCAGGACCCAGCGCATCGCGACGGTCGGGATCGAGACCCCGTGCCGGAGCGCGATCTTCCGCAGTTGCGTGAGCAACTGCTGGAAGAGATCCCAGCCGCCGAAGTCGTCGATGATCAGCTTGTACTTGACGAGCGAGCGGTTCTCCAGCGCCTCCTTCGGCTCGCCAACGCCGAGCCAGCGTTCCGACAGGAAGCCGCCGGCCACGCTGCCGTAGCACAGCAGCTTCATGCCCGAGCGCGCGCAGAAAGGCGTCATCAGGGGCAAGGGCCGCTGGTCGAGCAATGAGTACTGCACCTGCATGCTCACCAGCGGCACGCCGGCTTCGACCAGTTCGCACGTGTGGGCGGTATCGAAGTTGGTGCCGCCCAGGCGGTCGATCTTTCCGGCGCGCTGCAACTCGGTGAGCCAGTGCGCGACTTCGAGGTAACGCGGCACGCGGTAGTCCCACCAGTGGAACTGAACGAGGTCGAGCCGTTCCATGCGCAGCCTTCTGAGCGATCGATCGATGGTCTCTTCGACCTGCCGCCGGTCGATGGCGGGCAGCAGCGCGAGGTCGGGCACGAACTTGGTGTGCACGCGCAGCCGCGAGAGGCTGCCCTGGCCGTTGCGGGCCCTGTAGTCGGCGCGGAAGTCGCCGATCAGTTCCTCGACGCCGGTGTAGATGTCGGCGCAATCGAAGGTGGTGATGCCGGCGTCGTAGTAGGCCGCCATGTCGGCGATGGCGCTCGCGCGATCCACGTCGCCGTGCCCGCCGGCCAGTTGCCAGCCGCCCTTCAGGAGGCGCGAGATGGAATAGCCGGGTGCGAGTTCGATCCGGCGGCGGGATTCGGTCATGACGGGTTCTTCGAGGGATGGATCACCGCCGTCGTATCGGCGTGGCGGAAGGTGCGCAGCCCGATGCGCGAGATGCGAAAGCGCGAGGGGCAGTGGGGGTCGGGGCACGCGATGTCGGCATCGGTGCTCATCCAGTCGTTCGGATCGGTGTGCCGCTGCTTGGCCGCCAGCAGCGGCAACAGGGCGCCGAGCGAATAGATCGAGAAGCCCTGGCCTTCGGGCAGGTGCAGCATCTCGCCGCGAAGCTCGAAGTAGTCGCCGGCATTGGCGCCGCAGTAGAGCCTCGCGCCTTCGGGTGCCACGACCTCGACCCGCAGGTCATGGAGGGAAAAGGCGTTGTCGTCGTTGCTCACCGGATGGCTCCTTGATTCATGGGTTGGGGGGCGTCACCGAGAGGATGATTTCCACCGCTGACTCGGATCGGTTCAGGTAGCGATGCGGCAGGCGCGAATCGAACGAGATGCTTTCGCCGCCCGCGACCGCGTAGTCGACGCCGGCGACCTGCGCCACCAGCGTGCCCGTCACGACATACACGCACTCGGTCGACGGATGGCCGCGCGGCTCGTCCGCCGAAATCTGGCCGGGTTCGAGCACGGCGCGCAGCACTTCGAGCTGGCCGTTGCCGGCGGTCAATCGTTCATAGGCGACCTGTCCCTTGGGTGCGGTGAGCAGGGAGCGCTCGCCGGGCCGGCTGATCCACACCGAGGGCGGCGCGGGTTCGGAAAAGAGCGAGGAGATCGATTCGCCGAACACGCCGGCCAGCCGCCGCATGGTTTCGAGGCTCGGGTCGGTCACCGAACGCTCGATCTGGCTGAGCAGCGTGGCGGACACGCCGGCCTGGGCTGCGAGCTCGCGCAGGCTCAGGCCTCGTGCGGTGCGGAGCTCTTTGAGCCGATCGCCGATCATGTTCTTTTCTCTTTCTCTTATGCAGTCACACTTTACGTGTTGGGTGATGTTATGTGCTGCCTGATTGGACGTCAACAAGATTGGATGATGTGTGTTTCATCCTTGAAATCAAAGGGTAAACACCCATCGGGATGCCCTTCGGCGACGTTGTGCCGACGAGCCCGGTGACTGCACAATCGGCCACCCAAGTTGTGCAGTAGCACTTTACAGGAGAGACCGCTGATGACCCCCTCGCCGCCCGAGCAGATCCGACCGCTGCGCCTCGGCCATCGATGGCTGCTGCTCCTTCCCTTCGTCTGGCAAGCCTTTCTTGCGCCGGTGGTGAACGACATCGCCTGGCGTCCGCTGGGCATGCCCTTCGCCATGGCATGGCAGATGGCCGGGATCGTGTTCGCCAGCATCGTGATCGCCATCGTGTTCCGGCTGGATGCCGCCGCAGGCGTCGACGAGGAAGAGGCGGCCTTCCTGGCCGAGAGTTCGCGCGCCGATGGAGAGCCGGCATGAAACTCGCCATCATCCTTGCCATCCTGCTCGCGACGGCCGCGGGTGCCATCGCCTACGGCCGGCAGACCCGGCGCAGCGAGACGCTCACCGACTGGGCCGTCGGCGGCCGCAGCCTCGGCACGCTGGTGTTCTGGTTCATGAACGCCGGCGAGGTCTACACGACCTTCGCGGTGCTCGGCATCTCGGGCTACGCATGGGCATTGGGCGCGCCGGCCTACCTCGCGTTCTGCTCGGTGTCCCTGAGCTATGCGGTCGGCTACTGGCTCATGCCCAGGATCTGGCGCGCCGGCCGCACGGGCAGGCTGGTCACGCAGGCCGACTTCTTCGCCGCGCGCTACGACGCGCCGTGGCTCGGCGTGCTGACCGGCGTGGTCGGCATCGCCTCGCTGGTGGTCTATGTGCAGATCCAGCTGGTCAGCCTCGGCCTGATCGTGCAGCTCACGCTGGGCAATGTCGTCTCGAGCGAGCTGGCCACCATGCTGGCGGGCCTCTTGATGATCGCCTTCGTGTTCGCGGCGGGCGTCCGCTCGGCGGCCTTCGCGGCCGGTGTCAAGGATGTGCTGATGGTCGTGGTCGTCGTGGTCCTGAGCGCCACCGTCGCGAGCAAGGTCGGCGCGGCGTCGCTGCTGGATGTGTTCGGCATGGTCGAGGCGCGGCACCCGGGCATCGGCAGCTTCCCCGGCATCGATCCGAAGTCGCCGACCACGGCGATCTGGCTGATGACCTCGGCCATCAACATCGCGCTGGGCAACTGGGTCTTTCCGCACCTGTTCCAGATGTCCTACACCGCGCACAGCGCCAAGGCCATCCGGCGCAACGCGATCTGGCAGCCGATCTATTCGCTCGCCTACTTCTTCATCATCCTGCTCGGCTTTGCAGCGCTGCTGGCCAACACGCAGCCGCCGGGCAACAACCTCAATGCGGCGCTGCTGCAGTTCGTGTCCGACAAGTACCCGGCCTGGATCGTCGGCCTTTTGGCCGGCACCGGCTTCCTGCTGGCGCTCGCGCCGGGCTCGATGCTGCTCATCACCGCCGGTTCGGTCTTCACGCGCAATGTGGTTCGGCCCTTCAAGACCGACCTGGGCGAGCGTGCATCGCTGGCGCTGTCGCGCGCCTCGCTCGTGTTCTTCGCGGTCGCCGCGGTGGTGCTGTCGATCACGCAGAAGGGATCGCTGGTCAAGATCCTGCTCGACGCCTATGCGGCCATCGGGATGCTGGCGCCGGGCGTCTTCCTCGGCTTCATCTGGCGGCGCACCAGCGCGCTCGGGGTCCTGGCGGGACTCGTTGCAGGATTCATTGCCCTGCTTGCGCCCGCGCCGGCGCAATTCTGGGCCAGCGCCGCTGCGCAATGGGAGCCCGGATTGATCGCGATGGCCGTCAATGCGGCGGTGGTGGGGGTCGTCAGCCTCGTGACGCCCAGGCCGCAACGCGCTGCGATTGCGCTCGCCATGCAGGACGCGGCCGAGTCTTTGCGTGCCCGGCGCGACGCGCCCGCGGTGAGAGCGGCCTGAGCGGACGGGCGAGGAGGGGCCACCGCCCTCCACCCCTGCCGCCTTCAGTCGGACGAAGCAGCCGGACGGTGTCAGCCGATTCCTACGTCGCTGTACGGCTGAGTGGGGAGGAGCCACCACCGACCGGGAACCCCCGTTGCGAACTCAACACGCTTGCGTGATAGTGCCAGTTGGCATCCTGCGGCCCTGGCGGAGGACCCTGGACGCGGGCGCTGTCCTGGCCCGCCCCGATGCCGCACACAAAGGTGGTCCAGCATGCAAGCGGTTGAAAGAATTCCCTTCGCGGCCTCGGTGGACGAGCTCGAACTCCTGCTGGAAGCGCTGACTCAACTTCGCAAGGGCGACTCGAAGGCACGGTTGCCCATGCACTGGACGGGCCTCTCCGGCAAGGTGGCGGAAGTCTTCAACGACGTGGTCGAGCAGAACGCGGCGCTCGCCTCCGAGCTCGTGCGGCTGCGCAAGGTGGTCGGCCGCGAGGGCAAGCTCAGGCAGCGTGCGGTGATGGCGGAGACGCGCGGCTTCTGGGGCGAATCGATCGAATGCGTGAACGCGCTGATCGATGACCTCGTGCATCCGACGACCGAAGTCGCGCGCGTGATCGGCGCGGTCGCGCAGGGCGATCTGTCCAAGAGCATGGCGCTGGATGTCGACGGCCGCGAGCTCGAAGGCGAGTTCCTGCGCACCGCGACGACGATCAACAAGATGGTGGAGCAGCTCGGCGATTTCTCCGCCGAAGTGACGCGCGTCGCGCGCGAAGTGGGCACCGAAGGCAAGCTCGGCGGACAGGCCAAGGTCAAGGGGGTGGCGGGCACTTGGAAGGACCTGACCGATTCGGTCAACTCGATGGCCGGCAACCTGACTGACCAGGTGCGCAACATCGCGGATGTGACGACCGCGGTGGCGAAGGGCGACCTCTCGAAGAAGATCGACGTCGACGTGAAGGGCGAGTTCCTCACGCTGAAGAACACCATCAACACCATGGTGGACCAGCTGCGATCCTTCGCGTCCGAAGTGACGCGGGTGGCGCGCGAGGTCGGCACCGAAGGCTCGCTCGGCGGGCAGGCGCGGGTGGAAGGCGTCTCGGGCACGTGGAAGGACCTGACCGACTCGGTCAACTCGATGGCGGGCAACCTGACGAGCCAGGTGCGCAACATCGCGGACGTGACGAAGGCGGTGGCGGCGGGCGATCTTTCCAAGAAGATCACGGTGGACGTGAAGGGCGAGATCCTCGAGCTCAAGAACACGGTCAACACCATGGTGGACCAGCTTCGATCGTTCGCCGCCGAAGTGACGCGCGTGGCGCGCGAAGTGGGCACCGAGGGCAAGCTCGGCGGACAGGCCGACGTGCAGGGTGTCGCGGGCACCTGGAAGGACCTCACGGAGTCGGTGAACTTCATGGCCGGCAACCTCACTTCGCAGGTGCGCAACATCGCCGAGGTGACGACCGCGGTGGCGGCGGGCGATCTCTCGAAGAAGATCACGGTCGATGTGATGGGCGAGATCTCCGAGCTCAAGAACACGATCAACAGCATGGTCGATCAGCTGCGCTCCTTCGCGGCCGAAGTGACGCGCGTGGCGCGCGAGGTGGGCACCGAAGGCAAGCTGGGTGGTCAGGCCGACGTGCAGGGCGTGGCCGGCACCTGGAAGGACCTGACCAATTCGGTCAACTCGATGGCGTCGAACCTCACGAGCCAGGTGCGCAACATCGCGGACGTGACCAAGGCGGTGGCGGCGGGCGATCTTTCCAAGAAGATCACGGTGGACGTGAAGGGCGAGATCCTCGAACTCAAGGCCACGATCAACACGATGGTGGACACGCTCAATTCCTTCGCGGCCGAAGTCACGCGCGTGGCGCGCGAAGTGGGCACCGAAGGCAAGCTCGGCGGACAGGCCGACGTGCAGGGCGTGGCCGGTACCTGGAAGAACCTCACCGACAACGTGAACTTCATGGCCGGCAACCTGACGGGTCAGGTGCGCGGCATCGCGAAGGTGGTGACCGCGGTGGCCGGCGGCGACCTCAAGCAGAAGCTCACCGTGGAGGCCAAGGGCGAGATCGCCGCGCTCTCGGAGACCATCAACAGCATGACCGACACGCTCGCGACCTTCGCCGACCAGGTGACCACCGTTGCGCGCGAAGTGGGCGTGGAAGGCAAGCTCGGTGGACAGGCCAAGGTGCCGGGCGCGGCGGGCACCTGGAAGGGCCTGACCGAGAACGTGAACCAGCTCGCCGCCAACCTCACCACGCAGGTGCGCGCGATCGCCGAGGTGGCGACCGCGGTGACGCAGGGCAACCTCACGCGCTCGATCGCGGTCGAGGCGCAGGGCGAAGTGGCCGTGCTCAAGGACACGATCAACGAGATGATCCGCAACCTGCGCGACACGATCCGCAAGAACACCGAGCAGGACTGGCTCAAGACCAACCTGGCGAAGTTCAGCCGCATGCTGCAGGGGCAGAAGGACCTGCTCACGGTGGGCCAGCTCATCCTGTCCGAGCTCGCGCCGGTGGTCGGTGCGCAGCAGGCGGAGTTCTACGTGCTCACCAACGTGGGCGGTGCGCCCAGGCTCAAGCTCTTCGCGAGCTATGCGTCCGGCGGGCAGGACGTGCACGGCAGGGAAATCGAGCTGGGGCAGGGGCTGGTGGGCCAGTGCGCGATCGAGAAGTCGAAGATCCTCTTGACCAACGTCGCCAACCCGGCCTTCCGCATCGCGACCGGCCTCAGCGAGAGCGCGGCGATGGACGTGATCGTGCTGCCGATCGTCTTCGAGGGCGAGGTGCGCGGCGTGATGGAGCTGGCGTCGCTGGAGCGCTTCAATCCGTCGCACCAGGCCTTCCTCGACCAGCTCACCGAATCGATCGGCATCGTGATCAACACGATCGCGGCCAACATGCGCACCGAGGATCTGCTCACGCAGTCGCAGTCGCTCGCCGAAGAGCTGCAAAGCCGCCAGCTCGAACTGCAGCAGACCAACGAGGAGCTGCAGGAAAAGGCACGCCTCCTGGTGCACCAGAACCAGGAGGTGGAGCGCAAGAACCAGGAGGTCGAGCAGGCCCGGCAGGCGCTCGAGGAGAAGGCCGAGCAGCTCGCGCTCACCTCGAAGTACAAGTCCGAGTTCCTTGCCAACATGTCGCACGAGTTGCGCACGCCGCTCAACAGCCTGCTGATCCTTTCCGACCAGCTCTGCAAGAATACCGGCGGCAACCTCACGGCCAAGCAGGTGGAGTTCGCGAAGACCATTCACCTGTCGGGCAATGACCTCCTGATGCTCATCAACGACATCCTCGATCTGTCGAAGATCGAGTCGGGCACCGTGGCGGTCGAGGTGAGCGAGCTTCGGCTCGACGACCTGCAGCGCTCGGTCGAGCGCAGCTTCCGCCACGTGGCCGAGTCGCGGCATGTCGGCTTCGAGCTCGTGGCGCCGCAGCCCTTGCCCGAGACGATGGTCACCGATGCGAAGCGGCTGCAGCAGATCATCAAGAACCTGCTGTCCAACGCCTTCAAGTTCACGCACCATGGGGCGGTTTCGCTCACGATCTCGACGGTGGGCAGCGGCTGGTCGCGCGACAACGAGGAACTCAATCGCGCAAGCAGCGTCCTGGCCTTCTCGGTGTCGGACACCGGCATCGGCATCTCCGCCGACAAGCAGCAGATCGTCTTCGAGGCCTTCCAGCAGGCGGACGGATCGACCTCGCGCAAGTACGGCGGCACCGGGCTCGGCCTCGCGATCAGCCGCGAGCTGGCACGGCTCCTGGGCGGCGAGATCCGGCTCAAGAGCGTGCCTTCGCAGGGCAGCACCTTCACGCTGTACCTGCCGCAGAACTACAGCCCCTCGCGCAGCGTGCGCACCAGCCGCAGCGCGGCCGCGGAGCCCGAGGCCGTTCCGCGCGCCGAGCGCGAGCTGGTCGAGATGCGCAAGCGCGGCGAGGCGGCGCCGGCCGCGCGCGCGGCTGTCCCCGCCGATGCGAAGGCGGCGGACGCGCTGCACGCGATCGAGGTCAACATCGCCGACGACGATCGCGGCAACATCCTGCCGGGCGACCGGGTCGCGCTGATCGTGGAGAACGACCTCGCGTTCTCGAAGATGCTGTTGCATTCCGCGCGGCGCGCGGGCTTCAAGGGTCTGGTGAGCGCCAGCGGCGCGGACGCGCTGGGCCTCACGCGCGACTACCGGCCGGCGGTCATCACGCTCGACATCTTCCTGCCCGACATGGAGGGCTGGCGCATCCTCGAGCGGCTCAAGGCCGATCTCGCGACGCGGCACATCCCGGTGCTGGTCGTGTCCACCGACGACTCGCGCGAGCGCGCGCTGGGATCGGGCGCGGTGGGCTTCCTCGCGAAGCCGCTGCAATCGATGGACGTGGTGGATGCCGCGCTGGCGGACCTGGGCGACTTCCTGCGCTCGGGCACGCGCAAGATCGTGCTCGCGATGATCCGCTCGAGCCTGCGCGACAGCTACCTCGCGGCGCTGGGCAGCGACGTGCAGGTCGTGATGGCCGAATCGGCCGGACGGCTGCGGCAGGCGCTGGCGAAGGGCGACGTGGACTGCCTGGTCACCGACGGCTCGGTCGCGGACTTCCATCGGGCCGACATGGCGGAGTTCATCGAGAGCCGGCCGCCCGCGAGGCAGTTGCCGGTGGTGCTGTTCCACCCGGAAGGCAGCGTGCCGCCCGGATGGGAGCCGGGACCGAACGGGCCGGCGCTGTGCCTCGCGCCCTCGCTCGAGCGGCTCGTCGACGCGACCACCTTCTTCCTCCATCGCGGCATCGCGGTGATGACGCAGGCCGAGCGCGCGGCGGTGGATGCGGTAGGCGAAACGGTGCGCACGCTGGCGGGCAAGAAGGCGCTGATCGTCGACGACGACATCCGCAACATCTTCGCGCTCGCGGCGGTGCTCGACGAGCAGGGCATGCAGATCGTCTCGGCGGAGAACGGCCGCGATGCGATCCGGCAGGTCGAGGAGGACCCGGACATCGACGTGGTGCTGATGGACATCATGATGCCCGAGATGGACGGCATGGAAACCATGCGCGCGCTGCGCAGGCTGCCGCGCGGCAAGCACCTGCCGCTGATCGCGGTGACCGCGAAGGCCATGAAGGGCGACCGCGAGAAGTGCATCGAGGCGGGGGCCTGGGACTATCTCTCTAAGCCGGTGGAGACCGCCCACCTGCTGGTCGTGCTGCGGGGCTGGCTATGCCACTAGGGGAGCCGAACGCCGCGATGGGGCTGCCGTCCGACGAGCCGCCGGAGCCGGTCGACATCCTCATCGTGGACGACCTGGCCGAGAAGCTGCTCGTCTTTCGCACCGTGCTGGAGGAGCTTGGGCAGAACCTCGTGGCGGTGCGCTCCGGCGCGGAGGCGCTGCGCGAGGTCCTGAAGCGCGAGTTCGCGGTCATCCTGCTCGACGTGAACATGCCGGACCTCGACGGCTTCGAGACCGCGGCGCTGATCCGCAAGCACCGCCGGTCGGCCTACACGCCGATCATCTTCATCACCTCGTACTGGGACGAGATGCAGAGTGCGCGCGGCTACTCGCTCGGGGCGGTGGACTTCATCATCTCGCCGGTGGTGCCCGAGGTGCTGCGCAGCAAGGTGAGCGTGTTCGTGTCGCTGTTCCAGATGAAGCGGCAGATCCAGGTGCAGGCGGACAACCGCGCCGCCGTGATGGCGGCCGAAGCCGCGCGCCGCGTGGCCGAGGAGAACGACCGGCGCTCGGCCTTCCTCGCGCACGCGAGCCGCACGCTCGGCGGCACGCTGGAGATCGATGCCGCGATGGCGCAGCTGGCCGATCTTCTGGTGCCGGCCTTCGCATGCCGGGCGGTGATTCAGCTGGTCGATGCGGAGTCGAAAGTGGACGGCTGGTGCCGCGCCGAAGAGCAGGGCGGCGGCGTGCGCATGCAAACCGACAAGGAACCCGGCGCCGTGCTGGAGCCCGCCGTGGCGGCGATGCTCCAGCAGGTCATCGATTCGGGCGTGGCCGTCGAAGTCGACGCGGCCCGCGAAGGGCGGGGCGATCTGCCTTGGGCCTGGATGGCGGCCGTTCCGCTGGCGTCCGGCGAGCGCCGGCTCGGCGCGCTGTGGGTCGCGCTCGACGAGAGCCGCGCCTTTGCGCGGGCGACGGCCGCGGGCATGCTCGGCGAGGTCGCCGCGCGGGCGTCGGTCGCGTTCGAGAACGCGCGCCTCTACGGGCTGCTGCAGCGGCAGATCGTCGAGCGGCAGGCGGCCCAGCAGGAGCTGCAACTGGCCAGTCGCCGCAAGGACGAGTTCCTCGCGATGATGTCGCACGAGCTGCGCAACCCGCTCGCGTCGATCGTCACCGCGATCGAGGTGATCCGGCGCATCGCGCCGAACGACGGCAAGCTGACCTGGGCGATCGACGTCGCGACCCGCCAGTCGCGCCAGATGACGCGGCTCATCGAGGAGCTGCTCGACGTCTCGCGCATCAGCGAGGGGAAGATCGTCCTCAAGTACGAGAGCTTCGAGCTGCGCAAGCTCGTGGCGCAGAGCGTCGAGACGGTGCGCGCCACCGTCGAGCGGCACCGGCAGACCCTGAGCGTGCACGTGCCCGACGAGCCCTTGTGGGTCCGCGGCGACGTCGCGCGGCTCACGCAGGTGATCTCGAACCTGCTGCACAACGCATCGAAGTACAGCCCCGAAGGCAAGGCCATCGCGCTGCACGCGCGGCGCGAGGGCGAGGAGATCGTGCTCACGGTGCACGACCAGGGCATGGGCATCGAGCCCGAGCTGCTGCCGCACATCTTCGATCTCTTCGCGCAGGGCCAGCGCGGGCTGGACCGGGCGCAGGGCGGGCTCGGCGTCGGCCTCACGCTCGCGCGGCGGCTCACGCACCTGCACGGCGGCGACATCGAGGCCTTCAGCGAGGGCAGGGACAAGGGATCGATCTTCAAGGTGCGGCTGCCTTGCGCGCAGGCGGCCGAGGCAGCCGAGGCGCAAGGAGCTTCCGGGCCCGTACCGCAGGCCGCGCGTCGCCGCGTGCTGGTCGTCGACGACAACCTCGACGCGGCCGCAGGCATCGAGACGCTGCTCAGCATCGACGGCCACGAGGTGCGCATTGCCTCGGATGGAGAGCAGGCGCTCGCGGCCTTCGCCGAATACCAGCCCGCGGTGGTGATCCTCGACATCGGCCTGCCGAAGATCGACGGCTACGAGGTCGCGCGGCGGATGCGCGCGATGCCGCAGGGCCGCGAGGTGCTGATGATCGCGCTCACGGGCTACGGGCAGAGCGAGGACCGGCAGGCCGCGCTCGATGCCGGCTTCGACAGGCATTTCGTCAAGCCGGTCGATGCGCAGCAGCTCCTGGCGTACGTCCGGGAATGGCGAGGCGGCGAAGGGACGCCGGCCGGCGGCACGGGCGCCCGCGGCGCGCACACCGTCGCGGTGTAGGGCCGGCGGGTTTGCCAAACCCGCGTCCCCGGCCCCACAATGCGCGCCGCCGTTTCACCAAGGATGAATGCATGACCACACGCTTCCCGGGACTTGTGCCGCTCCTGCTGCTGGTTTCTGCACTGCTCGGTGCCTGCGCCAATCCGCCCAGCGCGGTGCCCAAGGACACGCTGGCGCGCATCAGCCAGACGCAGACCATCAGGCTGGGGTTCCGCGAGGATGCGAAGCCTTTCGCCTTCAAGGGGCCTGACGGTGCACCTGCCGGCTATTCGGTGGAGCTGTGCAAGCGCGTCGTGACTTCGCTGAAGTCGCAACTCAACCTCGCCAAGCTCGACGTGCAGTGGGTTCCGGTGACGGTCGCCTCGCGCATGCCGGCGGTGATGGACGGGACCGTCGATCTCGAATGCGGCAGCACCTCGCGCACGCTGGGCCGCGAGCGGCAGGTCGATTTCAGCAACACGATCTGGGTCGAGGGCGCGTCGTACGTGTCGCTGTCCTCCAAGCCGATCGCGCGCGCGGCCGAGCTCAACGGCAAGCGGGTGGGCGTGATTCCCGGGTCCACCACCGAAAAGGTGCTCAAGGGCCTCTCGGAGCGCGGCGTCGTGCCGGTCTTCGTCACGGTGCAGACGCACACCGACGGCATCGCCGCCGTGCGCGACGGCCGCGCCGATGCGTACGCGACCGACCGCCTGATCCTCGTGGGCGAGGTGCTCGGCGGCCCGGCCGGCAGCACGCTGCGCCTCGGCGACGACTACCTCTCGATGGAGACCTATTCGCTGATGATGCGCCGCGACCCGGACATGCGCCTCGCGGTGAACCGCGCGCTGTCCGACATCTACCGCAGCGGAGAGATCGTCAATGTGTTCCGCCAGGCCTTCCCGCCCAGCGCGGTGCCGTCGCCGCTGATCGAGGCGGTGTATGTGCTGAACGCGCTGCCTGAGTGAGTCAGGCGTCGATCACGCGGCGCGCGAAGCTGAGCGGCCCGGCGCACGCGGCTGCTTAGCTGTCGAACAAGACGGAGCATTGGTGACGACAGAAGAACACTTCCTGGCCTGAGCAGCGTCGTGCGAGAGACGGTGCGCCGAGGCATGAGTGCATCTGCGACGCCCGATTCGGGCTCGCAAGGCCGCCAATACGACGGCACTGCGCAGCAAAACGATGCTGAGCCTGCGCGAATGAGCAGAGCGGATGCATCGTCATCGTCTGGTTCAGTCAATTGCGTCCGCAGCGGATCATGTTCTGCAGACCATCCGTAGCAAAGCTAGGTCGCGATCTGAGGCCCTTTGCGCGCGGACATGGCCGTCGCGGAGATGATGAGCGCGGCGCCGGCAAGCATTCTCAGCGAGGGTCGTTCTGCGAACAACCACCACGCGCACGCGATGGCATAGACCGGCTCTAGCGCCAGGACCATCCCTGAAGTGCGAGCGCTCAAGGTCTCCAGACTCTTCACGAACAAGTACTGCGAAAGGCCGGTACAGAAAATGCCCAGCAGTGCTAGGAAGAACCAATCCATTGGCCCGAGTCGACCAAGGCCACTTGCTGCGATTGGCGCTACCAAGAGGCTAACCACGGCGTTCTGCCAGAACGCGATCTGGACTGGATTCATGCCGCGAACTCCCCTGCGATTGCACATGGCAAGGATCGCGAAGGACAGGCCGGATCCCAGCCCGAGCATCAATCCGACCGTGCCTTGGTCACCGAAGTCGAACGAGGGCGTTACGAGGACCAGACCCATAGTGACTAAAGTGAGCAAGAGACCCTCGCTCGGACAGATCTTCTCGCGAAACAAAAGCATGTCCAGCATGGCAATGAATGCTGGGAAGCTTGCGAATCCAAGCGTGGCAACTGCAACGCCACCCACCTTGACGGCAACAAAGAACGTGACCCAATGAATAGCCAGAAGCGCCCCGGTGGCAAAGAGGATTCGCAGCTTGTGGAGAGTCAAGGTGCGCACCAGCGGAAGCTTGTGCACCAACGCGAACGTTGCCAGCGCCGCGCACGCGAAGCACGCGCGGCCAAGGGTGACCACAGCGGCGTCGCCACGGATCAGCGCTCCCAAAACTCCAGTGAGGCCAAAGAGTAGGGCGGCAATGTGGGCGACGGTCAGTCCCGAGCGGTGAGCGGACATCGATGAGGTTGGATAGATTTGGGCGCAAACCGTCGAACGGTCCGCCACGCTCTGCTGCGCAGACGACCACAGCGACTTCTCGCGACAGAGGTAGGACGGCGCTCTCTGGGCCAGCGCCGGCAGTTCTATGACCTTCGCGCTGCCGCGGTCCTCGACGCCGGCGGCGCAACAGACCCGGGCGTCAATTTCCGGCGCTTAGTTGCCGAAACTCATGAGGGGTTTGCCGAGCGTCGCCAGATCCACGTCGATGCCGAGGCCGGGACCCGTCGGCGCACTGCCAAAGCCGTCTTTGCTGCGAGGTTGATATCCCGCCACGTGCTCGTTGGTCCAGTCGTTCATGAACGAAACGGTCAACAGATTGCGCTCTCGTGTCGACGCCGCCAGGTGTGCCGAGGCCGCGGACACGACATCGCCGCCCCACGTGTCTTCAATCGTGACCTGGAGTCCCAGTTCCTGACAAAGGTCCCGCAGCAACTTGGCCTTGGTCAGTCCGCCTACCTTGGAGACCTTCAGATTCATGCCGCCTGCACCACCGTCGCGAACCGCACGCAGAAGGGTAGGCACGTCATTGACCACCTCGTCGTACATCATTGGTAGAGAGGTGTGCTTGCGTACTTCAATGCATTCCTCCATGGTCGGGCAAGGCTGTTCAAGGTACAACCGCGGAAGCCCTTCCATGGCCCGGGCCGCAATGATGGCGTCGTTCAGGCGCCAACCGCAGTTGGCATCGGCGACGATCAGATCTTCGGGGCCGGTCGCTTCGATGATGTGCTTCGCACGAATGCCGTCGAGCGTCGGATCGCCACCGACCTTGAGCTGGAAGCGATGGATGCCCTCGTTGCGACGGGCCAGGACATACTCTGTCATTTCTTCCGGGCTGCCCAGCGGCACGGCGAAGTAGAGCGGGAACCTGGTCTGACGCACGCCTCCGAGCATCGTGGCGACACTCACGCCCCACGACTTGCCGGCCAGGTCCCAGCAAGCCACATCGATCGGGCTCTTGGCGTAGGCGTAACCCATGAGCGTTGCGTCCATGGTGTCGTTGACCCTCGCGAGGTCGGTCGGGTCCACCCCGATAAGAGCAGGCGCAAGAAGCTCGAGTGCTGCACGTGCGCCGCCTGCATGGGCTGGCAGGTACGTAGAACCCAGCGGGCAGACCTCGCCCCACCCCTGGCGCCCGTTGTCGGCCGTGACGCACACCAAGGTCGATTGAAGCGAAGTGATGTCGCGGCCGCCTGACATCGTGTAGACGCCATGCACATAGGTCAGATCGAAGTTGTAGACGTCAATCCTGTTGATCTTCATATCGGATCCAGTTTCCAAGTTGCGCTGCACCCAGCCCCGCAGCATGAGCAGTCCTATCGCCACAAGAATCACCGCGCCAACGAGACAGACCGCAAGGTGCCAGGGACGCCTCCCCAAGCTCGCGGCGTCGGTCCCAGCAAGCGCGCATGCTCAAGGGGTGTAGGGATTCTAGCTTGGCCTTCGATAAAAATGGTAGTAATATCCCCACAATATATTTAGGTGACGGGATATATTTGAAGTCCGCGCCGTTTCGAGACATACAAACCTTTCCTCGGACGTGCGGGCGTCCATTTCATCAGTTCGCCTATGCCCAGCCATCCAACCGCCGCCGCAAAAGTCGCGTTGCCCAAGCGCCGTGCCGCCGACCTCGCCTACGACGCGATCGAGTCGTTGATCTCCACCATGCAGATCGAGCCCGGCAGTCCAGTCGTGGAGAACGATCTGGTCGAACTGACAGGTCTCGGGAGAACCCCTGTGCGTGAAGCGCTGCTGCGGATGATTTCGATCGGGTTGATCACCCAGCAGCCGCGGCGCGGCCTCCTGGTGTCAAGTATCGATCTCGCGGAGCATCTCGACGTGATCCAGACCAGGCGGGTCTTGGAGGATCTCATCGCGACTTGCTCCGCGCGGCGTGCGTCGGTTGCGCAGCGGAAGGAGATCGTTCGGTGCGCCGAGCGCATGTTGAAGGCGGCGGATCGCGGCAACCTCAATGAGTACATGCGCGCAGATCACGAGCTCGACTTGGTCAACCATGTGGCGTGCCTTAACAAGTCGGCCGTGAAAGCGGTGGTTCCCCTCATCGTGCAATGCCGAAGGTTCTGGTACGCCTATCAGCACGAAGGTGATATCACCGCCGGCGCCAAAGCCCATATGGAATTGGCGGAAGGCATCGCCACGGGCAACGAATCTGCAGCAGCCGCCGGAGCCAACCGCCTCCTCGACTACCTCGAGGTGTTTGCGAGACGAATCATCGACCGGTAAGTCGCAGCAGCCTCAGCGCCAACGAGCTCCTCATCCGGGAGTTTCCGCTCGCGCATTTCCCTTCTTCATCTTCAAGGAACCCGCAATGCAGCAGCATGAGAATTTCATCGGCGGCGAGTGGCTCAAAGGCCTCTCGTACAGCCCGAACGTGAATCCGTCGAACTTGATGGACGTGCTGGGCGAGTACGCCCAGGGCGATGCCGGCCAGGTCGATGCCGCGGTGGCGGCCGCGACGGCCGCGTTCCCGGCCTGGTCCACCGGCAGCGTGCAGGCGCGCTCGGAAGCGCTGGACAAGATCGGCAACGAGATCCTCGCGCGCAAGGAAGAGCTCGGCACGCTGCTCGCGCGCGAAGAGGGCAAGACCAAGGCCGAAGGCATCGGCGAGGCCACGCGCGCCGGCCAGATCTTCAAGTTCTTCGCCGGCGAATGCCTGCGCCTTGCGGGCGAGGTGATTCCGTCGGTGCGCCCCGGCATCGGCATCGAGATCACGCGCGAGCCGGTCGGCGTCGTGGGCCTGATCACGCCGTGGAACTTCCCCATTGCGATCCCCGCCTGGAAGGTGGCCCCCGCGCTCGCCTTCGGCAACTGCGTGGTGCTCAAGCCCGCCGACCTCGTGCCGGGCTGCGCCTGGGCGCTGGCCGAGATCATCAGCCGCTCGGGCATTCCGGCCGGCGTCTTCAATCTCGTGATGGGCCGCGGCAGCGTGATCGGCAATGCGCTGGTCAAGCACCCGGGCATCCATGCGATCAGCTTCACCGGCTCGGTCGGCGTGGGCCGCGACATCGCGGTGCAGTGCGCGACCCTTGGCAAGAAGGTGCAGCTCGAGATGGGCGGCAAGAACCCGCAGGTGGTGCTCGACGATGCGGACCTGAACCAGGCGGTGGAGCTCAGCGTGCAGAGCGCCTTCTACTCGACCGGCCAGCGCTGCACCGCATCGAGCCGGCTGATCGTGACCGAAGGCATCTACCCGAAGTTCATCGAGGCGATGAAGGCGCGCATGGCCAGGATCAAGGTCGGCGATGCGCTCGCGCAGGGCACCGACATCGGCCCGGTCTCCAGCGGCAGCCAGCTGCAGCAGGACCTGGAATACGTCGAGATCGGCAAGAAGGAAGGCGCGACCCTGGCCGCGGGCGGCGAGCGGCTCAAGCTCGATACCGACGGCTTCTACATGTCGCCGGCGCTGTTCAGCGAATCGGTGGCCGCCATGCGCATCAACAAGGAAGAGATCTTCGGCCCGGTGGCCAGCGTCATCAAGGTCAAGAACTACGAGGAAGCGCTGGCGACCGCGAACGACACCGAGTTCGGCCTCTCGGCCGGCATCGCGACCACGAGCCTGAAGTACGCGACGCACTTCAAGCGCCACAGCCAGGCCGGCATGGTGATGGTGAACCTGCCCACGGCCGGCGTGGACTACCACGTGCCCTTCGGCGGCCGCAAGGGGTCGAGCTACGGGCCGCGCGAGCAGGGCCGCTATGCGCAGGAGTTCTTCACCGTGGTGAAGACGGCGTACACGGCCGCCTGAAGACATCAAAGCTTCGACCGCGTGAGCAATCACGCATGGCAGCAGGCAACAATCGGGCCAGGAGCGGGCGCTCGACGGCGGCCTCGAATTCACCTACGCTGAGCCTCGAAGGCCAGTCACCGCCGCACTTCGCCGTCTGGCTGAGCCCGTCTTTTTCTTTGAAAGGCACGCGCAATGAATCTCCTACTCACAGGCAGGCTGGCGCTGGTGACCGGCAGCACGGCAGGTATCGGCTTTGCCATCGCGCAGGCCCTGGCGGCGGAGGGTGCACGCGTCATCGTCAACGGGCGTTCGCAGAGCTCCGTCGACGCTGCGGTCGCTCAAATCAAGGTGGCGGAAGGCGGCGAGGTCATTGGCTTCGCCGGCGACCTGAGCATGGCCGCTGCCGCGCAAGCCTTGGTGACGAAGTACCCTGGCATCGAGATTCTGGCAACAACCTCGGCATCTTCGAACCCAAGCCGTTCGAAGAATTCCGGATGAGGACTGGACACGCTTTTTCGATGTGAATGTCCTGAGCGGCGTCCGCCTGGCGCGTCTGGTATTGCCCGCGATGAGGCGCGCCAACTGGGGGCGCATCATCTTCATCTCGAGCGAGAGCGCGGTCCAGATTCCTTCGGAGATGATTCACTACGGCATGACGAAGACCGCGCAGCTGGCCGTCTCTCGCGGTTTGGCCGAGGCCGTCGCAGGCTCTGGAATCACCGTCAACAGCATCCTGCCGGGTCCGACCAAGTCGCGGGGTGTGGGCGATTTCGTCGAGGCGCTCGCGAAGGCCGATGGCAAGTCCTTCGATGCCCACGAGAGGGAGTTCTTCGAGAAGGTTCGACCGACATCCCTCATCAAGAGGTTCGAAGCTCCGGCGGAGATTGCCTCCATGGTGGCCTACATTGCCAGCCCGCTTTCATCGGGGACGACAGGGGCGGCGCTTCGCGTCGACGGCGGCTGTGTAAAAAGCGCGTTCTAGGCTACGGCTCTCGGGCCGCCGTTTTCAGTCTGCCAGCGTCTCAGCTTCGATAGCCGTTGCCATCGCGGTCAAGCAGACGCAGCAGCGCGGTCCACTCACGGTCGAGGTGCACCGTATCGAGGTATGCGTAGTCGTCATGCTGCTTGGCCGCGTGTTCGCACACCTCGGCCGACGGGATCACGAGTTCCTGGCCAGCCGAGAGGGTGGCGAGTTGGATCTCGCAGGCTCGGTTCAGGTAGAACATCCTCGTGAAGGCCTCCGCCACAGACCGTCCGGTGGTGAGCAATCCGTGGTTGCGCAGGATCAGATAGTCCTTGTTGCCGATGGATTTGACGATGCGCTCGCGTTCGTCCAACTCGAGAGAAATGCCCTCGTAGTCGTGGTAGGCGACGCGGTTGTGGAACTGCATGCTGATTTGGTTGATCGGCAGAAGCCCGCATTTCATTGCCGCCACGGCCATGCCGGCCGTCGTGTGCAGGTGCACCACGCATTCGACGTCGTGCCGTGCAGTGTGCAGCGCGCTGTGGATGGTGAAGCCTGCAGCGTTGACCTCGAACCGGTCGTCGCCGATCGGGCGGCCGTCCACATCGATTCTTACCAGCGAAGAGGCGGTGATCTCGTCGAAGAACCAGCCATGAGGGTTGATCAGGAACTGGTCCTGAGTGCCCGGGACACGGGCGGAAATGTGCGTGTAGATCAAGTCGGTCAGACCGAACTTGGCGGCCAGCCGATAGGCCGCAGCCACCTGGACGCGGGTTTCCCATTCTGCGGTCGAGATGTTGCGCGGCTTTCGATTGATGTGCGGGTCCGTGGTGGAGATCATGGTCTGGTGTTGTGGTGTCTGCGACAGGATGACAAGGGCACCGGCGATGCCCAAACGTTGTGGTTGAAATTCTGCGAGCGGTGGCAAAGGCTGACAAACAAGAAATAGCTCGACGGGGGACAAGCCCTGGCTGTCCTTGCCTGCGACCGTTGGCGGGAAACGGAAGTGAGCAGGGGAACGCCGCGTTATCGAGCGTGCGGCCGAGTGCGACAATGTCTTACGCGGTTTCGGTGACCCATGCATTACAGACTGCCACCCCTCAACACGCTCCGCATCTTCGAGGCCATCTATCGCCATGGCTCGATCCGCAAGGCTGCGTCCGAACTTTGCCTGACGCCCCAGGCAGTGAGCCAGCAGCTGAAGATCCTGGAAACGTCGCTCGGCCAGCAACTGTTCCGGCGCACGATCAGGAGCCTGGCGCCCACTGATGCGGCACAACGCTTCTACCTGAACGTCAAGGCCGGTCTCGACGAGTTCGCGGCGGGCGTTGGCGCGGTCACCGGGGCGCCCGCCCGCATCAGCCTGTACCTGCACGTCAGCCCGTACTTCTCGACGCACTATCTGGTCCGCAATCTCGGCAACTTCACGGCGGATTTTCCCGAACTGGATTTCCGCATGTCGGTAGGAGTCGAGCTGATCGACCTGGACCATCAGGGCATCGACGCAGCAATCCATTGGGGATACGGCGGAGAGTCGGGCCTCACCGAGATTCCCCTGATCGAGGACTTGAAGGTCTTGGCGGTCGCGCCCGCTCTGCTGGCCAAGCAACCTCTGGCGAGCAAGGAAGACCTGCTGCAACAGAATCTCGTGCTGCCTCTGGCCAAGAACTCGCTGTGGCCGGACACGCTCGAGCTTCTCGGGCTGAAGTCGGACGGGCAGAAGCGCTCGGCGCTCAAGCTGCACACGCACGACGCGATGCTTGAAGCGACCCTGGCCGGCCTGGGGATCGGCTTCATTTCCTACGTCGACGCGCTCAAGTACATCGAGAAGGGCGAGTTGGTGGCGCCGTTCGGCGTGGACCTGCTCCGGCAGCTGCCAGTGGAGAAGAGCCCGAAGTTCTACCTCTGCTACAAGAACGACAAGCCGATCGCGCCGGTCCTGAAGCTCTTCATCGAGTGGCTGCGCGAATATGTCTGCCAGCCCGACGTGATCGGCTACGAGTCTCGCCTCACGCCACGGACCAGCGGCGCAGGCGCATAGAGAGCGGCGGCACGAGGCGCCGCCGTTCAGCCCTCAGTTGTCTTCGAAGACGTGGCGGTAGTCGCGCGCGGCCTGCTCGAGCGAGACATAGCCGAGGGAGACGTCGCGCCTCACCTCGTCCTTCGTCCGCTCACTGGCGCGTCCGTTGCCACCGCCGCCGGGCAACTGCAGGATCAGGCGGCGGCCTTGCGGAACGGTCTGCTTGCCCTTGGCCTTCAGCACGGTTCCATCGTCGAGCGCAATGCTGCCGGACGCGCCGGCTTCGCCGCCGTTGTGGCCGCGCGCCGGAAAGCGGACGCGGTCGAACATGGCGCTGAGCGTGAACTCGTAGCCCTTCGATGCGCTGAGTTCAATGTGCTGGCCCAGCCCGCCGCGCCACCGCCCCGCACCCGCGGAGTCCGGCCGCAGCTCCTTGCGCCAGATCACGATCGGGCCGACGCTCTCGGTGACCTCCACCGACATGGCATGCACGCCGCTGGGAAACGCGGTCGCGCTGAGCCCGTCGCTGTACGGCCGCGCGCCGGTACCCCCGGTGTTGAACATCAGGACATCGCGCTGAATGCCTGTCGTCTCCGGCTCCACACCCTTGAACCGAAGCTGAAGGTTCCACAGCGCGCTTGCACCCTCCGCCGGGACGACCGCGGGGCACAGGCCGCGCAGGGCACCGAAGACGACGTCGGGAATCAGGTGGCCGATGACATGGCGAACCGAAACCGGGCAGGGGCGCGGCGCGTTGAGGATGCAGTTGTCCGGCGCCGAGACCGCGAAGGGCCGCAGCGACGCCCAGTTGTTGGGCACTTCGGGCGCGATGGCGCACTTCAGGGCATAGCAGGTGTAGGCCTTGGTGTAGGTGAGCGGCACGTTGATGCCGAAGCGGCTGAGACCGGAGGTTCCGTCGAAGTCGGAGTGCAGCGTCCCGTCTCGTGCGTGGATGGCGACGCAGAGTTCGACCGGCTGCTCGTAGCCGTCGACCGTCATCGCGTAGCGGTGAACGTCGCCGGGCAAGGCCGCGATGCGCTGGCGCGTCGCGCGCTCGCTGTGGGCGAAGATGAAGCCAGCCAGTTCTTCCAGGCCATCGAGCCCGAATTCGTCCAGCATGGCGTTCAGGCGGCGACGGCCGGTCTCGTTGCAGGCTGCCAGCGACTGGAAGTCGCCGACCACCTGGTCCTGCTCCCTGACGTTCCACCGCAGGATGCCGACGAGGTCCTCGTTCAGCATCCCAGCCTTGTACAGCTTCATTGGCGGAATGCAGATGCCTTCCTCGTACACGTCGCCGGCATCCGGCCCGAAGCCGCGACCACCGATGTCCACGACGTGTGCAGTCGAGGCGAAGTAGGCCACCAGGACCGGCACTCCGTTGCGCTCCCGGAACACCGGCGTGACGACGGTGATGTCGTGCAGGTGACCGGTGCCCATCCAGGGGTCGTTGGTGACCAGCACGTCGCCTGGCGTCAGCGTGCGGGAGTCGAACGGCCGGGTGAAGTGCCCCACGGACTCGGCCATCGAGTTCACGTGGCCCGGCGTGCCCGTCACGGCCTGCGCGACCATGCGTCCCTGTGCGTCGAAGACACCGGCGGAGAGGTCGCCAGCCTCGCGAACACTCGTGCAGAACGCGGTGCGCATCAAGGTCACCGCCTGTTCCTCGACGACCGAGATGAGCCGATTCCACATGATCTGGTGGTGCACGGCGATTGGGTTGTCCATATTCATTCCTTAGTTGCGACGCTCGACCAGCAGGGTCTCGTCTTGTTGGCGGATGACCCTGTATGCAGGGCTGACGTAGGTGGATGTCTCGCGCTCCACGACGATGAGCGGCCCATCGACGCCGATGCCTGGCGACAGCTTGTCCCGTGTGAAGATGGCGCAGCGAAGCGGCTTGCCGGTCTTGGCATCGAAAACCTCGCGATGGGCGGCCGCCACAGGCGGCGCGCCGTTGCCGCAGCGATCCCCGTCGATGGCTTGCACGGGCTGAGGCGAAGTCACCTCTGTCCGAAGCGACAGCGACCAGCTCACGATCTCGAGGTCCAGTCCCTCGACCGCGTGGCCGAACAGGGCTGTGTAGGACTTGACGAAGCTCTCCCGCAGCCGGGCGATGCTGCCAGGCTCGAATCGACCGACTTCGACGGCGATGGGAATTTCCCATCCCTGGCCCGCGTAGCGCATATACGCTTTCAGTTCCCTGCGGGCTTCGCCCTGGTGGCCTGCGTCGCGCAGAAAGCCAGACACCTCCGTCTCCATGTCGTCTAGCAGCTGGTTGACGAGGCTCGCGTCAAAGTCGGCCAGACTCATCACGGCGCTTCGGAGCGACTCGTAGGAGAACGGCGCCCGCAGGAAGCCGATGGCCGAACCGACGCCGGCGCCGGATGGAACGAGCAAGCGCTTGATGCCCAGCTTCTCGCACAGGCGCACGGCATGCAGGGGCGCTGCACCGCCATAGGCGATCATGGTGTAGCGCTCGAGGTCGCGCCCGTTCTCGACAGCGTGCATGCGTGCGGCGTTCGCCATGTTCTCGTCGACGACCTCCGCGATCGCGTGGGCCGCGGCCAAGACGCTCGCAGCGAGCGGCGTCGCCACATGTTCATTCATAGCCGACCGCGTCGCTGCGGTGTCGAGTTGGATACTGCCGCCGGCGAAGTTGTTCGGGTCCAGCTTGCCCAGCGCGAGGTCGGCGTCGGTCACCGTGGGTCGCTTGCCCCCGCGCCCGTAGCAGGCCGGGCCTGGTTCCGAGCTTGCACTTTCCGGTCCCACGCGGACCTGCTTCATGTCGTCCACGTGGGCGATGGAGCCGCCGCCCGCTCCGATCTCGATCATCTCGATCACGGGGATCGAGATGGGCATGCCACTGCCCTTCTTGAAGCGATAGGTGCGCGCGACTTCGAAGACGCGGCTGGTCTTGGGCGCCTGGTCTTCGATGAGGCAGATCTTGGCTGTCGTGCCGCCCATGTCGAAGGACACCACCTCGGGCAACCCGAACCGCGCCGCGATGTCGCTCGCGAAGATCGCACCGCCGGCAGGGCCCGACTCCAGCAGGCGGACCGGGAACCGGGCCGCGCTCGCCAGCGACATCAGGCCGCCGCCGGAATGGATGAGGTAGAGCGGACAGACGATGCCCTCGGCCTCCAACGCACCCGTCAGGCGATTCAGGTAGGACGAGATGAGGGGCTTCACGTATGCATTTGCGCAGACGGTGTTGAAGCGCTCGAACTCGCGAATCTGCGGGGAGACTTCGCAGGAAATGGAGATGGAGATGTCCGGAAGCGCTCGGGCGATGAGGTCGCGGACTTCGCGCTCGTGCCTGCCGTTGCGGTAGCTGTGCATCAGGCCGATGGCGACGCTCTCGTAGCCGCCGTGGCGCAGCAGTTCGATCGCGCGGTGCACGCCGGCGATGTCCAGGGGCACCAGCTCGTCGCCCTGCGCGTTCAGTCGTCCGCCGACCGTCAGCCGGCTGTCGCGTGCGATCAGCGGCGTCGGCAGCGTGATCCCGAGGTCGTATTGCTCGAAGCGTCCTTCTGTACGCATCTCGATGACATCGCGAAAGCCCTCCGAGGTAATGAAGGCAGTCCTGGCCCCTCTTCGCTCGATCAGGGAATTCGTGGCCAGCGTCGTCCCGTGGATGACGGTGCCGATCTCCTTCACCGAGATGCGCGCCTCCTCGGCCGCCGCCTGCAGGCCGCGCACGATGGCGCGCTCCGGCTTTTGGTAGTCCGTGAGGATCTTGGCCGTATGGATGCGCCCGTCGAACTCGAGTGCTACGTCGGTGAAGGTTCCGCCGATGTCGACACCGGCTCTGACTCGTTGATTGCCCATTGCTGATGTTCCTTGTCTGGGATGGGTGCCGTGATGTATTGCGCTGAACCGTCTTCACGGAAGCTGCGACGAATCTTCTTCAGCGCGGCGGACGCTGACAAACAATTAATTCCTAGCGATAGGACAAGTGGGGCTTGCCATCGACGACGGGTTTGTCGATGCGGGACAACGCTGGATGAGCAGGTGTCCGCGCTCCAACCTGGAACACGCACAGGGCAATCCGCTGCTTCCGTGGTCCCAGCGGGGTGGTGGTGCACCAGCAGCGGGACATTCGTTGCCACGCCTGCACCATTTCCAACCTAGGGCAAACGCGGGCACAGCGCTACTTGCCCTCCGGACAGATAAATGTTGTTTGTCGAACCACCCGGTGCTGACCATCATTGCCGCAGCAAACAGGAACACAGCCCGTTCCTGTCGGTGAAGGCTCGACGGTCTCGCCGCAGTGTTGCTGACCCCAGTGATCCCGAACAGGCCTATCTCTCCGGAACACCCACATGAAAAAGTTCATTTCTTGTCTTGCTGCCCTGATGGCGGCTCCATGCATCGGCGACCGTCGCCACATCAAACAGAAGGAGACTCAGATGATTCGAATCAAGTCCGTGCTTGCCGGGTTGGCGATGGTGGCCGCTTCGGCGATTCATCTGCCTGCGGCTGCGCAGGCGCCCGTCAAGATCGCGATCGCGGGGCCGATGACGGGATCGAATGCCACGTTCGGCGAGCAATTTTGGGGGGGCGCCAAAGCCTATGCGGACCTGGTGAACGAGAAGGGTGGAATCCGGGGGCGCAGGATCGAACTCGTCAAGGGGGATGACGCCTGTGAACCGAAGCAGGCTGTCGCGCTGGCCAACCGCCTGGTCGACAAGGACAAGGTCGATGCCGTCGTGGGGCACTTCTGCTCGTCCAGCACGATCCCCGCCTCGGTCATCTACGCGGACGCCAACATTCTCAGCATCACGCCTGCGTCCACCAACCCGATGGTGACCGAGCGCAAGCTGAAGACGGTGTTCCGTTCCTGTGGGCGCGACGACCAGCAGGCAGTGGTGGCCGGATCGTTCCTGTTGGACCAACTGAAGGTCACCAGGATCGCTCTGATCCATGACAAGGACACCTATGGTCAAGGTCTGGTGGATGCGCTGCGCGCGGCGCTGGCCAAGCGTGGTGTGCAGCCCGTCCTGTACGAGGGACTGATCCGGGGAGAGCGCGACTTCAATTCGCTGGTCACCAAGATCAAGGCGGCCAATGCCGACGCGGTGTACTTCGGTGGGCTGATCCCGGAGGCGGGTCCGCTGATCCGCCAGATGCGGGAGCAGGGCTTGACCGCCAAGTTCGTCTCGGGCGATGCCCTGGCGCAGGCCGAGATCGTGAATGCCGCGGGTGGCCCGCAGTTCCTGAAGGACGTCTACTACTCGTCGGCACCGGATCCCACCAAGAAGCTCGGCAATTCGGAGGTGACGCAAGCGCTGAAGCGCGCCAATGTCGAGCCCAGCAACTACGCCCTGTTCGCCTATGCGAGCGTGCAGGCTCTGGTCGCCGCAATGGAAGGCACCAATGTGGGCGGCGCCGACGCGATGGCCGACTGGCTGCGCAAGCATAGCGTGAACTCCGCAGTCGGCAAGCTGGCCTGGAACGACAAGGGGGACGTGGTCGACTTCCAGTTCGACTTCTTCGCCTTCGACTCGAACGGCCGTCGCTTCGAGTACCACTGAGGCAGCGCTCCGGGATCACCGCGGCACCAGCTGCAGTCGATAGCACGTACAACGAACCTGAATCGGACCTGTCGTGGATCTTCACATTGCTGCGCAGCAGATCGCAAACGGTTGCGCCCTCGGAGCGATATACGGGCTCATCGCCGTGGGCTACACGATGGTCTACGGCGTCATCCGGATGATCAACTTCGCCCATGGCGAGGTCTACATGGTCTCCGCCTACATCTCGGCCATCGTGTTGTCGGTGCTGACCGTTCTGGGCGTGAGGTCGCCTGTCCTGGTGCTGCTGCTGGTGCTTTTCGTCACCTGCGCCATCACCGGCCTGTTCGGCTGGGCGATCGAGCGCGTCGCCTACCGGCCGCTTCGCGGTTCCACCAACCTGGCGCCGCTGATTTCTGCCATCGGCGTGTCTCTCATGCTGCAAAGCTATGTGCAGATCTCCCAGGGGGCGCGCGACCAGGGCGTGCCGAACCTGCTCGCCGGCTCCGTCCAGATGAACATCGGGTCGGGTACCGCGCAGTTCACCTACATGCAGCTGGTCATCCTGCTCGTCGCGCTGTCGGCCATGGCGGTGTTGACCTACGTCATCGGCTACACCCGCCTGGGTCGGCAATGCCGCGCGACCCAGCAGAACCGCCGCATGGCCGCGGCACTGGGAGTGAACACCGACCGCATCATCTCGCTGGTCTTCGTCATCGGCGCCATCACGGCCGCCGTTGGCGGAGTGCTGGTGACGCTGAACTACGGATCCTTCAACTTCTACATGGGCTTCGTGGTCGGGGTGAAGGCCTTCACCGCAGCGGTTCTCGGTGGTATCGGCTCGCTACCCGGCGCCATCGTGGGCGGGTTGATCCTCGGCCTTGCCGAGGCCTTGTTCGCCGGCTACGTCAGTACCGACTACAAGGACGTGTTCGCCTTCGCGGCCCTGATCTGCGTCCTCTACTTCAAGCCCTCCGGATTGCTGGGGCGTCCGGAAATCCAGAAGGTGTAATGATCATGTCGATTCAAGTCGATCGCACGCCGATCGTGCGAGCCAGCCTCGACGCCCTCACGGTTTTTGTCCTGGCCCTCATCGTGCTGGGGCCGATCTCGGGGGTGGTGCTGGACGGCTTCGGCTTCCAGGGCCATCCGCTGCGCCCCCTCGCGCTGGCGTTGGTGGTGGCGGCGGGCCGCTTCCTGATGACGGCGGCGCTGGGCACTGGCGCTGGGGCGTCCCTCGTGGGGCGTTTCAACGCTGCGACGGCATCGAGCGTGAAGGTCATGGCGCCGCAACGGGCCCTGCGCACACCTTGGGTGCTGGCCCTCGTGGCGCTGGGCGCGTTGGTGCCGTTCCTGGCCGACAAGTACTGGCTGAGCGTGGCGACCCTCGCGCTCATTTATGTGCTGCTCGGCCTTGGGCTCAACATCGTGGTGGGCCTGGCAGGCCTGCTGGACCTGGGGTTTGTCGCCTTCTATGCGGTCGGAGCGTACTTCCTGGCCATTGGTGCGGAACACTTCGGGATCGGCTTCTGGGCCGCCCTGGCGCTGGCTCCCTTGCTGGCCGCCATCTGTGGTGCGGTACTGGCGTTTCCTGTGTTGCGAATGCACGGCGACTACCTCGCCATCGTCACGCTCGGCTTCGGGGAAATCATTCGCCTGGTGCTCATCAACGCAGTCGATGTCACCGGCGGGCCCAACGGGTTGCCCGCGCCCGAGCCCACATTGATGGGCATCGAGTTCGGCCGAGTCGCCAAGCAGGGCGGGATGCCGCTGCACGAGTTGCTGGGACTGGGCTACAGCCCGAACGGCAAGTATCTGTTCCTCTACGGCGTCCTGTTCTGCGTCGTGCTGGCGGCCATTCATGTGGTGACGCGACTGCGCGTGATGCCGCTGGGGCGAACCTGGGAGGCGCTGCGCGAAGACGAGATTGCCTGCCGCAGCCTGGGCATCAACCATGTGATGGTCAAGCTCTCGGCCTTCATGCTGAGCGCGTCCTTCGGCGGGTTGGCCGGCGTGTTCTTCGCCACGCAGCAAGGCTTTGTCAGCCCGACCTCGTTCACTTTCCTCGAGTCGGTGCTGGTGCTGTCCATCGTCGTGCTGGGCGGACTCGGCTCCACGGTGGGTGTCGTCCTGGCGGCCATCGTGCTGACCCTGCTGCCGGAGCTGCTGCGCGACTTCGCCGAATTCCGCACCCTGGTCTTTGGTGCGCTGATGGTGGCGATGATGCTGTGGCGCCCCCGCGGCTTGATCCGCCCGGCACGACCGGCCTTTTCATCATCGATGACCGTGGTGGCGAAATGAGCAAGTCGTTGATTGAGGCGCGGAACCTGACCATGCGATTCGGCGGCGTCGTGGCCAACAAGGACGTCTCGTTCACCGTGGAACAGGACTCCATCACTGCGCTGATCGGACCGAACGGGGCCGGCAAGACCACGGTCTTCAATTGCGTCACCGGCTTCTACCGGGCCACTTCCGGAACGATCACTCTCTCGGGGTCCGAGGGCGAGGTGGAGATCGGCCAGTTGCTCGACAAGCCCTTGCTGGGCGGTTCGCACCTGGCCGCGCGCGCCGGCATCGCGCGCACCTTCCAGAACATCCGCCTGTTCCGCGACATGTCCGTGGTCGAGAACCTGTTGGTGGCACAACACGGGGCCGTCAACCGCAACCTGCTGGCCGGGATTCTCGGCACGCGGGCCTATCGGCGCGCGGAGGCGGCAGCGGTGGAGAACGCCTACCACTGGTTGCGCGAACTGGGTCTGGAGTCCGACGCCAACCGTTTGGCAGGGCAGCTGCCCTATGGCCGCCAGCGCCGCCTGGAGATTGCCCGTGCCATGTGCACATCGCCTCGGGTGATCTGCCTCGACGAGCCCGCCGCAGGGCTGAATCCTTCGGAAACCGCGGATCTGGCGGAGCTCATCAAGCGGCTGCGTTCGGTGCACGGTGTGACCGTGATGGTCATCGAGCATGACATGGGTCTGGTGATGAACATTTCCGATCACATCGTCGTGCTGGACCATGGCCAGGTCATCGCCTCCGGCACACCGAATTCGGTGGCCGGGAATCCGGCGGTCGTGGCCGCCTATCTGGGTGCGCCCGAGGAGGTGGCAGCGTGAAGATGAACGAACTGCAGATCGCGGCCGCCTTGGCAGCCGCGGAAGTGGCGCCGCTGCTGCGCTTCGAGTCGGTCAGCGCATGCTACGGGCCCGTGCGAGCCATCGACGGCGTGGACCTCGACGTGATGCCGGGGGAGATCGTGACCCTCATCGGAGCGAACGGTGCGGGAAAGACGACGCTGATGGGTTCGGTGTTCGGCACGCCGCGCGCCAACGGGGGACGCATCCTGCACCGCGGCGACGACATCACCCGGCTGCCGACCAACCTGGTGGCGCGCCGTGGCATTGCCATCGTCCCGGAGGGACGGCAGATCTTCCTGGACATGTCTGTCGAGGAGAACCTGCTGATGGGCACCACCGCCGTGGGCGATCGGCACTTCGAGGCCGACCGGCAGGCCGCCTTCGACCTCTTTCCCCGGCTCAAGGAGCGGCGCAATCAACCGGCGGGGACCATGTCCGGCGGCGAGCAGCAGATGCTGGCCATCGCGCGCGCGCTGATGTCGCGACCGGCGCTCATCCTGCTGGACGAACCCTCGCTGGGCTTGGCGCCGCTGGTGGTGAAGATGATCTTCGAGGTGCTCAAGGAGATCCGGTCCAGCGGAAAGACGATCTTCCTCGTGGAGCAGAACGCCCACCACGCGCTGCGACTGTCTGACCGGGGCTACGTGCTGGTCAACGGGCGGGTGCGCATGCAGGGCCGAGGCGAGGAACTGTTGAGCAACCCGGAGGTCGCCAGGGCCTACCTGGGTGCGGCCTGAGCGCCAGCACTACAACGCAAACTGCAACGATAGGTACCCTCATGACTCCGCGCTACAACCGCATTCTGATCACCGGCGCCGCCGGCCGCCTCGGCACCGAGCTGCGCAGGGGGCTGGCACCCTTGGCAAAGCAACTGCGCCTGGCCGACCGCGTGGCCATCGAGGACCTGCGCCCCAATGAGGAAAGCCTCGTCTTCGATCTCGCGGACGAGGCCGCGACGCTGGCAGCCACCCGTGACGTCGACGCCATCGTGCATTTCGGCGGGGCGCCGTTGGAGCGCCCCTGGGCCGAGATCCTGGACGCCAATATCCGCGGCAGCTACCACGTCTACGAAGGCGCGCGAAGGCATGGTGCCAAGCGCGTCGTCTATGCGTCGTCGGTCCATGCCATCGGCTACCACCCGCTGCAAGCGCACATCGATGCCGATGCCCCGGTTCGGCCGGACAGCCTCTACGGAGTCTCCAAGTGCTTCGTCGAAGCGCTCTCAAGGCTCTACTGGGACAAGTTCGGCCTCGAAAGCGTGTGCCTTCGCATCTTCTCGTCGTTTCCGGAACCGGCGGATCGGCGCATGCTGTGGTCCTACCTGAGCTTCGACGATTGTGTGCGCCTGGTGCAGGCGGCCCTGACCGCGCCGCAGGTCGGCCACACCATCAGCTTCGGCTTGTCCGACAACGCCGTGAAGCCGGTGGACAACGCGAGAGCGGGGCACCTCGGCTACGTGCCGCGTGACAGTACCGAGCCCTACCGCGAAGCGGTGGAGGCCAGATTCCCGCCCGCCGATCCGCGCGCACCGGCCACCCGCTACCTGGGGGGCTGGTTCGTGGACCTGGGGCATCCCGATGACAAGGAAGAGAAATGAACGAACGCTATGACGTCGTGGTGATCGGCGGGGCCGTGATCGGTTCCTCCGTTGCCTACTACCTGACAGCCAACCCCGACTTCCGCGGCTCGGTGCTGGTCGTCGAAAGGGATCCCACCTACATCACGGCAGCGACCTCGCTGTCGTCTTCCTCGATCCGGACCCAGTTCTCGAACGCCATCAACGTCAAGATCAGCCAATACGGCTCGGAGGTGATCCGCAACTTCGCCGATCTGATGCAGGTCGAGGACGACCGCCCGGATCTGCACTTTCACTCGGGGGGATACCTCTTTCTTGCCAGCACGCCCGAGCAGGTGCAGACGCTGCGCGAGAACCACGAGGTTCAGCGCGCCTGCGGCGCCGACGTCGTGCTCTGGAATCGCGACGAACTGGTCCGCGCCTTTCCGCACCTGCGCGTGCACGACATCGAGTTGGCCTCCTATGGCCGTTCCGGGGAAGGCTGGTTCAACAACACCGGCCTGATGAATGGCTTCAAGGCCAAGGCGCGGGCGCAGGGCGCGACGTTCGTCCACGACGAAGTAGTGGCGATCGGCCGCGAAGGAAATCGCATCCACTCGGTAACGCTCAAGTCAGACCGTGTCGTTCAGGCGGGCATCGTGGTCAACGCCTCCGGGCCCCGCGCCGCGCTGACAGCGCGCATGGCGGGTCTGGATATTCCGGTCGAGCCGCGCAAGCGCACGCTCTTCGTGTTCGACTGTGCCAGGACCCCGGAGGGAAGCGCCCAAGTCAACTCAGGGCGCTTGCCGCTGATGATCGATCCGTCGGGTGTGTTCTGTCGACCTGAAGGCAAGTATTTCCTGACGGGCTGCCCGCCGGTGGAGGATCCTGCGGTCGATTGGGACGACTTCGAGCCTCGCTACAACGAGTTCGAGGAGATCATCTGGCCCGCCTTGGCCGAGCGATCGGAGGCCTTCGAGGCGATCAAGGTCGTCAGCCAGTGGGCTGGGCACTACGACTTCAACACCCTGGACCACAACCTCGTCGTCGGGCCGCATCCGGAGGTGAAGAACTTCGTCTTCGCCAACGGCTTCTCCGGGCATGGCTTGCAGCAAGGGCCGGCCGCCGGACGCGGCGTCTCCGAACTGATCATCTACGGGGGGTTTCGCACGCTGGACCTGTCGGAAGTCGGGTTCGAACGGATCATCGAGAACAGGCCCTTCCTGGAAAAGGCCGTGATTTGATCTCGCGCTCTTCAGCCGCTTCGCGCAGCCATGACTCAATTGACCCTATGAAAGGAGTGTGATCTCGTGAAAAATCAATCGGTGGCCGTTGTGGGGGGAGCCTCGGGCCTGGGGTTGGCAACGGCAAGGCTGATGCTGAGCCACGGCGTCCGGCGCATTGCGCTGATCGACAGGAACGAAGAGGCCCTGGAGGCGGCCTCATCCCGGCTGAGATCGGAAGGCGGCGACGTGATCATTGTCGCGGGCGACATCTCTCGCCGAGATTCCGCGCATGCGGCGTTCGAGGCGGTCGCACGCGCGTTCGGCCGGGTTGACAGCCTGATCAACTCGGCCGCCATCTATCCTCGAAAGGACATCCTGGAGATCACGGACGAGGACTGGGATCTCGAGAACGCCATCAACATCAAGGGCACCTACCACATGATGGTGGCCTTCGTGAAGCACGTCCTGCAGCAGCCCCCTGCGGGGCTTGTCGCGGGCCGCATCGTCAACGTCACCTCCGTCGACGCCTTCAAGGCCCATCCCCAGAACGCCCACTATGCGGCGACCAAGGCCGCCGTGGTCAGTCTGACCAAGAGCTTTGCCCATGCCTGCGCCAAGTCCGGCATCCTGGTCAACTCCGTGGCCCCGGCGGGCTTCGCCACGGAGCGCGCCAAGCAACTGGGCTTTCTGGCCGAACTTGCGCAGGCCAATCCCCTGGGGCGCGCGGCCGAGCCGGAAGAGATTGCCGAATGGATCGTGATGCTGGCCTCTAGCCGCAACACCTACGCAACCGGCGAAAACGTCATCGTGAGCGGAGGCTACATCTATGGCTGAGCATCCCGTCGAGGAGCAACGCACGGCCCTGGTGACCGGCGCGTCCAGTGGCATCGGTCGCGCGGTGGCGGTACGGCTTCGCCGCGAAGGCTGGCGCGTGTTGGCGCTCGGCAGAAGCGAAGCTGCGCTGCGGAGCGTGGCCGAGGAATCTGGCGCGGACCCGTTCTGCGCCGATGTTCGCGACACGACAACGATCGCCCGGCGGCTGGCCGACCAGTCGATTGACGCAGTGATCCATGCCGCCGGCGTGCTCGCAAGCCGCGAGCTTTTCCAGGACATCGAGCCCGACGCGATCGACCAGATGATCGCGACCAACCTCGCTGCGCCCCTGCAGCTCACGCGGGCGCTGTTGCCAGGCATGATCGCGCGCCAGCGGGGTCACCTGGTCTTCATCGGCTCCAGTGCGGGCCGTTGGCCGCATCCGAACGCCTCGGTGTACGGGGCAACGAAAGCGGGGGTAAGCCTGTTCTGCGATGCACTGCGATGCGATCTTCTCGGCACGGGCGTTCGTGTCACCGAGGTTGCGCCCGGGCGGGTCCAGACCCAGCTCTACAGATCGACCCTGGGAGACGATGCCGGCACGCAGCTCTACGAGGGCTACGCATCGATCCAGCCCGAAGAGATCGCCGAATTGGTGGCCACCTGCCTGCAACTGCCGCCACACGTGGACGTCTCCCGGGTCGAAGTGTTTCCGACGGATCAGGCGGTAGGCGGGGCACGCATCGTCAAGGCGCGTTGAATCGCGATAACTTCGATAGCAGTCATTGCGAATGGCGGGCTCAATGAACCTCGATGACTGCAATGGGATCGAGACGGCAAGTAGCGTGCGGAATCTTCAACGACAGCAACCGCTGCCTGGCCGAACCGCTTGCCGCGGGAGCCGCGATGGCCGCCCCGCTCCGCGAGCTTCCACGTGGCCGCGAAGTGCCAGGAGCCGAAGCTGATGCGCGCGGTCGAGAAGATCCTCGTCGGAGAGATTTCCTGGCTGGGTCATCATGATGATGTGATTCTGCCGTGGTCCTGCCGCGGCCATCGCCCGATCACTGCTCGGAGGCTAGTCGCGCAGCACCCAGCCGTCGGGCACGGCCTTCAGCAGGGGACTCTCGAACACGCCGACGACGCGCGCGGCGCGTTCGGCGCCGAGCCGGTCGATCCAGCGGCGGCCTTGCAGCATCGCGACCCCGCAGGCGATCACGTTGCCGCCGAGCGACTCGATCAGGTCCCACGCCGCGAGCAGCGTCGTGCCGGTGCTGACGGCGTCGTCGACCAGCACGAGGCGCTTGCCGTCGATCAGCGGCCTGAGGTTGGGGTCGAGGTAGACGCGCTTGCCCGGTGTCGGGGAAGTGATCGAATGCACCGGCGCGGACAGTGCTTCGTCATACCAGAACTTGCGCGAGTAGCCCATCGGCACATAGCGCGCGTGGCCCAGCGCGCGCGCCACCACGGGCGCGAGCGCAAGGCCGAGGGTGGGCAATCCGATCACCAGCTCCGGCATCTGTGCGGACAGGCGTGCGGCCAGCATCGCACCCAGCGTCTCGACGACATCGAGTGATGCGTGATTGACCAGCAGCGATGCCACGGCATGCGAGGGCTCGCCGGCCAGCTGACGTATCGGCAGCACGAGCACACGCCCGTCCGGCAGGCGCGCCGGGTAGCCGAACTGCCAGGGCGCCTCCGTCCGATCGACCGCATCGGCCGGAACGATGTGCTGCCAGTAGCCGGTGGTGGGTTCGGTGAAGTGGCGGGCCATGGCGAGCTCAGAGCGCTTCGAGTTGGCGCGAGGGATCGGGAAGCGGCGTGGCGGCCAGCAGCCGCTGGGTGTACGGGTCGCGCGGCGCGTCGAGCACCGAGTCGGCGCTGCCGCTTTCCACCACGCGGCCCCGGTGCATCACCATCACGCGATCGGCCATGGCCCGCACCACGCCCAGGTCGTGCGTGATGAAGAGGTAGGAGAGCTTTCTTTCGCGCTGCAGGTCGAACATCAGCCTGAGGATCTGCGCGCGCACCGAAACGTCGAGCGCCGACACCGGCTCGTCGGCCACGATCAGCGCGGGGTTCGATGCCAGCGCGCGCGCAATGCCCACACGCTGGCGCTGGCCGCCGGAGAGTTCGTGCGGAAGCCGGTCGCGAAAGTGCGCGGCCGGCAGCCCGACCTGATCGAGCAGCGCATCGATCTCCAGCGAGGCGGCGCGACGGTCGAGTCCGCGGTGCCAGGTCAGCGGCAGCGCGACGCTCTGGCCGATGGTGCGGCGCGGATTCAGCGAACCGCCGGTGTCCTGGAACACCACCTGGACTTCGCGGCGAAACCTGCGCGCCGCATCGCCCGAGTGCATCGAGATGTCGACGCCCTTGTAGAGGATGGTCCCTTCGCTCGGCGCGGTGAGCCCCAGCAGCATGCGCCCGAGCGTCGTCTTGCCGCTGCCGCTTTCGCCGACCAGCGCCAGCACTTCGCCGGCACCGATCGAGAGCGAGACGCCATCCACCGCGCGCTGCATCTGCCGGGCGCGGAACAGCCCGCCGCTCGCGCGCACGGGAAACAGCCGGCAGAGGTCGCGGGCTTCGAGCAGCGGTGCGTTCGTGCCTGCGTTCATAGTGAGGTGAGCTCGCTGCGCTGCCACGCGTCGGCGGCGATCGGGTCGTCGCTCAGGTGGCAGCGGTCGGCGCCGTTTCCGTGCGCGCGCAGCGCCGGCACGGCGGCGTCGCAGAGACCACCGCGGGCGATCGGGCATCGCGGATGAAAGCGGCAGCCTTCCGGCCAATGGCCGGCGATCGGCACGCTGCCCGGAATCGAGAACAGCGAATGCGCGCGGGACCGCGGGCTCAGGATGCTCCCCAGCAGCCCCTGCGTGTAGGGATGGCGCGGCGCCGCGAAGAGCGCTGCGACTTGGTTCGACTCGACCACCTGGCCGGCGTACATCACGTTGACGCGCTGGCAGGTCTCGGCCACCACCGCGAGGTCGTGCGTGATCAGCAGGATGCCCAGATCGAGTTCCTTGCGCAGGCGCATCAGCAGCTTCAGGATGCCCGCCTGCACGGTGACGTCGAGGGCCGTGGTCGGCTCGTCGGCGATCAGCAGCGCGGGCCGCATCGCGAGTGCCGCCGCGATCAGGATACGCTGGCGCATGCCGCCGGAAAGCTCGTGCGGGTACTGGCGGGCCACCCGCGCGGCGTTGGGCAGCTCCATCATGTCGAGCAGTTCGAGCACGCGCGCTTCCAGCCCCTCGGTGCGGCCATGCGCGCGCAACGGCTCGGCGATCTGGCGCCCGACCGGCATCAGCGGGTCGAGGTAGCTCGTCGGGTCCTGGAACACCATGCCGAGCTGCGCCCCGCGCACGGTGCGCAGCTCGGCGTGCCTCAGCTGCGCGAGGTCGCGGCCGTCGATCAGGATCTGCCCCGCGGCCACCCGCGCCAGCGGCGAGGGAAAGAGGTTCATGATCGCAAAGGCGGTCATCGACTTGCCCGAACCCGATTCGCCGACAAGGCCCACCGCCTCGCCGCGGCGCACCGACAGCGACAGGTCGTTCACCACCCGCAGCGCGGTCGCGCCCCGACCGATATCGACCGACAGGCCGCGCACGTCGAGCAAGGGTTCGGCGTGGCTCACTTCGCATGCCCCCGCGGGTTGAGCGCATCGTTCAGTGCGTCGCCGAAGACATTGAACGACAGCACGGTGAGCGCGATCGCCAGTCCCGGAAAGGCCGACATCCACCAGGCGCTGCGCAGGTACTGCTGCGCGTCGTTGAGCATCGCACCCCACGACACGTGGTTGGGATCGCCGAGCCCGAAGAAGCTCAGGCTCGCCTCGATCAGGATCGCCATCGCGATGTCGAGCGAGCCGAGCACGATGATCGGCGCCGCCACGTTGGGCAGGATCTCGCGCAGGATGATCGCGCCGTGCCCCATGCCCGCCACGCGCGCCGCGTCGACGAACTGCGATTGCGCGAGCGCCGCGACCGAGGCGCGCACCACGCGCGCGAGCTGCGGCCACGCGAGCGCGGCGATGACCACGATCATCTTGAACACGCTGGTGCCGAACAGCGCGATCACGATCAGTGCGACGACGAAGCGCGGCAGCGTCTGGAAGAACTCGGCGATGCGCATCAGGAGCGCATCGAGCCAGCCGCCGAAGTAGCCCGCCAGCGCGCCGACGATCACGCCGACGACGACCGCGCACAGCGCGCTCAACACGCCGACGGTGAGCGAGATGCGCGTGCCGAAAACGACGCGCGCCCAGATGTCGCGGCCCAGGTCGTCGGTGCCGAGCCAGTGGCCGGGCGAGAGCGGCTCGAGCAGCGAGCTGTCGCCGCCGCCGAGCGGGTCGTAGGCGGTCACGAGGGGCGCGAGGATCGCGAGCGCGAAGAGCAGCGCGAGGAAGACCAGCGCGAAGAGTGTGGTCGGCCTGCGCAACAGGCGTCGCCGGAAGCCGGCCTTGCGAAAGAGCGTGCCCGCCGTGGGGACCGCAACGGGGCTGAGGGTCACTTCGCTCATGCGCGTTCGATCCGCGGATCGATCAGTCGGTGAATGATGTCGGTGACGAGGTTCGCGATGACCACGGTGACGGACACCATCAAAAGGATCGCCAGCATCACCGGATAGTCGCGCTTGGAGATCGATTCATAGAGCAGCCGCCCGATGCCGGGCCACGCGAACACGGCCTCGATCAGGGCCGAGCCCGCGAGCACGAAGCCGACGTTGTAGCCGATGACCGTCAGCACCGGTGCCGCGGCGTTGCGCAGCGCGTGCACCACGACGACCGTCCATTCGGACGCGCCGCGCGAGCGCGAAGCGAGGATGAAGTCGGCGTTCATCACCTCCAGCATCGCGGCACGCGTGATGCGGGTGATCAAGGTGAGATAGCGCAGCGACAACGCAAAGGCCGGCAGCACCAGGTACGACAGGTGCTGCACGAAGCCCTCGAAGCCCGGAAGCAGGCCGCGCACGGGGTTGTTGCCCTGCGACGGCAGCCATCCCAGCCAGATCGCGAACACGAGGATCAGCAACTGGCCGAGCCAGAAATCCGGAACCGAATAGCCCGCCGATGAAAGCCCCTGGATCGCCGAGTCGACCAGCCCGCGACCCGGGCGCGAAGCCGAGCGCGCGGCGACGACGCCGAAAGCGATCCCCAGCACGCTCGCGAAGGCGAGCGCTGTCATCGTGAGTTCCAGCGTGGCGCCCAGCCGTTCGAGGATCAGCGCCGCCACCGGTTGCTGGTTGGCGAACGAATAGCCGAAGTCGCCCTGCACCACCTTGCCCAGGTAGCGCAGCAACTGGATCCACACGGGTTGGTCGAGCCCGAACTCGCGGCGCATCTGCTCGAGGTATTCCGGCGGCGCGGGAAAGTCGCCCACCAGCAGCGTGATCGGATCGCCCGGCGTGAAGGCGATCAAGAGGAAGTTGAGCACCACCACCGCGAGCAGCAGCGGTATCGCATGCAGCAGGCGCCGCAGGATGAACGAGGACATCGATCGCGGTCAGTCTGTACGCTTGACACCAGCCCACTGGTCGCGCGCATCGAGCGCCGGGAAGGCTCCGGTGAGCTTCCTGCTCGCGGTGTCGACCGTCTCTTCATCGAAGAGCACCAGCGTCGGCAGGTCCTCGTTGAGGATCACCTGCAGCTCCTTGTAGAGCTTGGCGCGAACCTCGCGATCGGTGGCCGTGGCGGCGCGGGCGAGCAGGTCGTCGACCTTCGGATTCGAATAGCCGCTCGCGTTGGTGTTTGGCGCGGTGCCGGTGTAGGTGTTGTACAGGCGCGTGTAGCCTATCGCCGGGTCGCCAGCCGAGAAGTACGAGCCCAGCATCATGTCGTAGTCGCGCTTGGCGAACACGCGGTCGTAGTACACCGAGCGCTCCAGCGGCTCCAGCTTCACTTCCAGGCCGATCTGGCGCAGGTTGTCCTGGATGATCTGCGCCTGCGCGCGCATCTGCGCGCGGCTGGCGTCGAAGGGCATGCGCACCGTCGTGCTGCCGGCCTTGGCGCCGGCCTTCTCGAACAGGGCCTTGGCACGCGCGGGATCGAGCGGGTACTTCTTCGCGTAGCTCACCTCGTCGTTGAAGAGCCACTTGAAGCCGTCGCCGAAGGCCCCCGCGCCCGGGCGGGCGATGCCGTTCATGGCCTGCTTGACGAGCCGCTGCCGGTCGATCGCGAAGGCCGCCGCATGGCGCGCCTCCAGCTTCGAGAACAGCGGCGACTCTGTGTTGAACATCAGGAAGTAGACCGCCGGGATGTTGACGCCGCGGCGCGGCGCCAGGCTCTTGTCGGCGAGGATGCGCGGGACTTCGGGCTTGGGCGTGTAGAAGTCGAGCAGCTCGTCGATCTCGCCCGTCTGCAATGCGGGCACGCGGTTGGCGGCCTGCGGAATCACCTGGAAGATGATCGATTCGAGAAAGGGCTTGTCGCCGTCCCAGTACTGGTCGTTGCGCACGAGCTTGATGCTGGCCCCGCGCTTCCATTCGCCGAACTTGAAAGGACCGGTGCCGACCGGCTTCTGGTTGGCCGGGTTGGTGCCGATGTTGCTGCCTTCATAGAGGTGGCGCGGGAGGATCGGCGCGTCGAACACCGTCATCTGCGACAGCAGGGGCGCGTAAGGCTTCTGCAGCCTGACCACCACGGTGAGCGCGTCGGGCGCGTCGACCTCCAGGCCGAGGTTCTTGAACACCGGCGCCGCGCGCGGATGCAGCTTGCCGATGACTTCCGTCAGGGTGAACTTGACATCGGCACTCGTGAAGTCCTTGCCGTCGTGCCACTTCACGCCGGGGCGCAATGTGAAGCGGTAGGTCTTGCCGTCGGGCGACACCGTCCACGCGGTGGCGAGCGAGGGCTTCGCGTTGTATTGCGGATCGAGCCACACCAGGCCTTCGAGGATCTTGGCCGAGACGTCGCCGGCGGCGAAGTCGGTGGTCGTGCCGAGGTTCAGCGTCGGCGGATCGGCGTCGATGGCGAGCACCGCGGTGCCCTTGCCGGTGGCCGCGCGGCCGTAGCGCGTGGTGGCGAGGCCGCCGGCCGCGGCAAGCGCGCCGAGGGTCAGGTGGCGGCGGGTCAGGCGAGGGAGATTCTTCAAGTGATCAGTCATCGTCGGTGGCAAGCAATATCGAGGCCATCTCGGCAGCCCGCATTATTGGCGTGGAAAATGTGAATCCAGTGCTTTGAGGGCGACGTCTCGATGATTTCAGTTCCCATCCATCCCGGCATCCAGGCATCTACCGAGGAGATGATCGGCCTCAGGCGGCAGATCCATGCGAATCCCGAACTCGGCTACGAGGAGTTCCAGACCAGTGAACTCGTGGCCGAGCGCCTTGCGCGATGGGGCTACACGGTCCATCGCGGCATCGGCGGCACGGGCCTGGTCGGCACGCTCCGGGTCGGCGACGGCGCCAGGCGGCTCGGGCTGCGCGCCGACATGGATGCACTGCCGATGACCGAAACCACCGGCCTCGCCTGGGCCAGCCGCAAGCCGGGCGCGATGCATGCGTGCGGCCACGACGGGCACACCGCCACCTTGCTCGCTGCGGCGCAGCTGCTCGCGGTCATGAAGACCTTCAACGGCACGCTCAACCTCATCTTCCAGCCGGCCGAGGAAGGCTTGATGGGTGCGAAGAGGATGGTCGAAGAGGGCCTCTTCGAACGCTTTCCGTGCGATGCGGTGTACGCCTTTCACAACGAGCCCGGCTTTCCGGCGGGGCGGTTCGGCTTCCTGCCGGGCGTGATCTACAGCTCGTCGGACACGGCGGTCATCACCATCGAAGGCAAGGGCGGCCACGGCGCGATGCCGCACACCACGGTCGATCCGATCATGGTCGCGGCGCACCTGATCCTCGCGCTGCAGACGCTGGTGTCGCGCGAGGTCGACCCCAACGACATGGCGGTCGTCACGGTGGGCGCGATGAACGCCGGCAAGGCGCCCAACGTGATCCCGACGAGCGCGGAACTCAGGCTGTCGATCCGCGCGCGCAAGCCCGAAGTGCGCGCCTTCCTGCGCGAGCGCATCATCGCGATGGCGCAAGGCCAGGCGGCCGTGCATGGCGCCACCGCCACGGTCGACTACCAGTGGAAGATGCCGCCCTGCGTGAACGACGAAGCCGCGACCGCGTTCGCGCAGCAGGTGGCACTCGCTTCGATGGGCGAAAAGGCGCTCATCCCCGACATGGCGCCGCTGCAGGCCAGCGACGACTTCGCGTTCATGCTGAACGCAGTGCCCGGCAGCTACTTCATCGTCGGCAACGGCGATGGCAAGCCCGGCGGCGGCCCGGGCTGCATGGTGCACAACACGGGCTACGACTTCAACGACGAGATCCTGCCCAGCACGGCGAGCTACTGGGTCGCGCTCGTGCAGGCCTACCTGCGCTGAGGCCGGAAAAGAAGGGCGGCTGGGCCACCTAGGCCAGGCAGGCCCCATCGCGCCGGAGCGTTTCGCGAAGCTGCTGCGTGCCGATGCCGCGCGTGGTCGATGCCGGCCCTTCTCGCGCAATCAGTGCCGCCGCCGTTCCTGCCGCCTGGCCGACCGCCATGGAGATGGTCATCACCCGGACGGCAGCCAGCGCCTGATGCGTCGCCGACAGGCCGCGCCCGGCCACCAGGGCGTTGTCCAGTCCCAAGGGGCACAGGCTGCGATAGGGAATCTGATA
Source organism: Variovorax sp. HW608 (assembly GCF_900090195.1). Classification (NCBI taxonomy): domain Bacteria; kingdom Pseudomonadati; phylum Pseudomonadota; class Betaproteobacteria; order Burkholderiales; family Comamonadaceae; genus Variovorax; species Variovorax sp. HW608. Next base: position 1,966,005 of record NZ_LT607803.1, read on the forward strand.
GGCGTGATCGTCGCCGAGTGCGCAATACACCAGCTCGCCGCCGGCGGCCGGATGAATGTCGATCGGATAGGCGCCCGCCGCGATCGCGTCGTCGAACGCGACCGGCGCGAGCAGCTCTTCTGCGGTGAGCACATGGGTGCCGAGCACCCGGCGCGTTTCACGCACGCCGACCTGCGTGCCGAATGCAAGCAGCCGCCCCGACTCGCATCCGGGCACATGGGCGCGCAGATACTGCGCGGCGCTCCAGGCCTGCCTGCGCCCCTCGATCTCCGCCTGCCCCAGGGCCATGGCGTCCGTCGCATCGATCGCCAGGCGGCTGATGTTGAACCAGCCGTCCTTCGAATAGGGGTCGCGCGCCACATGCAGGGCGGCGCGCGCCAGCGCTTTCTCCTCGTAGCCGCGGCGAGCCAGGGCCGCCAGTTCCGACGGCGACAGCGCATCGAAGCGCGCGAAGTCGATCGGTCCGAAGCGGAACATCATGGTCGCGGGCTGAAGCGCCTCGCCATCGCCCAGCGGCAGGAATTCCGCGCCGGCCTGCCGCATGGCGTCCATGTCGCCCGACGCATCCACGAGCACGCGCAGCCGGATGCGCACGACGCCGCCCTTGGTCAGCACGCGGACGGAATCGATCCGCGGGCCCTGGCGCGAGACATCCAGCAGATTCGCATGCAGCAGCGGCTGCACGCCGGCTTCGCGCACCATGTCGTCCAGCACGAGCTTGAGCACTTCGGGTGCGTATTCGACGCGGTCCATCCGATGGCCGGTCGACATCACGAACACCTGGTGCTCGGCAGCCGCTCCGTATTGGCGCAGCCGGTCGACCACCTCCTGCGCGAGACCCGCCACCACGCGCCGGCCGTTGGCCGTCTGCCAGCTGTTGAACTGGGCCACCGCACCGGCGGTCGCGTTGCCGCCGAGGAAGCCGTAGCGCTCCAGCAGGATCACGCGCGCCCCGTGGCGCGCCGCGGCCACCGCGGCGATCGTGCCCGCCACGCCGCCGCCGCAGACGAGCACATCGGTATCGTGGTCGATCACGCCCGTCACCCCGCCTTGATGCCGCGCGCCTTGATCACGCTGGCGTATCGCGCGGTCTCCGCCTGCAGGAACTGGGCGGTCGCCTGACGGTTCATCGCCATCGGCGTGACGCTCAGCGAAGCGAAGCGCGTCTTCACCGTGTCGGAAGCCAGCGCCTGCGCGAGCAGGCTCTCGAGCTTGGCCAGGCCTTCCGCAGGGATGGCCCCCTTGGGCGCAAGAAGCGCCGCCCAGCCCTGGACTTCCAGTGCCGGAAGCTTCAGCGAGCGCAGCGTCGGAACACCCGGAAGTTCCGCAACGGGCTCTGGCGAGGAAACGGCCAGCGCGCGGATGCGACCCGACTTGATGTGCGGCGCGACGCTGGGCAGGTTCAGGAAGCCGAATGCCACCAGGCCGCTGATCAGTTCCGGCAACAGCGCGCTTTCGCCCTTGTAGGCCACGGGCGTGATCTGCACCCCGGCTTCGCTGGCGAAGATCTCCGAGGCGATGTGCGCGAGCGTTCCGTTGCCGCTGTTGCCCGCCGCCAGTTTGCCGGGATTCGCCTTGGCCTCGGAAATCAGGTCCTGCAATGACTTGATGCTCGAGCTCGCTGGTACCACCAGCACGAGCGGCTGCGCGGACACCATGCCCACCGCATCGAAGTCCCGCGCAGGGTCGTAGCCGATCTGGGGATTGAGCGACGGATTGATGACCATGCTGTTGCTCGCCATCAGGAGCGTGTGGCCATCCTTGCTCTGGGCCGCGGCGAGGACGCCGATCGCGCTGCCCGCGCCCGGCTTGTTCTCGACGATCACGCTCTGGCCGAGCTTCGGCGCCAACAGGTCGGCCAGCACCCGCGCGGACGAGTCGGCGGCGCCGCCGGGGGCGAAGGGCACGATGATCCGCACCGGCCTGGTCGGCCAGGCCTCTGCCGCCAGGGCGCGGACGCAGGCGCCCGAGGCCAGCAACGCCAGCAGCGAGCGGCGGTCGAGATGGAATGTCATCAGCTTGTCTCCTGGTTGCAGTCAGGGCGATGATGGCGCCCGTCGGGTATACCGGCAAATACCATGATTCAAGACACCCATAACCTCGTGTTATTCAACGCGCCACGACCATGAACCTGCGCCAGATCGAGGTCTTTCGTGCCGTGATGCTCGCCGGCTCGGTGACCGATGCCGCGCGGCTGCTGCACGTCTCGCAACCCGGCATCAGCCGCATGCTCGGCCACATCGAGCTGCAATTGGGCCTCAAGCTCTTCGAGCGCGGCCGCAGCAAGCTCAGGCCCACGCCCGAAGCGCAGGCGCTCTATGCCGAAGTCGAGAGCGTCTACCGCGGCGTGCAACGCATCGAGGAGCGCGCGCGGGACCTGCAGGCCGGGGGCGGCCTGCCGCTGCGCATCCTCGCGAGCCCGAGCACCGCCCTCGAGGTCGTGCCGCACGCGGTGTCGGCGCTGGCGGCCAGATTCCCGACCGCGCGCGTCTACATGGAGACACAGCTCGTGCGCGAGATGGTGGGCCAGCTGGCGCGCAACGAGGCGGACGTCGCGGTGTCCACCCTGCCGATCGACCACGCGCTCCTGATCAGCGAAGAGGTCGGAAGCTGGTCGATGGCGTGCGTCTTCCGAAGCGATCATCCATTCGCGGACAAGAAGAGCGTGAGCCTGCGGGACGTCATGGGGCAGCGCCTGATCGCCTTCAGCCCGGACACGCCGCAGGGCCGCCTGATCGAATCGCAATGGGCCCGGAGCAAGCGCTTGCCACCGGCCCAGATCGAAGTGCGCTCCGGACAGGTCGCATGCGCATTGGCGGCTTGCGGCGCAGGCATCGCGGTGGTCGACGAACTGACCGCGCGCTCCTGGCATCGCAAGGAGCTGTGCTTCCGGCCGCTGCGCGGCGGGCCTACGCACCCGGCGTATGTCGTTCGCCACGCCAACATGCCGCAATCGGCCGCGGCGCAGGCGTTCGTCGGGTTCGTGAAGGCTGCGTTCAAGGCACAGAGAGCGTCAGCCGGGTGAGTTGAGGCACTTCTTGCGCAGCGCGGTGGCCGTCGCTACGATCACCCCGCTCGCTCTCGGTGATACCAAGCAAGGAACAGGAGCGCCACGATGAAGTCTCGCGTCATCCGCCGCTCGGCAATCTGGCGAACGGTCGGTGCGGTAGCGATCGCATGGGGGAGCGCCGGCCTGCCCGCCTTCGCGCAGACGGGGGCGACGCCATCGTTCAAGGAAGTCGATTCCATGGAGGCCCGCGTCCAGGGCTGCGTGACCTGCCACGGCCAGAGCGGCCAGGGTAGCGAAAGCGGCAACTTCCCCCGCATCGCCGGCAAGCCTGCAGGCTATCTCTACAACCAGCTCGTGGCCTTTCGTGACGGTACGCGGCACTACGCGCCGATGAACTACCTCGTCGCTTATCTGCCGGATGCCTACCTGAAGGAAATCGCCCAGCACTTCGCGAGCCAACGACCGCCATTCGCGCCGGCAGAAGCGCTGAAGGCCGACCAGGAAACCTTGCGCCGGGGCGGCGCGCTGGTGGCGCGCGGCGATCCCGCCAAGGGCATCCCCGCGTGCGTCGCCTGCCATGGCGCCGGGCTGACGGGCATGGAGCCGGGCATCCCGGGCCTCGTCGGCCTGCGTCCGACCTACGTGGTCGCGCAACTCACGCGCTGGCGCGTCGGCGAGCGCCACGCGGCCGAGCCCGACTGCATGAAGCGCGTGGCCACGCGCCTTTCCGACGCGGACATGAACGCCGTCGCGGCCTGGTTGTCGCAGCAGGGCGCGCCCAAGGACCCGTCGCCGGAACCGGCCAATCTCGTGCGCATGCCCCTGGCGTGCGGCAGCCAGCAGGGACGGTCATGAAGCTGGCATTCCGGATCTTCCTCGCGCTCGTCGTGCTGGCGCTGGCGGGCGCGGCCGTCCTGTGGTGGCTGCGGCCCGCCGCCTTGCCCGAGGCCGGCCGAGCCAGCACGGCGCCGAAGGATGCGACCACCGAGATCATCGCCCGCGGTGAATATCTGGCGCGCGCCGGCGACTGCGTGGCTTGTCATACGGAGCCTACCGGCAAGCCGTTCGCGGGCGGCCGGGCCATGCCCACGCCCTTCGGCGCGCTCTTCGTGCCCAACATCACGCCGGACGACGAGACCGGCATCGGCCGATGGACCCCCGATGACTTCTACCGGATGATGCACACGGGTATCTCGAAGAACGGCACGCTGCTGTATCCGGCGATGCCGTTTGCGTCCTACACCAAGGTCACCCGTGCGGACAGCGATGCCATCTTTGCCTACCTGATGTCGGTGACGCCGGTGCGGCAGCAGAACCGGCCGCATGAGCTCAAGTTCCCGTTCAACAACCGGGACCTCCTGATCGGGTGGCGGACGCTCTACTTCAAGGAGGGCGAATTCGTCCCGGATCCGAGCCAGAGCGCCGAATGGAACCGCGGTGCCTACCTCGTGCAGGGGCTCGGCCACTGCGCGATGTGCCACACGGCCATCAATGCGCTGGGCGGATCGAGCGAATCGAAGGCCTTCGAGGGCGGCATGATCCCGAACCAGAACTGGTATGCGCCGTCGCTCACTTCCAACCGCGAAGCGGGCCTCGGCAACTGGGAGATCCAGCAGATCGCGGACCTGCTGCAGGCCGGCATCTCGCACCACGGGACCACCTACGGCCCGATGGCGGAGGTGGTCTACAACAGCCTGCAGTACCTCACCGACGAGGACGTCCGGGCCATGGCCGTCTATCTCAAGGCCCTGCCGCAGCGTGATTCCGAGCCGCCGCCGACGAGCCAGGCCAGGCTCGTGAGTCCCGGCGTGATGGAGACGGGCCGCAAGATCTACAGCACGCAATGCGCGATGTGCCATGGCGAGGAGGGCAAGGGACATCCACCGTCCTACCCGCCATTGGCGGGCAACCAGTCCATCACGATGGCGTCGCCGGTCAACTCGATCCGCATGGTGCTCAATGGCGGCTACGCGCCGGGAACGCGCAAGAACCCGCGCCCGCACGGCATGCCGCCTTTCAGCCACATCCTGGACGATGACGAAGTGGCGGCCGTCGTGACCTACATCCGGGTCGCCTGGGACAACAGCGGCACGCCGGTCGACGCATCCCAGATCAGCGAACTTCGCAAGTTGCTGCCCGAGTGAGGAAACCAGCCATGTCCCCCATCAACGAGCAAGAGGAAGACCGCCGCGTCGACGACATCGTGCGCCGCGGGCCGATGGGCGCGTTCGCGGTCGCGGGCGTCGCCACCGCCATCGTCGTGGCGATCTACTTCATCTTCTATTTCGCGGTGTACCTGCCGCGCGGTGCGGTGCAATGAGCGCAGCGATGGACCGCTCCAAGCAAGCTCGCGCCCCCTCGGGGGGCAGCGAGGACACGAAGTGCCGAGCGTGGGGGTGCCTATGAGCGCAGCGATGCCTTCGCATGATTCCGAGGCGATCGCGGTCGCGGCCGAGCGGCGCTGGACCTGGATCGTCGGCGCCATCATCGCGGTGCTGATGCTGATGATGGTCGTCACCGGCCTGCACTGGGCCTCGATGCCGCCGTCGCGCGTGGAGACGGTCGACGTGAGGACGCTCCATCTGCGCGGCGAGTTCGTCGAAAGCAACCTCGGCACGGCGATCGAAGCGGGCGACCGGGTGGTCGTGCGCCTGATCGCGCAGCAGTATTCGTTCGAGCCGCAGTGCATCGTGGTCCCGGCCGATACGCCGGTGACCTTTCGCGCGACGGCGACGGACGCCATTCACGGATTCATCATCGGCCGCACCAACGCCAACACGATGGTCGTGCCGGGCTTCGTGGCGACCTTCACGACATCGTTCAGCCGGACCGGCGAGCAGCTGATGCCCTGCCACGAGTACTGCGGCACCGGGCACGAGGCGATGTGGGCGCGCGTGCAGGTGCTGCCGCGTGACGAGTTCATGGCCAAGGTCCGGCCAGGGGAAAGGCTCAGCTGTGTTCCTCGCTAAGAAACTCGTCCTGGCCCACTTCTGGGTGGCTTTCGTCGCCTTCCTCGGCGCGCTGGTGCTGGGTGCGTGGCAGATGTACATCCGCAGCCCGCTGTCCACCTGGATCAACAACCCGGAGCACTACTACCGCTCGGTCACCGCGCATGGCACGGTCATGGCCTACGTCCTGCCGACGCTGGTGGCGATGGGGTTCGGCTACGCCATCAGCGAGCTGGCACTGAAGAAGCCCCTCGTCGGCATGCGCTGGGCGTGGACCGGGTTCTGGCTCGTGGTCGTCGGCACGGCGGTGGCTGCCGTGACGATGGGGCTGGGCAAGGCGTCGGTGCTCTACACCTTCTACCCGCCCATGCTCGGCAGTCCGTTCTACTACCTGGGCGTCGTCCTCGTGGTCGTGGGCTCGTGGATCTGGGTCGCACTGATGTCGATCAACCTGCGCGCATGGAAGAAAGAGAACCCCGGCATGCCGGTCCCGCTGGCGATGTTCGGCAACGTGGCCGGTGCCTACCTGTGGGCGTGGACGTCCCTCGGGGCGGCGATCGAAGTCCTGGTGCTGATCCTGCCGGCATCGCTGGGGCTCACGGACACCATCAACGCCGGTCTGGCGCGGGTCTTCTTCTCGTGGACGCTGCACGCGATCGTGTATTTCTGGCTGATGCCCTCGTACATCGTGTTCTACACGATCGTGCCGCGCGCCATCGGCGGCAGGCTGTACAGCGACACGATGGGGCGCGTGGCGTTCGTGCTCTTCCTCGTGTTCTCGATGCCGATCGGCATCCACCACCTCTTCGCCGACCCGCAGGTGGGCGCGGGCTTCAAGTTCGTGCATGCGGTGATGACCGCGATGGTGTCGGTGCCGACGCTGCTCACGGTGTTCACCATCGTGGCCTCGGTCGAGATCGCCGGCCGGCTGCGCGGCGGAAAGGGAGCCTTCGGCTGGCTCCGGGCGCTTCCGTGGGACAACCCGATGATGCTGGCGGTGACCTTCTCGTTCATCATGCTCGGCTTCGGCGGCGCCGGCGGCATCATCAACATGAGCTACCAGCTCAACGAGACGGTCCACAACACGCAGTGGGTGACCGGGCACTTCCACCTGATCTTCGCCGGCGCGATCGTGCTGATGTACTTCATGATCGCCTACGAACTGTGGCCGCAGCTCACGGGCTGCGCGCCGCTGCCGGCCGGGCTCGTCAAGACCCAGATCTGGCTGTGGTTCGTCGGCATGCTGGTGCTGTCGATGCCGTGGCACCTGGTCGGCCTGCTCGGGATGCCGCGGCGCATGGCCTACTACGACTACACGCATCCCGAGCTTCAGCCGCAAGCCTGGACCGTCACGATGTCCGCGATCGGCGGCTTCATCCTGCTCGCGTCCGGCATCCTGCTCGTGTACACGCTTGCCACCGCGCGGAAGAAGGAAGGCGCGGTCGTGGCGCCCTTCAGCTTCAGCCGCACGGCGCATCCGGCAGCGCATACGCCGGTCGCGCTGAACGGCTTCGGCCTCTGGATCGCCATGATGATCGGCCTCACGATCGTCAACTATGGCTACCCCATCGTGCAGCTGGCTTCGCTGAAGGAAGCCTCCGTGCCGGTCATACCGATCGGGAGCCGATGATGAAAGTCCACGGCATGCCGGGCTGGAGCAATCCATGGTTCCGCAAGAGCATCATCTGGCTGATCGTCCTGACGGTGGGCGCATTCCTGGTGGGCTTCGTGCTGCTGCCTTCCGCGCACAGCGACTTCAGCGCGAAGGGGCTGTGGGCGAGCATCTGCCGGGCCGCGGGGGTGCCCAGCGACTGGTCGTTCGGCACGGCGCCGCGCCAGGCCGCCACCGCCACGGACGTGGTGCTGGACCGCACGATGGGCAAGGAAGGCTCGCGGGAGGCGATCGGCCGCGGTGCGACGCTGGCGCTCAACTGCACCATGTGCCACGGCGCGCAGGGGATGAGCACCTCCGATGCGCCCAACCTGGCCGGGCAGTACCCGGAAGTGATCATCAAGCAGCTCATGGACTACCGCAGCGGCAAGCGCGGCAGTCCCATCATGGAGGCGCTTGCGAGGGGCCTGTCGGATGACGACATCGCCGACCTGGCCGCCTACTACGCCTACCTGCCGAAGGCACGGACCGCGCCGACCACCTACGACGAGGCGCTGCCCGCGCTGGTGCGGGTCGGTTCGCCGCTGCGCAACATCGCACCCTGCGTCTCGTGCCATGGCGGGATCGACCAGAAGTTCGGCGCTCCGTGGCTCGAAGGCATGCCCAAGGGCTATCTCGAGCAGCAGCTCAGGGCATTCCGCTCGGGCCAGCGCGCCAGTGATCCCGAGGCAGTGATGCGCAACGTGGCCCGCACGATGACGGATCGGGAAATCGAGGAGGTGTCGGCGTTCTATGCACGAAAGGCCGGCGCTGCCGCGCAGTGACCTCATGGCACCCGGACGCGGCCTCGAAGGAGTCCAGCATGGCACTTGAACACGCCGCCCCGGGCGAGCCCCGCGATGTCCGCCCCTTGGGAGCGGCGCTGGCCGATCACAAGACGGCAGCGATCTTCAAGTCGCGCCAACTCGAGGTCATGCGTCTGGTCCTGCGGGCCGGCAGGAAGCTGCCGCCTCACAAGGTCCCGGGCGAAATCACGATCCACTGCATCGAGGGGGCGTTGGTCGTCGGCCTGGAGAGCGGCCCGCGCAAACTCGAGGCGGGCCAGATCCTGTTTCTCCGGGGCGGCGAATTGCATGATGTCGCCGCCGAGACGGATGCCTCCGCGCTGGTGACGATCGTGCTGCGCGATGGCGATGGCGATGACGCAGGCGCCCCTCCTCAGGTGGCGTGACAGCGGTGTTCCTGCGAAGCGCGCGCCGTGTCGGCCGCTTCGGCATGCGCCATCTGGTAGCCGTGCCAGAGTCCGCCCGCCATGCGACGCGCCAGGTCATCGGCCCGCTGCTGCAGCACGGCGTTGCCCGATTCGGCGGTGGTTTCCCAGAACAGTGCGAGCCAGCGATGAAAGAGCTGCGCCGTGAGGCCGTGGAGCGCAATGTGCCTCGGCATCGGCGCCCCCTTGTACCGGCCGGTGCCCCGGAGTGCCGACGACCAGAAGTCGACCATCTTTGGAAGGTGCTTGTCCCAGTCCACCGCATGGGATTCAAAGACCGGCGCCAGGTCCTCGTCGTTGCGGACCTTGGAATAGAAGCGCTGCACGAGGCTGATGACCTCTTCTTCCGTGATGGATTCCGGACTCCGCGCAAAAGGACTGATCGTGCGGGATTCCATCAGCTCTTGATCCGAGTACATCCGTGTCTCCGTTCTTTTCGCCTGGCCGTCCGCGGGAGACTAGTGCCTTCGCGGGGCGGCAGTCTTTGACCCAGAGCAACAAAAGCGCACTGCCGTGCCGGCTTCTGTATCCGCATGCAAAGATGCTTCCGGCTGCGTCGCACGCGTACCCAAAATGCCTCCGATTCCACAACGGAGGTGATCATGAAGATGATGAAAGCAGCAGTGGTGCACGGGTTCGGCGAGCCGCTTCGCATCGAGGAAGTCCCGGTGCCCGAGGTCCCTGCGGGCCAGGTGCTGGTGAAGGTCGCGGCCTCGGGCGTCTGCCACACCGACCTGCATGCGGCCGACGGCGATTGGCCGGTGAAGCCCTCGCTGCCCTTCATTCCCGGCCATGAGGGCGTGGGCTACGTCGCCGCGGTGGGCGCCGGGGTGAAGCATGTGAGGGAGGGCGACCGCGTCGGCGTCCCGTGGCTGCACACCTCCTGCGGGCATTGCGAGCACTGCATCACCGGCTGGGAGACGCTGTGCGATTCGCAGCAGATGACCGGCTACACGGTCAACGGCGGCTACGCCGAATACGTGCTGGCCGATCCCGGCTACGTGGGCCACCTGCCCGCCAACATCGGGTTCTCGGCGATCGCGCCGATCCTGTGCGCCGGCGTCACCGTCTACAAGGGACTCAAGGTGCTCGACTGCAAGCCGGGCGAATGGGTGGCGATCTCCGGCGTGGGCGGCCTCGGGCATCTGGCGGTGCAGTACGCCAAGGCCATGGGATTCCACGTGGCGGCGGTGGACGTGGACGACGCCAAGCTCAAGCTCGCGCAGGAAGTCGGCGCGGACATGGTCGTGAATGCGGCCACCGGCGATCCGGTGAAGACGCTGCAGCGCGAACTCAAGGGCGCGCATGGCGTCCTGGTGACGGCCGCCGCCCGCAGCGCCTTCGCACAGGGCCTGGGCATGCTGCACAAGCGCGGAACGATGTCGATGGTGGGCCTGCCGCCGGGCGACTTCGGGCTGCCGATCTTCGACGTGGTGCTCAATGCCAAGACGGTGCGCGGCTCGATCGTCGGAACGCGCAAGGACTTGCAGGAGGCGCTGGCCTTCGCCGGCGAGGGCAAGGTGCACACCGTGTTCAGCGAGGACCGGATGGAGAACATCAATCCGATCTTCGACCGCTTGCGCAAGGGAGAGATCGAAGGCCGGGTGGTGCTGCGCCTGACCGACGAGCCCTAGCGCGGCCGCGTCTGCTGCAGGCTGTAGCGCAGCCGGAAGCCTTCGAGCCGCAGCCGCAGGCCGTGGTGCCTGACCAGGTAGCGCAGTCCGATCGCGGCCGAGCAGAGCCCCGCAGCCGCAGCGACGCCCATCGCCCAGCGCGGGCCGAAGGCATCCGCCACCCAGCCCACCACCGGCGCGCCGATCGGCGTGCTGCCCAGCAGCGTCGCCATCAGGATGGCGATGACACGGCCGCGCAACGCCGGCTCGGTGGACAGCTGGACCAGGCTGTTGGTCGAGGTGGTGATCGTCTGCGCGGCGACGCCGGTCACGACCAGCGCGATGCCGAAGCCGATGACGTTCGGCATCAGCGCCGCCGCGAGGCAGCCCAGGCCGAACACCGCCGAGCCGACCAGCAGCAGCCCGAAACGCGGCCGGGCCCGCCCTGCCGCCAGCAGCGCGCCGGTGACCGAGCCGATCGCCATGGTCGACGAGAGCAGGCCGTACTGGCCCGGCCCGCCGTGGAAGGCGCCGACCGACATCGTCGAGATGAAGATCGGGAAGTTCAGGCCGAAGGTGGCCACGAGGAACAGCATGGCCAGAACGGCGCGCAGGTCGGGGCGGTTCCAGACGTAGCGGAAGCCTTCCATCAGGCCGGCCTTCTGGCGCCCCGCCGCGTCCCGCCGCGCAAAGAGCTCGCCCTGGCGCAGGCAGGCCAGCGAGATCAGCACCGCCACGAAGGACAGCGCATTGAGCAGGAATGCCTCGCCGGGGCCCGTGGCCGCGATCAGCAGTCCGGCCGCCGCGGGCCCCACCATGCGTGCGGCATTGAAGGACGTGGAGTTGAGCGCCACCGCGTTGGACAGCTCGGCATCCGACACCAGCTCGGCCACGAAGGTCTGACGCGCCGGCGCGTCGAAGGCCGCGACGCAGCCCAGCAGCAGCGCGAACACGAAGACATGCCACAGCTGGGCCATGCCGCTCACGGTGAGCAGGCCCAGGCCGACCGCCAGCAGGCCCATCGAGGCCTGGGTGGCGATCAGCAGCTTGCGGCGGTTCAGCCGGTCGGCCGCGAGCCCGGTGAGGGGCAGCAGCGCGAGCTGCGGGCCGAACTGCAGCGCCATCACGATGCCCACCGCGGTCGCGTTGTGGTTCGTGAGGTGCGTCAGCACCAGCCAGTCCTGCGCGGTGCGCTGCATCCAGGTGCCGACATTGGACACCAGCGCGCCGGCCGCCCACAGGCGGTAGTTGCGGATGCGAAGGGAGCGGAAGGTGTTGCCCATCAGTCCTCCAGCAGGCGCTGAAGCAGGCGGACGGCGCCCGCGAGCTGCTTCTGTTCGGCCGCCGAGTAGCGTGCGGAGATGGTGCGCTGCAGCCAGTCTTCGCGCGCCGCGCGGACCTGCCGGAACACCTTGCGCGTCTGCGCCGTGATTGACAGCAGCGTGCGGCGGCCGTCGGCCGGATCCGGTGCGCCCTTGACCCAGCCGGCTTCCATCAGCGAGGCGACAGTGGCGCCCATGGACTGCGAGCGCACGCCTTCGGCCTGCGCCAGTTCGGTCACGGTGGCGGCGTCCTGGCGCTCCAGCCGCAGGAGCACGGCACGCTGCGATTCGGTCCAGTCGGCGACCGAGGCTTCCTGCCGCAGACGGCGGCGAAGCTGCGACGCGAGCATGCGCAGTTCCACCGCCAGCGCGTGGGCGGTGTCGGTTGCGGGATCGGCGAGGGCGGCGGACATGTCGTATTTGGACAGGAAGACTACGAAGTTTAGCTTCGTATCAAAAACCTTGCTCGTCGGCGGCGTCGGCTCAAAAAAGTCTAAAAGGCCAATAAAGAATAAAGTCTGCCCCGAGCGAAGCCGAATAGATGTTCGTGACGGATCGGCTATCACGGGCACCGTGCCGGCCAAGCGTTTTGACGAAGCCGGAATCACGGACATCAGCTTCGATTGCTGGATCCGTTTGGGGCCTCTGGTATTTGAGTGTCTGGTGACCCACCTCGCTGGGTTGCAGTCAGACCATCAAACGTCTGCGCGATCAGCGGAGGAATCGACGGGGGTGACTCATCCAGACTGTTGCGGTCAGTCGCGGCGAGCCCCGGGATGTCGGCTGCTGGTGAGAGCGGAAGTTCGCGCCCTTACTGGCGGAACGAAGGAGTGCCGTTCCGGAACCGATGCACCTGCCGGGACCGGCTCATATCCGCGCTGAAGCACTCCGCTGAGGAGGCGCCAAGATGCCCCGCGCCGTCTGAACGGTGCGGTTGAGGCCAGTCTTCTTCGTTGACACGAGCTCGCAAGGTTCGTTGGATTCAACAGCGGACAAGAACTCCATCGCGCTGAGTGCTGACCGCTCGTCTCGCTCGGGTTTCCTATTGAGGTTTCCGTAATTCATGACATCACCAAAGCGTGGCCTGCATCCAGCAAGCGGCGATGATCGAGGGGCGCTTCTGGGCACTCTTGAGCTTGTTGCGCGCGGCGCTGTGAAGCTGGGCGAGGTCGTTGGGGCAATAGTTGGCCAGCGCATGGCGCTTGAGCCAGGCCCACAGGTATTCCACCGGATTGAGGTCGGGCGCGTACGGCGGCAGGAACGCGATCTGGATGTGTCCGCCAAGGCTGTCCAGGTAGTCGCGCACCAGGCGACTGCGGTGCGCCTTCAAACCATCCCAGATGACCAGCAGCGGTTGCTTCAGGTGGGCCTTCAGCGCCTTCAGGAATTCGACAATCTCTTCCTTCTTGATGCTGCCCTCGTGCAGCCGGAACATGCAGTTGGTGCGCGTGAGTCCGGCGATGACCGAGACGTGAGTCCAGTTGAAATGGAACTGGATGATGGGTGTCTGTCCCCGGGGTGCCCAGGTGCGCACTCGGGTGGGGCGTTCGCTCAGGCCGGACTCGTCCACGAAGACGATCAGCCGTCCCTGTCGCTGGGCCTTTTTTTGAGGGCCGGCCAGGTCCTGCGTTTCCAACTGCGCACCGCCTCTTCGTTGCGCTCGATGGCGCGCTTCTCGGGCTTTTGCACACTGAAGCCCAAGCTGCCCAGAATCCGCCAGATCTGCGTCTGGCCAAAGCGCACGCCGTACATGCGCTCGATGACAGCGCCCACGCGCTTGAGCGTCCACAACTCGGTGGCAAATCCATGCTCGGTCGGGCTTTGCAGGAGGACCGCGCGCACGGCTGCCAGTTGCCCCTCATCCAACTGGGCCGGACGCCCGCGTTCGGGCACGGCTCGCAGCGCGTCGATACCGCCTTCATCGAGCAGGCGCTTCCATGTGTGCACGGTTTGCCGAGCCACCCCGACAGCCAGCGCTGCTTCGGCACAACTCTTGCCGGCCAGCAGCATTCGCCCGGCCCGCAATCGCCTCTTCGCCGCCTCGCTCAATCGCTTTTGCACCATGCCGATAGTCTCCAGCGTTGTTCCTGGAGGCATAACGCATGAGGCGCTCAACGGTTGTCATGATTTATGGAAATATCAATAGTGGGTCTCGCGGCGCAACATCCAAGGTGGCGCCGGCGTCAATGCAGCTTCTTGTATGTGAACCCGCTCGGCAGCGTGGCACTCTTTCCGTTGGCATTGGTTACCACAACATCCACGACGCCGGCCGCGTGCGCCGGGACGGCTGCCGTCAACCTCGTGCTACCAGAGACGACGACATTGGTTGCGGCGACCCCCCCAAAGACAACGGATGCGCCAGGCACGAACCCGGTTCCCTGCAGTGTCACCGTCGTTCCTGCTGATCCAGTGCCGGGAACGACATTCTTGAGGCTCAGCGATGCGTTCTTTATCCCGTAGACAGCCACCTGGCCCGACCAAGTCGCCAGATAAACCTTCCCATTGGCGACGAGCGGGGGCACGAACTTCGCAAGGTTCCCGAAACCGTCGCTTGCCGCGTTCATGGTCGTATTCCATAACTCATTGGCTACATTTCCAGCGTCAAAGGCATGCAGCACACCGGGAACAGGAGGATTGTTTTCTGCATCACCGCCTCCGGCGGTCGTCGCCCAGAGCACGCCGCTGCCCGGCGTGTCGCCATTCGCGGACAATGTGAGGATGCCCCCGGGGAAAATCTGGTTGGTGGCGTTGCCCTGCGCGCTGGGACTCGCCGCGAACGTGCTTCCATTGAAAGGGTAGGTCTTGAGTCGATCGTTCACGCCCCAGTTATAGAGAAGCGGGCCACCGTTTGCTGCCGAGCGCTGCCAGTACACGGGCCCACCGCGGAATTCGGAAGCGGAGATGCTTTCCTTCTGGACCACCTGGCTGTCCGTCGCGTTGTATTTGCCAAGATTGCTCGTGTTGAGAACGTACAGGTCGCCTGTCTTGCCGCCGCCTGCAAGAAGGCCGGTTCCGGGAATCAGCAGCGGACCGGAACTGGTGAGATCCAGGTCCTGATTGTCCAGGTAGCTCCAATTACCCGGGGTGAACCAGTCAACCAGCGTCAACGCGTTCGCCGGATCGAGTTTGAGCACGCTTTCGCTGAAGTTGTTGACGCCGTCATAACCGCTTCCGTAGGCGTTGCCCACAAAGACATAAACGAAGCCCGCGCTGTCGACCACCGGTGGCCGCCCCGATTGCCAGACTCCGCCGCCCCTGTTGCCGGTCGTGACGGTCGCAAAGACACCGCTCTGAGTGAGCGTCGTCTTGTCGTAAGCCATCATCCATCCAACATAGCCGCCGGAATATTCCAGTTCGACCGCGCCGAAACCGAAAACGACCTGGTTGCCGGAAAGCGCCAGCGAGACCCGCTGTGTCTGGTAACGTCCATCGAACGTCGATCCGCCATAGGTCGCGCTGATCTTGACGCCGGAACCTGGTCGCAGCGCGCCGCTCGTGATGTCGACGGCGTGGAGTCGGTACACCATCGTGTTGCTCTCAAGGGTGCACGCGATCAGGTACATCGTGTTGGTAGACCGATCGATGACGGGCGTACTCAAGATGCCCAGATTGCCGGTGATGTTGCGGTTCCCGGAAAACGCGAAGTTGGCGATCGGCACTGGCGTTGCACCGACGGCATTCGCAAAATTGACTGTCCAAAGCGGAGCACCGGCGACGTCCGCGTCAAACGCGTACAGCGTGTCGCTCATGGTCGCCACGTACAGGACGTTGTGCACCCCTTGATTCGAAATGGCGACGCTCGGGACATAGAGCGGTTGTGCGAAGACGACATCGTCAACCGGCAACTTGAACAACATGCCGAAGCTGCTTGAATTGACGTTCGACGTATTGAGCACGGTCTCCGAGAGGGTCGCACCCGTCGCGCCCGGATCGTATCCACGCTGGAGGACCGGAGCTTGCGCGCTTGATGGCTCGACGAATAGGAACGCCAGCGGGATTGCGACCAGCGCCAGTGCCCGACGTGCACACAAAAGCCGTTCTGTCCAAGGCGAAGGATTCAGCAGCGAATCGCTGGGCAAGTGTGCGGCCACGGTATGTCCCCTTGTACTGATGAGAACTGCCATCGGTCGATCTTCCGGGAGCACTCCAAACCGGCAACCGGCGAGCAGCAAAGTGTGCCGAAACGCAAGAAGACGTCAAGTAGCCCTCTCGACATAGACGGATGAGCGTTCTGCACTGCAGAGTTCTGACTGTTGGGAATCCATGCGGCAACACGTGCATCGCAAATTCAGAGGCTCGCCACAGGCCGATACGTCTGCCCTGGCTCAGCCGCGAGCGGCGGCGTTCGGGGAACACCCTTCCGACACGCACGTCTGTTGAAAAAATGGGCACTGTGCGCCTGCTTCGGGTAACTACTTGACATGTGGCGGTGACGACGGAGCAGGGAATTATGAATGTCCGCAGAGCGCCAGCTTGGAGTCGTCTGTGGTGGCCGACCTGGACGACTGCTAACGCTGCAGTCCCGCGGCTCAGGTCGGCGCACCTCGAAGCGGAATGCGACCGCAACCGGGCGAAAATGGCTTGTGCCCAAGCCCTGCCTCCTCTGCCATCCGTTGGTCTAGCTCTCGTGGTCCCCACCGAAATCAAGGGTTTCATCCTCACTCGCCACTGGCGTGATGTCACGGCAGGTACCGAAATCGAGTACTGGCTGGCCACAGATGCGGGGCCGAGGAAAGTGGTCCTGACCTCCCAGACATCTGTCGCATTCGTCGAAGCGAAGTACAGAGAGTCGGTCGAAACGCACCTCGCCACGATGCCGGGGCTGGAGGTGCGCGAACTCGAACTGAAGACCTTTCGCCAGCAACCTGTTGTCGGCGTCTACGCGAAGCATTTCCGCCAACTAGGTCGATTGGCACGTGCCCTCCGGGCACAGGGAATCCCTCTGCTCGAAGCCGACGTGCGCCCGCACGACCGCTTCCTGATGGAGCGGTTCATCACCGCCGGCGTGCTGGTGGAAGGAGGGAGGGCGGACCGCTCCCTCATCGTCGACTGCAAACTGAAGCCCGCGCCCGACTACCGGCCGGTGTTGAAGGTGGTGTCCCTGGACATCGAGACGAGCCAGGACGAACAGCTCTATTCCATTGCGCTGGACGGGACGGTCGACCGCGTCGTTTTCATGCTCGGCGAGCGGCCACCTGAGTCGAGCGAGCCCTCGGACTTCGCCCTCATCTATTGCCCGACCCGCAAGGCCTTGCTTGAGAAGCTCACCGATTGGTTCGAGAGGAACGACCCGGACGTCATCATCGGATGGAGCGTGATTCAGTTCGACCTGCGAGTTCTGCAAAAGGGGGCCGACGCGTGTGGGGCGCAGCTCCTTCTGGGCCGTGAGCGGCGGCCCATCGATTGGCGGACCCATCCCGGAAAGCAGGGCTATCTGTTCGCAGCCGTGCCTGGCCGAGTTGTGATCGACGGTATCGAGGCACTCAGAGCCGCGTCGAAGAGCTTTCCTTCTTTCAGCCTGGAGGCTGTCTCACAGGAGCTGCTGGGCGAGGGTAAGGCCATCGGCGATGAGTACGACAAGATGGCAGAGATTGAGCGGCGGTACCAAGAGGACAAGCCCTCGCTCGCCCTCTACAACATCCGGGATTGCGAGCTGGTCCTGCGCATCTTCGACAAGGCGAGGTTGCTGCAGTTCATGATGGAGCGAGCCCACACCACGGGTCTTCAGATGGACCACTTCGGTGGCTCCATTGCCGCGTTCAGCCACCACTATCTGCCGCGGATGCATCGCCTGGGCTACGTCGCACCGAACGTGGGCGAGATTGCGAGCAGGGCTTTCCCTGGCGGGTATGTGATGGACTCGAAGCCTGGGTTCTACGACTCGGTCGTAGTCCTGGACTACAAGAGTCTCTACCCCTCGATTATTCGAACGTTCTTGGTCGACCCTGTCGGCTTCGTAGAAGGCTCGAACACGAGCGACCCGGCCAGGGTCGTCAAGGGGCCGAAGGGCACCCTGTTCTCGCGCGAGAAGCATTGCTTGCCTGAGATCGTGACCACCCTTTGGCGGGCTCGGGACGAGGCCAAGCTCGCCAAGAACGATTCGCTGTCCCAAGCCCTGAAGCTGCTCATGAATTCCTTTGCCGGCGTGCTGGGTGCGGCCGACTGCCGCTTCTTCAATCCCCAGGTCGTCTCCGCCATCACGTTGCGGGGGCACGAGATGATGAAGCTCACGCGTACCTTCGTGGAGAAGCGGGGCTACGAGGCCATCTATGGCGACACCGATTCCATCTTCATCTGGCTCAAGCGCACCCACACCAACGAGGAAGCGCACGCCATCGCGACCAACCTGGTGAGGGACATCAACGACTGGTGGACGCGTACCCTGCGCGAGGAGCACGGCCTCGCGAACTTCCTTGAAATCGAGTTCGACACCCACTACAAGAAGTTCTTCATGCCTACCATTCGCGGGTCGGACGTTGGCAGCAAGAAGCGCTACGCGGGCCTGAGCGTGGATGCTGCGGGCAAGGAAGAGATGGTCTACCGCGGCTTGGAGATGGCCCGTAGCGACTGGACCCTGTTGGCGCGCCAATTCCAGGAAGGGCTGCTCTCACGCATCTTCCACGGCGACCCTTTCAAGGAGTTCGTAACCGACTATGCGCGCTCCACGTTGGCTGGGCAGAAGGATGACCTCCTCGTCTACCGGAAGCGGCTGCGCCATCGTCTCGATGCCTACCAGGTCAACGTGCCGCCGCAGGTCCGTGCCGCGCGCATTGCCGATGAATACAACGGTCGGGTCAACCGACCTCTGCAGTACCAGAAGGGCGGGTGGATTCAATACGTCATGACGCAGAACGGTCCGGAGCCGTTGGAGACGCGGCATTCCCGCATCGACTACGACCACTATCTGACCAAGCAGCTCCAGCCGATTGCCGATGCCATCCTCCAGCCCATGGGGGAGAATTTCATGGCGCTGACGAGCTCGCAGCAAGGTCTTTTCTGAGCCTCCCCTCAGGCTTCGAACCCTTCCCTCCGGAGGACAAGTCTCAGTGGCCAATCGTGGGCCGGCATGCTGAGACGGCACACGGCCCACAAGCAGACGTGATGTACGAGCCGCCTCAGTGACTCGCTCGCTACTCGTTGTTGCACCGCACTTTCAGCGCTACCCGAATCGAGAATGGGCCGCCGCAGGCAATCGGGTCGCGCCCGAGGCGGGCGTACGTTCGGGTTCTAATGCGAGCCATGAGTACGACCTACCGCATGCCCGGGGCAGTTTTGACCGAGCGCGAGCACTCGGTTCCCTTGGTTCACGGCGACCCGCTGCGTGGCACGATCAGCGTGTTCACGCGCGAGCTTGCTGCCCCAGACGGTCTTGATCGCCCCTACCTCGTGTTCCTGCAGGGCGGCCCAGGCTTCGAGGCCGCCCGCCCGACGAGCCCGCCCTCAGGGTGGATGGCGCGTGCCCTTACCGACTTCCGGGTCCTGCTGCTTGACCAACGGGGCACAGGGCGCTCCACGCCCGTCGGGCCAGTCATCCCAGGGACAGCGCCTGCCGACCAAGCCGAGTACCTCACGCATTTCCGCGCCGACTCGATCGTGCGCGACCTCGAACTGATCCGAGCCGAACTCGGCGTCGACCGCTGGAGCCTGCTCGGTCAGAGCTTCGGTGGATTCACCTCGCTCACCTATCTGTCGCTGGCGCCCGAGGGCCTGCGGGAGGTACTGATCACCGGCGGCCTCGCGCCGATCACGAATCGGCCGGTCGACGAGGTCTACGCGGCGACATGGGCGCGCGTATGCGAAGCGAACCAGCGCTATCACGCCCGATACCCAGGAGACCTCGATCGTTTGCGGACGATCCTGCGCCGGCTCGACGAGGAAGACGTCCGCTTGCCCAACGGCGACCGCCTCACATCGCGTCGGTTTCGGCAGACCGGGATGTGGCTCGGCGACAGCGCCGGGTTCGAACGGCTGCACCACCTGCTCGAGCTGCCCTTCGGCTCGGCGGCATTCATGGTCGACGCGCAGATGGCGTCACCCTGGGAGCGCAATCCGATCTACGCGACGCTCCATGAGTCCTCGTACGCCGACGGCGGTGCCACCCGCTGGTCGGCACACCGGCTCGCGCCCGAGGAGGCGATGACCGGCGACCTCCTCGGCGCAGAGCACGTCTTCCCTTGGATGTGGGATGACTACTCGGGCTTGCGCGCGCACCGCGAGGTGGCGCAGCTTCTGGCCCAGCATCCATGGCCGCGCCTGTACGACGCTGACCGACTCGCCCGCAATGAGGTCCCAGTGGCAGCGACCGTGTACGTCGACGATGTCTACGTGGAGCGATCATTTGCCGAGGAGACGGCCCGTGGCGTTCGTGGGCTGCGGGCCTGGGTTACCAACGAGTACGCCCACAACGGCCTGCGGGCCGATGGCGAGCGCATCGTGGGTCGCCTGCTCGACATGGTCCGCGGCCGGGCGTGAACCGATGGGCGTGGCCTTCGCGTCGCAGGCGCAGCCGTGGTTTCCGCAGTTCCAAGAGTCCCGAGTCCCCGAAGTGCCGCACGTGCGCCGGACGTGAGTAGGGCGGGGCAGCACCAGTGGCTCCGGCGGGCGTTCCAGAGGCTGACTTTCGACAGTAGGGGTAAGCTGCTTGGCAACTCCACAGAAACTATCTATGCCCCGAGCAGTCCTAGCCGAGACCCAAATTCATCCCGCTGTCCGCGACAAGATCGCCCGGCACCATTCCGCCATTGTCCACGAGGTGCAGAGCGCTGTGGCAGCGCATCCGGTCGTGGTGGTCGGCATGGGAATCAACCCATTTCCGAAGAAGGCCAAGCGTCTGCTCGAAGAAGCCGGGGTGCCCTACCACTACATCGCCTACGGCAGCTATTTCTCAAAATGGCGCGAGCGCAACGCGCTCAAGATGTGGACCGGCTGGCCAACACTGCCGATGGTGTTCGTGCGAGGCACGCTGATCGGCGGGGCCGAGGATCTGCAGAAGCTCATCGCAAGCGCCGAGTTGGCCAGGTTGGTGGCCGACTCGCCGGAGCCGAGCTGACAGAACTGGACGTTTTCGCGTGAATGTCACCCAGGCCGTGCCTACCCGATTCCACGGAGTGGCACAGTTGGATTTCCGGGTTCGGCCATGACCAGACGTTTGAGCCTGGGCCCCAGCTACTACTACTAGACAAAGCTGTACCGCTCCGAGTGGTACTTGCTGATCGGCACCTTCATCTCGGAGAGCGCCGCCTCGATCGCATCCATCATCACGTCCGGTCCGCAGATGAAATACTCGTGGTCGGCGTAGTGCGGCGGCAGGTGCCGCTTGAAGAGATCGGCGTCGATGTAGCCGGTCTCGCCGGTCCAGCCTTGGGACGGCTGCGAAAGCACGTACACCAGTGTGAGGTCGATGCGCCGCGAGAGCGCGTCGAGCTCTTCGCGGAAGGTCATCGATTCGAGGTCCTTGCCGCCGTAGAGAAGGATCAGCGGCCGCTTGTCGCCGCGATCGGCGAGCGTGCGGATCATGCTCATCATCGGGGTGATGCCGATGCCTCCCGCGATCAGAACGTGCATGTCGGCCGGATGGCCGATGGTGAAGGCGCCATACGGGCCGTCGAGATACACGCGGCGGCCCACCGGCACCTTGGCGATGCCCTGCGTGAAGTCGCCGAGGTTGCGGATCGTCATCTCGACGCGGCCGCCCTCTGCCTCGGCGCTCGACGAGAACGAGAACGGATGGCCCGTGATCCTGAAGGGGCCGCCCCAGAGCGTGAGCCAGCCGAACTGCCCGGGCCTGAAGCGCAAGCCCGCGTGGCTGTCGGGGTGCATCACCAGCGTGGTCGTGTCGCCGCGTTCGGGCCTCACTTCGGTCACTCGGTAAGGGCGGCGCAGCATGAAGAGCGGCTTGATGAGCCGCACGTAGAAGAGCAGCGCGATCCAGAAGATCGTCATGGAGATCCACAAGGCGCGCTTCCACGGGTCGGCGAGGTAGAAGCCCCAGCCGACCATGTGCAGCAGCCCGCCGCCGACCGCGGCCACCGCGAGCACGATGTGGCTCGCGTGCCAGAACTCGTAGCTGATCTTCAGCCGGACGCGCCACAGCGCCATGATCACGAGCAGCACCACCGAGCCCAGCGACAGCACCGCGAAGACCGCGCCCATCGGCACCTCGGAGAGCGACTCGGGCATGGCGAGCTTGTCCGAGCCCGCCGCGACGAGGATGGCTGGATGCACCACCACCAGCGCCACCGCGGTCAGCGAGATGCGGCGATGGAAGTGGTAGATGACGTCCTCGCCCCACGGCTCGGTGACGTGGCGAAAGCGCGCGGTGAGCCCGAACTGCAGCCCCATCATCGCAAGGCCGCTGTAGCCGAGCGCGACCGAGAACTCGGTCCAGAAATCGCGGGCGGGCGGCATCGCGCCCGCGAGCAGCGCAAGCAGTGGCGCGAGGATGAACAGCAGGTAGATGGCGGCCCAGACGGTCCGGCTGCGCATGGGGGCCTCAGATGCAGGTCGAAAGCAGCAGCGGCGGCCCGAGCACGAGCACCGTGCTCGCGAACGCCGTGATGACGGTCCAGAGGATGGCTTCGTACAGGAAGCTGCCGGTGCTGCCGGTGGCGGGGTCCGGACGTCCGCGCGCGAACTTGCTCCACATCCAGCCGATCACGACCAGGTGCGCGATGAACACCAGCATGAGGCTCCAGCGCAGCGCGCCCGTCGGCCAGCCGAAGGCGCAGCCGATGGCATGCAGCGCATAGAGCACCACCAGCGCCACGCACCAGACGATGAAGGCCGCCGCAAGCCACCACACGCGGCCGGGCGGCACGAGGACTGCGTTCATTGGGGAACCTCCGCGCAGCAGCGCTTCGGGATTCGCCTTGGGGCGGCCCGGCGGCTCATGGCCGGGCTCCCAGAACGCTCACCAGCGCCGGCAGCGCGAGCACCAGGCCGATCGCGATGATGCCGGTGACCAGGGTGTAGTCCAGCCAGAGGCGCGTCAGCCGCAGGTCGTTGAAGCGGCGCGGCGAGATGTAGCCGTTGCCGATGCGCTGGGCATTGCTGACGAGGAACAGCAGGCCCACGCCGGCATGCAGCACCACGTAGCCGAGCAGCACGCAGGCGGTCGAACCCAGGGCGTGCCGGCTCGGATCGGGTGTCACACCCATGATGAGCTGCACCACCTGCGAGATGGCCGCGAGCAGCGCGATCGCGGTGAGGCCCAGCCAGCCCCAGGGCTTGCCGCCGCGCTGCACGATCTTGAGCGAGCTGCGCGCCGTCGCCACGGCGACCACGAGGCAGGCGACCGCGCCGAAGGCCAGCCTCTTGCCCGGCTCGGGCGGCGTCATCTTCTGCCAGTCGGCGCCGGCGAGCCAGAGATAGAAAGTGCCGAACACCAGCGAGGTGAAGAGCGTGCCGTCGGCCACCAGGGCGCAGATCAGCGACAGCCACGAAGGCGCACTCGACGATTCGGTGTGCGGCGGCACCTCGACGCCGCGGCCTACCGGCAGCGGACCGTAGTCGCGCGGCAGCCCCGCATGGCGCGCGCCGTGGACGAACAGGCCCAGCGTGACCAGCGCGAGCGCCGCCGACACCCAGTAGGCCTTGAACAGGAAGCCCAGCACCACGCCCGCGGTGACGATCGCCGTGACCAGCGGCAGATAGGTCGCATTCGGCAGCACGATCAGTTGCTCGGGCTTGCCGCTGGTCGCATGCACGCCGAGCGCTTCCTGCCAGCCGTTGCGCGAGAAGCCCAGGTAGCCTTCGCCGCGCGCGAGGGCGAGGGCGAGGGCGCTCTTCGCCACGCCTTCGGTCTCCGGCCCCACGTGCGGGATCGATGCGAAGGCGTAGGGCGCCGGCGGAATCGGCATCGCCCACTCGAGGGTCTGCGCCTGCCACGGGTCGCGCCGCACGCGTCGGCCGTGGCGAAGCTGCACGACGAGGTCGATCACCAGCAGCCCGAAGCCGATCGTCATCACGAAGCCGCCGATCGACGACAGCAGGTTGAGCCAGTTCCAGCCCTCGTCGCCCTGGTAGGTGTAGATGCGCCGCGGCATGCCCATGAGGCCGGTGAGGTGCATCATGAAGAAGGTCATGTTGAAGCCGATGAAGATCAGCCAGAACGCGGGCACCGCAAGGCGGTGCACCGCGGTGCGCCCGGTGAGCAGCGGCATCCAGTAGTAGACCGCGGCCATCATCGGGAAGGCGAGCGCGCCGGCCACCACGTAATGCATGTGCGCGACCACGAAGTAGGTGTCGTGCGCCTGCCAGTCGAACGGCACCATCGCGAGCATCACGCCGGTGAGGCCGCCCATCGCGAAGACGAAGAAGAAGCCGAAGATGTAGAGCATCGGCACGTCCCAGCGCGCCTTGCCGTGCGACAGCGTCGCGAGCCACGCGAAGACCTGCACCGCGGTCGGCACCGCCACGATCGCCGAACCGGCCGAGAAGAAGGCGAGCGCGAGGTGCGGAATGCCCACCGTGAACATGTGGTGCACCCAGATGCCGAAGCTCAGGAAGGCGAGCGCGATGATCGCGACCACGATGATCGGGTAGCCCACCAGCTCGCGCCTGGCGAAGACCGGGATGATGGTCGACAGCACGGCCCCCATCGGCAGGAAGATGATGTAGACGTCCGGGTGGCCGAACAGCCAGAACAGGTGCTGCCACAGGAGCGAATCGCCGCCGCGCGTCGGGTCGAAGAAGGGCAGGCCGAAGGCGCGCTCGATCTCCAGCAGGATCGAGCCGAGGATCAGCGGCGGGAAGGCGACGATCATCATCAGCGCGGTGACGAGGATGTACCAGCCGAAGATCGGCATCCGGTCGAGCGACATGCCGGGCGCGCGCATCTTGAGCACCGAGACCACGATCTCCATCGCGAGCGAGAGCGCCGAGATCTCGACGAAGGTGATGCCGAGCAGCCAGATGTCCGCGTTGCGGCCCGGCGTGAAGACGCTGGAGCTGAGCGGCGTATACATGAACCAGCCGCCGTCCGGCGCCACGCCGAGGATCAGCGAGGCGGTGACGATCGATGCGCCGAAGAGGTAGCACCAGTAGCCGTAGGCCGTGAGGCGCGGGAACGCGAAGTCGCGCGTGCAAAGGATCTTCG
The DNA here is from genome assembly GCF_900090195.1 of Variovorax sp. HW608. Lineage (NCBI taxonomy): Bacteria > Pseudomonadati > Pseudomonadota > Betaproteobacteria > Burkholderiales > Comamonadaceae > Variovorax > Variovorax sp. HW608. The sequence continues at coordinate 1,990,876 of NZ_LT607803.1, forward strand.
GCGTGAGGTAGACGGCGAAGCTCTCCACCATCGGGATCGCGAAGAAGAACAGCATCATCGACCCGTGCATGGTAAAGACCTGGTTGTAGGTCGCCGGGTCGAGAAAGCCCGAATGCGGCGTCGCGAGCTGCACGCGCGTCAGCATGCCCAGCACGCCGGCGACGAGGAAGAACACGAAGGACGTGATGAACATCCGCATGCCGATGACCGAGTGGTTCACCGAGGACAGCCGCTGCCAGCCCGGGCCGGTCGACCAGATCCGATGCAACTCCCGGTGCAGCCGCAGCGCCTTCGCGCCTTCGGGCCGTGGATCGACGGGTTCGCTCATTTCCTTGCCTCCGGTGCCGCGCGCGCCTGTTCGAGTGCGGCCGAGAACTCATCCGGCCGATACACGATCACGCCGAAACGCATCCCTGCGTGGCCGAGTCCGCAGAACTCGTCGCAGGTGCCCTCGTAGCGCCCGGGCTGGTCGGCCTGGATGCGCAGGCGGTTGACCCGGCCGGGCACCGCATCGAGCTTGCCGGCGAAGCGCGGCACCCAGAAGGCGTGGATCACGTCCTTGCTCGTCACCACCATGTCGACCGGCGTGCCCGCGGGCAGGAGCAGCATGTTGCGTGTCTCGATGCCCCCGTGGTCGGGATAGCGGAAGGTCCAGTTCCACTGCGCCGCGACCGCCTCGACGCGCTGCGCTGTCGCGCTGCCGGGCAGGGGCAGAAGACGCTCGCCGGTGACCAGGCCGTAGGCCAGCAGCGGCAGCAGGACGATCGCGGGCAGCACCAGGCCGCCGAGCACGACCCAGCGCGTGGGCGACACGCTGGAGCCCCAGCCCGGACGCCGGACGACCTGGATGAAGATGCCCACGACCAGCAGGAAGAGCAGCGCCGAGCCGATCAGCATCACCCACCATAGGGTGGCGATCGAGGCGGCCGCGGGGCCCGAGGGATCGAGCGTCGACAGCGGCCCGCGGCAGCCCGACAAGGAGGCCACCAACGATCCGGCTTGGAGCGCAGCGCGCCTGCGGCTAGGATGGCCGCGCATCGACAACGGCATGCGTTTCAAAGGAGAAGAACCATGGCGAACAAAGGCAACGCGAGCTCGCCCAGGAGCGAAGTCCTGCTCGAGCTCCAGCGTCTCGATGTCGGTTCCGCCGTCGCGCTGGTCGGCCATCCGATCCACGTGATGCTGGTGCACTTCCCGGTCGCCTTCGTGGTGGCGACGCTCGGTGTCGATGTCTTCTACTGGTGGTCGGGCGACCCTTTCTGGCTGCGTGCAGGGCTCTGGGCGGCCGGCATGGCCTTCTGGAGCGGCGTGGCCGCGAGCCTCGTCGGCACCGGCGAGCTGCTGCTGGTGCGCGGCATCCGGGCGCACGAGGCCAGCTGGTCGCATGCGGTCGCGGCAATGACGCTCGTCGCCATCGCGGGCGCGAGCTGGGGCGTGCGCTTGACCGACCCCGCCTCGGTCCTGCCGCACGGGCTGGTGCTGTCGGTGCTGGCCTCGGTCATGGGGGGCTTTGCCGGCTGGCACGGGGGCAAGCTGGTGTTCGATCATGGCATCGGCATCCTGGTGTCGCCGAAGGACTGATGCCACAGGCGCGAGAGTCCGCCGGGCTCGAAGAGCCGCGCCGCGAACTGGTTCGAGTCGATGTGCGGCTTGGCGAGCACCACCCAGACGATGGCGGTGATCAGCACCAGATACGCCACCGTGAGCGTCACGAACGAGAGGCGGCCGAAGCGTCCCGTGGGCAGGAAGAGCTGGTGCATCACGAGGCCCGCGACCACGTGCAGCATCGCCATCAAGCCGACGAACACCATCTTGATGGAGAACCATTCGACGAAGGTCGTCTGCAGGAAGATGAGCAGGGTGCCGCTCGCGATGGCGATGAAGGCGGCCGGCGAAGTCAGGTCGACATAGACCAGCCGCGTCACCCTGTGCAGGCGGTCGAGCTCCGCCCCCGGCGCAAGCAGGCGGCGCTCCCGGAACAGGAAGGGCAGGGCGATCAGGCCGCCCGACCACACCGCGATGGCGGCCAGGTGGACGAACTTGAGAAAGGTCGTCACAGCGCGGGCTCGCTGTGCCGAAGACTGGCCCACGCCATGGACAGGCCCACGCCCAGGTAGGGCAGCATCGCCGGCACCCACATCAGCAGCCCGGCGAGTTGCTGGTCGGCCAGCGGCGCGAGGCCCCACGGCAGCGTGCTCGCCAAGTGCACCGGATAGAGCGGCACCGACGCGAAGACGATCACCGCGCCGAGCAGCCCCATCTGCGCGATCGTCGCGACGAGCGCCAGCAGCGCCGGGCCGCAGGACTGGGCCGGCGCCAGGATCGCGCGCCACATGAGCCATGCGCTGCCGAGGAGCGAAAGCTGCATCAGCCAGTAGGCCGGCACGCTCGCGAGGCCCCAGGCATAGGGGCCCGGGGCATGCCACAGCCACAGGATGACGGCATGCGCGGCCACCACCATCGCGAGCGGCGGATGGCCGAGACCACGCAGCGGGAACGCCCGCGCCAGAAGCGGCGCCACCGCCGCGACGAGCACGACGTGATGGAACACGCGCGCCGAGAACAGTGCGGACGAGAGCGCGCACAGCGGCGAGACGAACACCAGGAACATCAGCGCCACGGCGCCCCAACCGGCCCGGGCATCGGATGAACGGCCGCTGCCGATGACTGCGCACAGCACGGCCAGCACGGCGACGAGCAGGGGATCGCCGTTCCAGCGGAACCAGAGGTTGTCCGGAAGCGCTGCCGGACCGCAGTAGGCGATCAGGAAGTCGGGCATCGTGGTCTCCTTCCTCCTTCGGCTCGTCGCGACGACGCGGCGCCGCTTGGCGAATTCGCCGCAGGATAGGCGCTGTGCGGCCGGCGCTCAAGCACCGAGCGTTTGCGTTGACAAACTTTGCGCGCGGTGACCTATGGACCTGCCCCGTCGGGAAGCCCCAGCTTGGTCCGGATGGCGCGGGCGGTGAAGGTGGTCCTCATCCCGAGCAACCCGGAGACCTCGGCATCGCTCATGCCGTCCCGGATCAGCCGTGCGGCGTAGGCGTTGCGCACCAGCTGCGGGCCGTGGAACGCGGCCTCGTGGCCCAGCGATTCGAGCGTGCGCTTGACGCAGCTCGTGATCACGCGCTCGGCCAGATCGGGCGCCACCGGGCTGCAGGCGTCGCCGAGCCCGCCGCCGACCAGCTCTGCCGACATGACCCTGTCCGCCTGGCCCAGGAAGAGCCGGTTGGACCGCCGGCCGTCCTCGGCGCGGGCGCGGCGCGTCTGCACGATGCGCAGGCCGCGGCGTGCGTCGAGCCAGCCCTGCATCGCCCGCGCCAAGAGCGGCCGGCCGACCAGCGGCCGCGTCACCACCTGCCGATGCCCCGGGGACCGGATCAGCACCGTGCCGTCCGGCTGGATCGTGACGTTGCGCGGGATCAGCTTGCAGATCTCGGACAGCTTCAGCCCGCACTCGGCGACGATGAGCCGCAGGGCGAGGTTGCGCGCCGGTGTCCATGCGCGCGGCAACTCGGCGCGCTCTTCCCTGAACATCCGCAGCGCGGTCTTTTCGTAGGCCTTGAGGAAGCCGGGCCCGGGGGGCAGCGGCGGATCGGTCTCGAACTGGGACTCGGGCGCGCGGCGTTTCCGGGCCAGCACCGTCGCCGCCGGATTGGCATCGAGGATGCCGATCGCATGCAGGTGCGTGAACACGCGGTCGATCTCGGCCAGGTAGGTGCGCATGGTGCGAACGCTGGCCGGTGCGCCATGCCGTCCCTCCAGCGACTTGAGGAAGGCCTCGATATGCGTCTGCCGGACCGCGTCGAGCTTGAGCGAGCGGCCGGCCAGCCAGCGGCAGAACTTGCCCCAGAACGACTGGTAGAGCTTGTTGCTGTGCTCGGCGTAGAGCGGTGCATCGGCATCGGCGGCCGAGGCGTCCCGCTTCCAGCTCAGCGTCGAGCGCCAGCGGCGGTGCGCTTCGACGGGGTCTTGCAGCCACGGCAACGGGTCGCCGGCGGTCTCGGTGGTGAAGGCGTAGGTGCGGGCCATGGCGCGGTATATCATGAATGATGGCGTGATGCCAGGACGCCGACCGCGGCGGTCTCTCGTGCGCGAGAATCGTCGCCATGCCGAGCGCTCCTTCTCCCTTACTCGTCCAGGCCGAACAGCTGTTCCGATCGGGCCGCGCGCCTCAGGCCGAAGCCATGCTGCGCACCATCGTCGACAAGGCGGACGCCCCGGCGCGTGCCTTCGAACTCCTCGCCTTCATCCGCGGCAACCAGGGCGACCTGGCAGGCTGCGAGCATTGCCTTGCACGCGCGGTCGCCTTGCCCGGTTGCTCCGCCGAAGCGCACTTCTATCTGGGCCGCGTGCGCCTGCAGCGCGGCAGCGCGCGCGAAGCCATCGCCTGCTTCGAACGCGCGATCCGCGAGGCCGGCGAGTTCTTCGAAGCGCTGCATGAAATCGGCGTCGCCCGCAGCGCGACGGGCGACCACGCGCTCGCGCTCGCGGCGTTCGAGCGCGCGGCGCGCATCAACGATCGCGTGCCCGAGCTCCAGCTCAATCTCGGAAGCAGTCTGCTGGCGCTGCAGCGTCCGCAGCAGGCCGTGGTGCACTTCGAGCGCGCGCTGAAGCTTAAGCCCCAGCTCGCGCGCGCCTGGTCCGAGCGCGCCATGGCGCTGGCCGAGCTCGGCCGGCTGGACGATGCGCTCGCGAGCTGCGATAGGGCGCTGCAGTTCGCGCCGCAGGATGTGTATGCAGCGATGAACCAGGTCGCGCTGCTCGAACGCGCCGGCCGGAAGGAGGCCGCGCGCGACGCCCTGTCGCTTCTTGCGCGGCTGCCCGCCGACACCGGGCACCTGCGCGGCTACTGGCTGCACGACCGCATGCTCGCCTGCCGCTGGGATGGCTTCGCATCGCTCCTGGACGAAACCTGCCGGCGCGTTCTGGCCGGGGAGCAGGCGGCCGAGCCCTTCGCCTTGCTGCCGACCGGCGCCGACCCGGCGGTGCTGCTGGCCTGCGCCAGACGCTACGCCCAGGACCACGCGGTCCCGGCACAGGCAGTCGCAGCAGCGCCGCGCGACGCGGCCCCGCGCCGCCTGCGCATCGGCTACTTCTCGTCCGGCTTCGGACCGCATCCGACCTCGCAGCTCGTCGTGCGCCACTTCGAGTGCCACGACCGCGCGCGCTTCGAATGCTTCGGCTTCTCGTTCGGCCCGCCGATCTCGGACCCGCTGGGCCGGCGCGTCATGCAGTCTCTGGAGCACTTCGCCGAGGTGGCGAACCAGGACGATGCGCAGATCGCGGCCCTGGCGCGCGAAGCGGGCATCGACATCGCGATCGACCTCAACGGCTACATCGAAGGCTCGCGGCCCGGGATCTTCGCCCGCCGCGCCGCGCCGCTGCAGGCCGGCTACCTCGGCTTCCCCGGTACGATGGGCGCGGACTTCATCGACTACATCCTTGCCGATGCCGTGGTGATCCGGCCCGAGGACCAGCGCTTCTACAGCGAGAAGGTCGTGCGGCTCCCCGGCTCGTACCAATGCAACGACGAGCTCGGCGCGATCGAGCCCTGCATGCTCACGCGCGAGGCCGCGGGCCTGCCGGCAGACGGCTTCGTGTTCGCCTGCTTCAACAACAACTACAAGATCACGCCCGACCTCTTCGAGGTGTGGATTCGCCTCCTGTCCGCCGTGCCCGGCAGCGTCCTGTGGCTGCTGGAAGGCCACGCGGGCGCGCCGGCCTCGCTCGCGACCGAGGCGCGTGCGCGCGGCGTCGACCCGTCGCGCATCGTGTGGGCGAAGCGGACGTCGCATGCGGAGCATCTGGCACGCCACGCGCTGGCGGACCTGTTCCTCGACACCTTCCACTACAACGCCCACACCACCTGCAGCGATGCCCTGCGCGCCGGGCTGCCCGTGCTCACGCTCGAGGGAAAGACCTTCGCGGCGCGCGTGGCCGCGAGCCTGCTCGGCGCAATGGGGCTGCACGAGCTCGTGACGCACGACGCCCCGTCCTACGAGTCGCGCGCGCTCGAACTCGCGGGTTCGCCCGAGCGACTCGCGGCGGTTCGCAGCAGGCTGCTTCAAGCGCGCGGGCCCAGCGGCGTTTTCGATGCGCAACGCTTCACGCGCCATTTCGAGGCCGCCTGCGAGGCCATGTGGGCGCGTCACGCGGCGGGCCTGCCGCTCGAGGACATCGACGTAGGCGGCCTCAGAGCCTGAACGACTTCGCCATCTCCACCACCGCCTGCCGGTCGAAGGCATTGATGTCGTCGATCAGCTCGTTGCTGAAGAGGCGATTCGGGTCGCCCAGCTCTTCGGCCAGCTTCGGGTTCTTGCTGCTTTCGGCGGCCAACTCGATGTTCGCCTTCCACTCGGCCAGCGACGATGCGCCCATGCGCGGGTCCGGATCGTCGGGCCGGCGCATCCAGCTGTTCCTGCGGTCCTTGAGGATGAAGGCGAGCTCCTTGCGCGCCTCGTCCTCGCTGCGGCCCTTGGGCCGGCTTTCGGGGTACACCGCCCAGTGCAGGTCGATCGCCGCCTCGAGGTTTGCATGCGAGAAGATCGTCGACTTGGCGATGCCCTGGAACAGCGCCACGAGCGACTTGCGTTCTTCCTTCAGCAGCTTGCGCGGCACGCAGATCCAGCCCGATCCCACCTGCGCGAACTTCGGCGCGAGCGGCACGTAGCGCAGCTTGGTCCCCACCAGCTCGATGCGCGCGGCGGCGGTGTCGAAGGCCACCATCGCATCCACGCGGTCGTTGTCGATCGCCGCGCCCGCCGGTGCGCCGTCGCCGATCGCGATGTACTCGCACTTGTCGTCCTTCAGGCCCAGTTCGGCCAGCATGGCCCGGGTGACCACGATGCCGGTGTCGCCCTGGCTGCGCACCCCGATGCGCTTGCCCGCGAGGTCCGCCGCCGACTTGATCGGGCTGCCCGGCTTCACCACGATCACGTTCGCATTGCGCGGCAGCCACTTGTAGACGCTCACCAGGTCGAGCGACGGGTCCTTCGCCATTGCCGGCAGCAGCAGGCCCGGCACCGCGGGGCCGAAATCCGCGTGCCCGGCGCGCAGGCTCTGCAGCGCCTGCGTCATGCTCGACATGTTGACGTACTCCACGTCCACGCCGTTCGGCTTGTAGAAGTCGAGCTTGGGATGCTGGCCCGCGGTGACGAAGCACTGCTGCGGGTCGTTCACCGCCGCGGTGTTCGCCACCTTCATCACGCGCACGCTCTGCGCGATGGCCGGCAGGCATCCGGCGAATCCAAGGGCACCGAGGCCCAGACCGAAATCACGTCGCGTCAACATGGTCCACTCCTTCCAGAAAGAATCCTTCAGACATTCACCGTCCGCTGCGAGGTGTCGGCCGGCATCCAGTGCAGCACGCGGCGCTGGATGCGGCGCAGCAGGCTGGTGAGCGCGATGCCGATCACCGACAGCACCACGCACACCGCGAAGCTGCCACCGGTGTCGGCCTGCGCTTCCATCTGCAGGATCAGCACCCCGAGCCCCGCCTGCGCGCCGACGAATTCGCCGACCACCGCACCCACCACGCTGAAGGCCGCGGCCATGTTCAGCCCCGCGAAGATGTACGGCAGCGCGCTCGGGAACTTGGCCTTGCGGAAGATCTGCCAGCGCGTCGCCGAGAGCGAGCGCAAGAGGTCGATGCGGTCCGGGTCCACCGCCTTGAAGCCTGCGATGCTGGTCACCAGCACCGGGAAGAAGGTGAGCAGGCAGATGATCATCACCTTCGAGCCGATGCCGAAGCCCAGCCAGACGACGATGATCGGCGCCACCGCCACCTTGGGAACGCTCTGCAGCGCGGCGACGTAGGGCTCCAGCAGCGCTTCGAGCTTCGGCATCTGCGACACCACGATGCCGATCGCGAGGCCGACGCCGCTGCCGATGAGAAAGCCCAGCAGGATCTCGGCCACGGTCACGCCGCCGTGGTACCAGAAGCCGTCCTTCGCGAGCGGCCCGGTCGCCAGGCCGCGCCACAGCGCGACCGCGATGTCGCTCACGGGCGGCACGAGGTGCTGCGGCACCTTGAAGAATCGCACGGCCGCTTCCCAGGCGCCGAGCAGCGTGACGAGCAGCAGGATCGACTGCACCCGCGTCGATGCGAGCGGATGGATGCGGCGCGTGCGCCTGGCCTTCGCCTGGCTCGGGGCGTGGGCCTCGGGTGGCGCAATCGAATCGGTGCTGGTGGTGAGCATGGCGGTGGTCATGAAAGGCCCCTTTCAGTCGAAGGAAGCGGCATGCGAGAAGCGCTCGCGGATCGATGCCGATGCGGCGGCGAACGCGGGATGCGTCATCACCTCCATCGCGCGCGGGCGCGGCAGGTCGATGGGCAGCACGCGCTCCAGCGTGCCGGGACGCGGCGACATCACGAACACCCTGTCGCCGAGGAACACCGCCTCGGGAATCGAGTGCGTGATCAGCACCACCGTCTTGCCGCTTTCCATCCAGATGCGCTGCAGTTCGAGGTTCATGCGCTCGCGCGTCATCGCATCGAGCGCGCCGAAGGGCTCGTCCATCAGCAGGATCTTCGGGTCGTGCAAGAGCGCCCGCGCGATCGAGGCGCGCTGCTGCATGCCGCCGCTCAACTGGCGCGGCAGCTTGTGCTCGAAGCCGTCGAGCCGGACCATGTGCAGCAACTGCATCGCACGCTCGCGCGCCTGCTTCATCGGGATGCCGAGCACCTCGGCCGGCAGCATCACGTTCTCGAGGATGGTGCGCCACGGCAGGAGGATCGAACTCTGGAACACCACACCCACGTCGCGCCGCGTGCCGCGGATCGGCTGGCCGTCGAGCACCACGCGGCCGATGCCGTAGTCGAGCAGCCCCGCGAGGATGCGCAGCAGCGTGCTCTTGCCGCAGCCGCTCGGGCCGACGATGGTCACGAAGCTGCCCTGCTCGATGCTGCAGTCGATGTCCTTCAGCGCGAGCACGCCTTCGCCGCCGTCGCCGAAGTGCTTCGAAAGCCCCTCGATGCGGATGTAGTCGGGCCGGCCCCGCGAGCGTTCGCTGGTCGTGTTCATGCCTTGGCTCCTTCGGGATGGAGGAAGCGGACGATGTGATGCGCGAGCACCTCCGGCGCCTGCATCGCGGTCACGTGGCCGACCGCGGGCAGCAGCACCGCATCGGCGCCACGGATGCGCCCGGCCATCGCTAGCGTCACGCTCGGCGGCACCACGCGATCGAGTTCGCCGGCCAGCACCAGCGTGGGCGCGACGATGTCGGCCACGCCCCGTTCGAGCGTGGTCTGCACGGTCGCGGCGCGCCGCGCGGACCGCGCCGATTCGGGCCGCGCATTCGCGAACACGCGCCGCAGTTCCGGCCGCTGCTTGAGGAAGGCTTCGGGGAAGAACCAGGTCGCCAGTTCCTCGGCAGTGCCCGGCAGGTCGCGCCGCAGCTCGGCTAGCCGCCGCGCATCCGGGCACAGCTCCTCGTAGGGCCTCGGCAGCGGCCAGGTGCTGCCCAGCACGAGATGGTCGACCGAACGCGGATGCAGCAGCGCCAGCGCCTGCGCCACCCGGCCGCCGAAGGAGGAGCCGAACACATGCGCCCGCCTGAATCCCAGCGCCTTGATGAGGAGCTGCGCATCGTTCGCGAGATCCGCGAGTGTCGATGCGCGCTCCGGGCCTTCGGTTTCGCCGCAGTCGCGCTGGTCGCAGGCGATCACGGTGAAGTGCTTCGACAGATGCGGCACCAGCGACGCGAACATCTGCCGCGAGGCTTCGGCGCCATGCATCAGCACGAGCGGCGCACCGTCGCCTTCGCGATCGAAGGCGATGCGCAGCTCGCCGGCCTGCACGAAGTGCGTCATGCGGCGCTCCCTTCTTCCTCAGCCATCCAGAAGGTCAGCTCGATCTTGAGACCGCGCGGGTCGTGGAGGAAAAGCTGGTGCATCGCCCAGCCCGGAATCGGCGCCTCGGCGAAGGGCACGCCCAGTGCGCGCAGGTGCTCGCGCATCTCGGCGAGTCCGCGCGAACGGAACGAGATGTGATCGACGTGGCCCGTGACCGGCTGCACCGGTTCGTCGGGCGTCGACAGATGCGCGTAGAGGTGCACGATCGGCTGGCCGTCCGCATAGAGCCAGGCGCCGGGCGCCGGGATCTCCGGCCGCGCGCCGACGGAAAGGCGCATCACGCGCGTGTAGAAGTCCACCAGCGGCGGCAGCTCGTCCGGCGTGCAGCGGATCGTGAAGTGGTGCAGGGCGGTGACCGGCATGGCATCAGTCCAGTAGCGTCGACAGGACAGCCGAGAGTTCCGCGGCCGGGTCCGACGGCGTCCACGGCATGCGGAAGGCCACGTGCCCGTCGGGCCGCACCAGCACCGCGCCGCGCAGTCCGAGCAGCAGCCCGTCCTTCTCGTGCGAGTCTTCGAGTTGCCGGGTGAGCACGGTTCGGCCGTTCTTGCCGGAGACGGCGCGCGCCGCTTCCATCCATGCGTCGGCCTTCGGTCCGGCGACCAGCACGAACTCGCGGTCGAACCAGTCGAGCGTCGTGTGCCGGCGCGCCAGGTCGAGCCAGATGTGCGGGAAGCGCATGCCCGGCTTGTCGCCCGGCTCGTACCAGCGCGCGCGCATCACGTGCCTGCCGGTGCCGTCGGGGATCACCGCGCCGTCCTCGTAGCAGAAGCCCAGCGACTGGCCGATGCTGTGGATGTGGTTGTCGCTGTCGCGGATCCAGAAATCGATGCGGTCCGGGTTGCCCGAACGCAGCGCCTCGTCGCACTGGATGAAGCGCGATGCGTTGTGCAGGCTGAAGTCCGCGTTCGATTCCGCCACCGGACGGCGCTCGCGGTCATAGCTGTCGAGCAGCCGCGCGCTGGCGCGCCCGCTGAGCACGAAGGCCAGCTTCCACGCGAGATTGTGCGCGTCCTGGATGCCCGAGTTCATGCCGTAGCCGCCGTTCGGCGGAAAGCGGTGCGCCGAATCGCCCACCAGCAGCACGCGCCCCTTGCGAAAGCTCGCGGCCACCTGGCGGCTCATGCGCCAGACGGATCGGTTGATCACCTTCACGTCGAGGTTCGGCACGCCGGACATGGCGCGCGCCAGTTGCACCACCTCGTCGTCGGTGCGCTCGCCGATGCGCTCGTCGACCTCGCGCCCCACCGGCATAAGGGTCAGCCACTTGTCCCTGCCGTTGGTATTGAGCACCGTGGAGATCGGGTAGGGCGAATCCTTCGCATACACGCGCCAGCCCGCGCAGATGGCGGCATCACGCACGTGCGAGAGATCGGCCTGCCAGTACTCGTTGGCCATCACGGCGAGCGTGGCGGGTCCGCGCATCTCGATGTCGGCCTGCCGCCGCACCGAACTGGTCGCGCCGTCGGCGGCGATCAGGTATTGCGCGTGCCACGTGGTCTTCTCGCCGGTGCCGACGCTGCGGCTGCTCACCGCGATGCCGCTGCCGCCCTCGTCGTAGTGCATGAACTCGTGGCCGTAGAGGATGCGGCCGACCTGGCTCTTGCGCGCATGGTCCAGCAGCTCCTCTTCCACCGTGTCCTGCGACTGGATGATCTTCCAGCATGGCGAATGGCCGACGTTCGGCTCGGGATGGGTGCGGCCCCATTCGCGGCCCGTCATCGATTCGCAGAACGAGAAGAAGTCCGAGCCGTCCGGCAGGGCATGCCGCTTCATCAGCCCGTCGATGCCCCACTGGCGGAAGATCTCCATGGTGCGCGTGTAGGTGCCGCGCGCCTTCGGATGGTCGGTGGTCGTCGCGTTGCGTTCGAGCAGCACGAAATCGATGCCGAAGCGTTGCAGCAGGATCGCCATCGACAGGCCGGCCGGGCCGCCGCCGACGATCACGACAGGGACTGTGTTTTGCATGGTCAAGCCTCCAGGGGAGAGGGGAAAGAGACACCGGTGAAGCGATAGGCCAATCCGGGCGCGACAGGCACCCAGCGCGCGGCGGCAAGCGCCAGCAGCCGGATGCCGAGGAATTCCTGCGGCAGCCAGCGGGCGCGGGTGCCGAAGACGTTGAAGGTGGCGTAGCAGAGCCTGCCCTGCATCAGCGGCACGTTGATCACGCTGCGTAGCTTGTGGGCGCGCATCTGCTCGAAGTCGTCGAAGTGCTGCGCCAGCACATGCTCGCCCTCGCCGACGAACACGCGGCCCTGCACGAAGAGGCATTCGGTCCACGGCGTCAGCGTCTTGCGCTTGGCGCCGTTGACCGGAAAGCGCGCCGCCTCCGACGAATAAAAGCGGCGCAGCAGGACCTGGCCGGCCGCGTCGTGCGCGGTCGTCACGTTCTGCTGGATGCTGAAGATGCTGTCGGTCGCAATCAGCGAGCGCTGGAGATCGATCCGGCGCAGCGCGTCGTCGGCGCTTCGCGCCTCGGCGAGGCTGTCCAGAAACTCTGCCGTGATGCCGTGGGTCGTGGCTGCGTGGATTGCGTCCATGGGGAAAAGTCTAGGACTCGCAATTCACCAAAGTGAAATAATTTCTGATAGCCCGATAACCTTGGAGTTATGGCCTTGCCGACCGCCCGCGACCCCGCCACCGAACTGCAGCGCGCGCTGCTTTCCCGCCTGAAGCTGCGGCAGCTGTCATTGCTGCAGGCCATCGACCGGCATCGCACGCTCGGACGGGTGGCCGCCGAGATGCAGCTCAGCCAGCCGGCGATCACCAAGGCGCTGCACGAGGTCGAGGACATCTTCGGCAGCACGCTCTTCGATCGCACCAGCCGCGGGCTCGTGCCAACGCCCGCCGGCGATGCGGTGCTGCATTACGCGCGCCGCTGGCTCGCCGAACTCGAAGCGACCACGCGGGTGCTCACCTCGCTCGAAGCGGGCCGCAGCGGACGGCTGCGCCTGGGCTTCACGCAGCAGGTGCCGCAGCAGCTCATGTCCGCCGCGCTCACGCACCTGCTCGACCGCACGCCGCGCATCTCGGTCATGGCGCGCGAAGGCACGACGGACGAGCTGGTCGCCAGCCTCGTCGCACGCGAGCTCGACTGCGCCATCGGCCGCTCGTACGACGGCGACGCGACCGGGCTGGTGCAGGAAGCCATCTACGAGCAGGAGCCCTGCCTCGTGGTCGGCGCGAAGAACGTCAAGCGCCTGTCGCGCGGCCCGCTCGACTGGGCGCGGCTCGCGCAGCTCGACTGGATCCTGCCGCCGCCCAACACGCCCATGCGCCGGACCTACAACGCGATCTTCGTCGGCGCGGGCGTGCAGCCGCCGCTGCCGATCCTGGAGACCACCGCGATCCGCAGCATGGAGATGGTGCTGCGCCAGGAGCCCAATGCGATCACCATCTTTGCGCGCGACGTGGTGGCCGAGATGGAGCGCGCCGGCCACTGGGCCGCGCTGCCCTACCGGCTGAGCTGGAACCTGCCGCCGGTGAGCTTCTTCACGCTGAAGGAGCTGGAGCCGCATCCCACGGTGCAGTCGCTGCGCCGCGTGGTGGTCGAGACCGCGCAGCGGATGAAAGAGGCCGCCGCCTGAGTCTTGCCAGTGGCCGACTTCGTCGGCATCATGCGCGGCGCTGAGGAAGGAGACGCTGATGAAATCGTGGACTCGCCATGCCGCCGCTCTCGCCACCCTCGTCGTCGCCGCCACCGTGCAGGCGGCGGGCACCGTGGGCAACACCTTGCCACCGGGCTTTCCCGCGATCGAGGACACCTCGCTCACCGACAAGCCGCTCATCGGCTTCGGCGCCGCCGGGCCGGTGACGCGAACGCCGGTGATCCTCATCCACGGCAACAACGACACGCCGTTCCCCACCGCCTGCAACCCCTACGGCCGCGTGCAGGCGCTGGCCCAGTTCCTGGCCGACAACGGCTACTCGACCAGCGAGCTCTGGGGCATCGGCTACCAGGGCGATCAGTGCGACCTGCCGGCCGACCAGACGCGCCGCTCGAGCATCGCCCACACCAGCGCAGCCAACGTGCCGGACCTGCGCCGCTTCATCCGCGCGGTGATGGCCTTCACCGGCGCGAAGCAGGTGGACATCGTCGGCCACAGCCTCGGCGTGACGATCGCGCGCGAATGGATTCGGCAGGACGAGGCGCAGGCCATGGTGCGCCGCTTCGTCGCCATCGACGGGCCCAACCACGGGATCATCAACTGCTCGCCGGACCCCGCCAACTACTAGTCTTGTCCAACGAGGTGTGAGCCTGGAGCCGGGCTCGTGATTCCAGTGGGAAATGAGCCTGGCGGGAGCCTGCAGCGGCGGTTGAGCGGCTGACGGGCAGCCTGCCGACGGGCGAGTCGATCATCGAGGCGAATGGTGATCGACATGGACGAGGCGCAAGTACGCACGGTGGAACAGGTGCGCCAGGTGCTGGCAGGGACGCAGGAACTGCGGTTTCGCGCGGCTCAGGACGATGAGGGGCGCTACGGCTGGGTTGCGACTGTGCTGCGGCGACTGGGGTACCGCCAGCTGGGTCGGGCCGACAAGGGCGCGGTATTGGCCTACCTGCAGCGTTTGAGCGGCTACAGCCGTGCCCAGGTGACGCGGCTGGTCTCGCGCTGGATGGCGGGCAAGCCGCTGGTGAAGAACTACCGCGCGCCCGAGCACGCGTTTGCACGGCGCTATACGGCCGCTGACGTGGCGTTGTTGGCCGAGGTAGATCGCGCCATGGGCACGCTGTCGGGGCCGGCCACGGCATGCGTGCTGCGCCGCCAGCGCGATGTCTTCGGCGACACGCGGTTCGAGCGACTGGGATCGATCTCGGTGGCGCACTTGTACAACCTGCGCAACGATGCGAGCTATCGCGCCCAGCGCGTCGTGCTGACCAAGACGCGCGGCGACAAAGCCGTGACGATCGGCGTGCGCAAGGCCCCCGCGCCAGATGGCCGCCCCGGATTCATCCGCATCGACAGCGTGCACCAGGGCGACTTCGACGGCGCCAAAGGCCTGTACCACATCAACGCGGTCGATTGCGTCACGCAGTGGCAGGTGGTAGCCAGCGTGCAGACCATTGCCGAGAACCACCTGCTGCCGGTCATCGAGCAGATGCTCGCGCAGTTCCCCTTCGAGATCCTGGGCTTTCACGCCGACAACGGCAGCGAGTACGTCAACCACCGCGTGGCCGCGATGCTGGAGAAGCTGCGCGTGGAGTTCACACGCAGCCGCCCGCGCCGCAGCAACGACAACGGCCTGGCCGAGACCAAGAACGGTGCGGTCGTGCGCAAGATCTTCGGCTACGAGCACATCGCGCAACGCCATGCGGGGCGCTTCAACACCTTCTGCGTCGAGTACCTCAACCCGTTCCTGAACTTTCACCTCCCGTGCCTGTTCGCCACCGAGGTGGCCGATGCGAAGAAGCCTGGTCGCATCAAGCGCGTGTACCGGCCCAAGGACGCGATGACGCCACTGGACAAGCTCTCAAGCCTGCCCGATGCGGCAAAGTTTCTGCGCGAAGGCGTCACGCTCGAAGAGCTGCAGCAGCTCGCCCGAGCGCTCAGCGACGTTCAGGCCGCCCAGGAGCTGAACGAAGCGCGCGCAGAACTGTTCCGACGCGTGCCCGCTCGCGCGTAGCTGCGCGCCCCGCCAGGCAAGACACAGCATGTGCTGCTGCGCAGCAAGACCCACAAGCAGGGGGAAAGCCTTCCCCCTTGGCGCCCCTTCAGGGTGGTCTGTGGACAAAGCTCAGCAAGCTGTAGCTTTGCCCACAGTCTCACGGCTGCGCCGCGCCTGTACCCCCTTCTGCGTTCAAAAGAAGTCCAGAACTGCCCCTCACTACACTGCAGGCTGTCAACAACGGATCGACTCGCTTCGCATCGCCGTTCTCAGGCTGCTCCAGGCTCATACCTCATTTGGAAAAGACTCTACTGGCAGTTGCCTGCGGCGGGCGGCTTCACGCCGCAAAGCGAGGTGTGCCAGGAACTCGGCTCGCCCAACACGCCCTTCCTGCAACTGCTCAACGGCCGCAGCGGCGGCAGCGAAAACGAAGGGCCCACGAAGGTGCTGGTCATCCGCAACGGCGACGCGAGCTTCGTCTACTTCCCGGTGCTGGACGGCTTGATCGCGCCGGTGCCCGCGATCGATTCGTTCGGCAATCCGACGGACTTCTCCAAGAGTGCGCAACTGCGCGGCGCGCGCGAGCTGGTGCTCACGGGGCAGGGCGCCTACGACCCGATCCTGCATACCGGCCACCTCGGCATCCTCAATTCGCCGCAGACCTGGCAGGCCACGCTCGACTTCCTCACCGGCCGCTCCAAGGACTGAGCCCCGCGCCGCGGGATCGAGCCGCTATGCTGGGCGGTGATGAATCCCCAGAAGACGCTGCTCGTCGTCTACCACACGATGACCGGCGGCACCGCGCAGATGGCGCAGGCCGCCGCTGATGGCGCGCGCGAGGAGCCGGGCGTGCAGGTGCGGCTGCTGCGCGCCACCGAAGCCGGTCCCGACGATGTGCTGGGCGCCGACGGCTACGTGTTCGCCACGCCCGAAAACCTCGCCGCGATCGCCGGGCTGATGAAGGACTTCTTCGACCGCTGCTATTACCCCGTGCTCGACCGCATCAACGGCCGTCCCTACGCCACGCTGGTGTGCGCGGGCAGCGACGGCCAGAACGCGGTGCGCCAGATCGACCGCATCGCGACCGGCTGGCGGCTCAAGTCCGTGGCGCCGGCGATCATCGTCTGCACGCATGCGCAGACGCCCGAAGCCATCCTGCGGCCCAAGCAGATCGGCGAGGCGGATCTCGCGCCATGCCGCGAGCTCGGCGCGGCGCTCGCGGCCGGCATGGCGCTCGGCGTCTACTGAAGAAGCGCCGCTTCGATGCCCAGGCCAGCTTCCGCTGCGCGATCACGGACCGCACCGCATCGGAGCAGTCGTCAAGACCAGCCTGGGGGTAACCCGACATCAACAATCACTGAGAATGCAGCGCAAGCGAAATTCAACCCGTTCGCGGCGTGCCGCGCGGACACTACGCGCATCCTTCGGACCCTTTTTTCCACATGAACCTCATCTCCCGCCGCAGCCTCGCCGCATGGGCCGGCTCGCTGCTCCTTGGCATCTCCTGCGTCGCGCATGGCGCCGACAGCTTCCCCTCGAAGCCGATCCGGATCCTGGTCGGCTACACCGCCGGCGGCGCGGTCGACGCGGTCGCGCGCGCGGTCGGGCTGCGCATGTCCACGATCCTCGGCCAGCCGGTGATCGTCGAGAACAAGCCCGGCGCGGGCACCAACATCGCGGTCAAGACGCTCGCCACCAGCCCGCCCGACGGCTACACGCTGCTGCTCGCTGCCAATGCGCTGGCGGTGAACCCCTCGCTGTTCCAGCCCGCGCCCTACGACCTCGACCGCGACTTCACGCCGATCAGCCTCGTGGGCCGCGTGCCGGTGGTGTTCACGGTGCGCGAGGACTCGGAAATCAAGACGCTCGCGCAGCTCGTCGCCGCCGCCAAGGCCCGGCCCGGCGGCATCACGGTCGCGACGCCCGGCAACGGCTCGACGCCGCACCTGGCGATGGAGCTGTTCCAGCACACGGCCGGCCTGTCGCTGCGCCACGTGCCCTACAAGGGCGGCGCGCCTGCGCTGACCGACGTGCTCGGTGGCCATGTGGACGTGGTCGCGGTCAACGCGCTCGAAGCGCTGCCGCTCGCCAAGGCCGGCCGGCTGCGGGTGCTCGCGGTGATGAGCGGCGAGCGCTCGGCGGTGCTGCCGGGCGTGCCGACCGTCGCCGAATCCGGCTACCCGGGCTTCGAGGCCAGCGTGTGGTATGGCTTCGTGGCGCCGGCCGGTCTGCCGAAGCCGGTGCAGGCGCGCCTGCACGAGGCGGTGCAGAAGGCGATCGAATCGAACGAGGTGCGCGACCTGCTCGCCACCGCGGGCGGCGTGCCGCTGCCGGGCCCCACGGAGCAGTTCGACAAACTGCTCAAGAGCGACGCAGCGCGCTACGGCAAGCTGATCCGCGAAGCCCACATCCAACCCGACTGAGAGGCAGACACAGATGACGGACGGAATCACGCGCCGGCAGGCGATGCTCTCGGCGGCCGGCGGTGCGCTGCTCGCCACCTCGCGCAGCGCGTTCGCGCAGGCCAGCTACCCCACGCGGGCCATCCACCTGATCGTGCCCTTCACGCCGGGCGGCTCCACGGACGTGCTGGCGCGCGCGATCGGCATGGAGCTCGGCCGCGCATGGAAGCAGCCCGTGGTGATCGAGAACGTGCCCGGCGCGGGCGGATCGCTCGGCGCGGAAAGGGTCGCGAAGGCGCCGGCCGACGGCTACACGCTGCTCATGGGGCACATCGGCACGCTGGCGATCAATCCATCGCTGTATCCGAAGCTGGGCTACCAGCCGCTGCAGAGCTTCGCACCGGTCGCCTGGGTCGCCCGCGTGCCCAACGTGCTCGTGGTGCACGAATCGGTGCCGGCACGCTCGCTGGCCGAGCTGATCGCGCTCGCCAAGGCCAAGCCGGGCCAGCTCGCCTACGGCTCGGGCGGCAATGGCAGCGCGGCGCACATCACGACGGAGTACCTCAAGCTGCAGACCGGGGCGTCGTTCCTTCACATCCCCTATCGCGGCACCGCGCCGGCAGTCACCGATCTGCTGGCGGGACAGGTGCAGCTGCTGTTTACCGGCGCCCCGGCGCTGCTGCCGCACATCAAGGCGGGCAAGCTGCGCGCGCTGGCGGTGTCGAGCCCGAAGCGCATCGCATCGCTGCCCGAGGTGCCGACGGTGGCGGAAAGCGGCGTGCCCGGCACCAAGGACTTCGAGGCCGACCAGTGGTACGGCATCACCGCGCCCGCCGGCACGCCGGCCGAGGTGGTGGCGGCGCTCAACCGCCAGATCAACCAGTCGCTGAACTCGGCGGAGGTCAGGTCGCGGCTCGCCGCCGAAGGCGCGGAAGCGACGCCGGCGACGCCCGAGGTGTTCGGCAAGCTGATCGCGACCGAGCTGCAGCGATGGGAGCGCGTGATCCGCGCTGCCCATGTCACCGTCGACTGAACGAGGAGAACACACCATGGGCATCAAGCTCGGCATCATTGGCTACGGCGAAGTGGGGCGGATCTTCGGCCGCGGCCTGCTTCCCGGACTGGACATCGACCGCATCGCAGTGTGGGACCTGCGCTTCGCCGATCCGGCGACCGGCGAGGCCGCCCGCGAAGCGGCGCGCACGGATGGCATGCGTGTCGCGGACGGCATGGCCGATCTGTGCGAAGGCGCGGACCTGCTGATCTCGGCGGTCACGGCGTCCAACACGCTCGACGTGGCGCAGGAAGCCGCGCGCCGTGTGGGCGCGGGCGCGCGCTTTCTCGATCTCAATTCGGCATCGCCGGGCACCAAGCAGCGCGCGGCCGCCGCGATCGAGGGCGCGGGCGGGCACTACGTCGAAGCGGGCGTGATGACCTCGGTGCCGCCGTACGGCATCCGGGTGCCGATGCTGCTCGGCGGCGCGCAGGCGGCGCAGCTCGCGCAGACGCTGGCCGGCTGGGGCATGGATGCGCGCGCGGTCAGCGATCGCATCGGCGTGGCCTCCGCGATCAAGATGAGCCGCAGCATCATGATCAAGGGGCTGGAAGCCCTCGTCATCGAGAGCTACACGACGGCGCGCCGCTACGGCGTCGAGGCGCACGTGCTGCCGACGCTGAAGGAAACCTTCCCGCAGATCGACTGGGACCGGCAGGGCGCCTATTTCTTCAGCCGCGTGGTGCAGCACGGCAAGCGCCGCGCGGAAGAGATGCGCGAAGCGGCGGCCACGGTGCGCGAGGCCGGCTTCGAGCCGCTCATGACCGCTGCGATCGCGGACAAGCAGGACTGGGTCGCCCGGCAGGCAGAGGGCGGCGTGTTCGAAGGCGTGGGCGCCAAGGATCCCTGGGAAGCCTATGCGGACCGGCTGATCGAGCGCAGCGCCGGCAAGGACCCGTTCAGCCCTGCGAGCAGACCTTGACCGTGACCTTGCAGGGCTCGGTCGGCAGGTAGCTTTCGCAGGATCCGACGGCGGTCTTGATCGCCCCCGCCTCGGTCGGCGCGACGCCTGCGCCCCATTCGCCGAAGTTGCCGGTCGCGAGCGCAGCGCAGGAGCGGTCGAAATACGCGCGCACTTCGCAGTGGCCCGTGCGGCCCGCGACGCGGTTGCATTGCGTGAGCGCGGCGCGTTCCGCCTCGCCGCGCGAGGGCTGGTTGTACGAGAAGCCGTAGGCGCCCTGTCGGGACGCGATCGCGCCCCAGCTGGCGCCGGGGCCGGCCTGCGCCGGCAGGGCGGCCATGCCGGCAAGGATGGCGGCGCCCGCCAGTGCGAGCGGAGCCGGTACGCGCAGCACGCGCATTCGAAATGTCATCTTCGTCCTTCGGTACCCGGGCGCATCGGCGCCCGATCGTGACGAGGTTGACAACGCGCGCGCCCAAAGGTTCGATGACGCCGTCCGTCCGCGGGCCGGCCGCTAAGATAGCCGCCGGCCGCAGCACCGCAGGCAAAAAAAGGACGCCACCACCATGAGTGTCGACGAGCAGGTTCGAAGAAAGTACGGACGATACGGCCCCGGCAGCAGGACCCGCTCAGCCCGGTCGCGGGCGCGAAAGCGGCGCGGGCTCCTGATCTTCTGCGCCACGGTCGTCGTCGTCGTCGTGGCGGCGGCCTTCGCATTCGACTACCTCGTGGAGAGCGAGCCGACACCGCTGGCCCGCGCCGCCGCGGCCTCGGCCGCCGCACCGCCGTCCGACGCCGGCCAGAAGCCGAAGGAGCGCACCGCCGCCCTCCCGCCGCTGAACCTGCCGGCCGACGATGCGCCGCACGGCTCCGCCATGGAGTGGTGGTACTACAGCGGCGTCCTCGATGCGAAGGGCGGGCAGCGCTTCGGCTTCCACATGGTCGTCTTCGTCGCCAACGGATTGATCAAGCACACGGTGATGCATGCGGCGCTGACCGACCTGCAGACCGGCAAGCGCTACACCAGCCAGATGCGCACCGCCGGCACGCCCGCGAACGGCGGGGCCAGCGGCGGGACCAATGGCTTCGACTTCCGCCAGGAAGGCTGGCAGGTCAGCGCGACCCCCGCGTCGCACCGGCTGCGCGCCGCCATCGAGGGCGGAACCTCCGTGGACCTTGCGCTGCGCGATGGCGGGCAGGTGGTAGCGCATCGCGCGCCCGGGTCGGAGACGCCGGGCCTGCTCGACTTCGGCGCCAGCGGCATCAGCTACTACTACTCGCGCCCGCGCCTGCAGGCCGTGGGCGAGATCACTGTCGGCGGCAAGCCGCTGAGGGTGGGCGGCGACATCTGGTTCGATCACCAGTGGGGCGAGTTCGACGTCCTCACGCTCGGCTGGAACTGGTTCGCGCTGCATCTGTCGGACGGCTCGGACCTGATGCTCTACGAGCTCTTCGACACCGAGGGCCGCAGCGTCATGACCGCCGGCACGATCTCGAGCGAACAGGGTTCGGTGCCGCTCAGGGCCGGCGAGATCGAGCTCGTTCCCGGCAACAGGTGGGTGAGCCCCAGGACCCATCTCGCCTACCCGGTCGAGTGGCGCCTCAAGCTGCCTTCGGGCGTGCTCGACATCAAGCCGTTCCAGCCCGACAGCGAGTTCGATTCGAGCGCCACCACCGCCAACGTCTACTGGGAGGGGCCGGTGAAGGTGTCCGGCGTGCTGACCGGCGAAGGGTTCCTGGAACTGAGCGGCTACGACCGCCTGGACGCGAAGCAGGCGCCCCGCAAGTGATGCGGCCTTCGTCGTCGTCGTCGCGCCCCGGAGCGCCTCAGCGCCAGGCGTTGCCGACCTGGATGTACCAGGTGCTGCTCTCCGGGCCCCGGGCGTAGTCCATGCCGACCCACAGGCCGAGCCGCTGCGCGATCAGGTAGCGAAAGCCCACGCCCTTGCTCACCGCGCTCGTCGCGTCGCCGAAGTCGGTCGACCGGCCCCAGGCGCGCCCGGCGCCGATGAAGCCGATCGCCGCCCAGCGCGGCGTGAACGACCAGCGCAGTTCGGTCTCGACCACCGCGGTGTGGTCGTCCTGGTAGCGCGCCGCCGGAATGCCGCGCATGTCGATGAAAGGCAGCATGTAGAAGGGCACCTGCCCGCTCACGCTGCGGCCGTCGAGCCGCCCGCCGAGCACCAGGCTCCTGGCGAGCGGGAAGTAGGCGAACACGTGGGCGCGATAGCTCTGGAAGCGCGTGTCGCTGCCCCAGTCGGGGTCGTAGAAGGTCGCGTCGAGCGCGCCGGTCCAGCCCTTGGACGGCGTGAAGATGTTGTCGCGCGAATCGTGCTCCAGCGTCAACCCGAGCCCGGAGGTGCGGCGCGTGCTCTGGTCCGGCGACAGGCCCGAGCGCGGGTCCTGGCTGAGGTCGAGCTGGCTGCCCAGGTCGAGGAAGATCCAGCGTGCGCCCAGCCAGTTGTCGGTCTCGCCGATGCGCCGCAGCACCTGCTGCAGCGACATCCAGCCGTCGAGCGAATAGTCGATGCTGCGCGCGCCGCCGCCCAGGCCGCTGCCGCCGATGCCGTAGAAGGCCAGGTTCACGTCCGCGCGGCCCACCCCGCCGCGATAGCGCCAGCGGTCGTCCAGGAAGGTCATCATGCCGCCGGCGAAAGCAGCCTTGGTGCCGTTCTCGGTCGCGGCCGCGCCGACCACGAAGATGTCCGGCGGCGTCATGTGCCCGGTCTGCTTGGCGCGCTCGGCGTTTTCGCCGATCGAATTGCGCACGAACATCAGCGCCAGGCCGGCGCCGTAGCCCACCGCGGGCTCGGTGATGACGATCGGCACCGGCAGGAAGCCCTTGCGCTCGATCATCGAGTCGGAGATGTCGAGATGGCCGTCCTGCGGGTCGATGAAGCCTTCCATGAAGGCGCGCGCCGGCTGGGACAGGGCGCCGGCTGCAAGCAACAGAACGAGGGCATTTCTGCAGCGTGCAGGGCGGCGACCGACCATGAAGGGCGTTCCTTTCGAAGCCGTGGCGGGGGAGTGCGCGGAAGCCTCAACGTAATGGATCGTGCGGAGACGGTCTATGGCACCTTGGTGCAAGCGCGCGCCGCATGGAGCGCTTTCAACTTGAAACAAACCCGTGCGCTCTGCCATGATCTGATCCGGCAACGGTATGGACGACAGCACGAAGGGAGCCATGTCGACCTCGGCCCAATCGGACCCACCCGCGTTCTCGGTGCCCTGCAAGCACTGCGCGGCGCTGCTGCATCCGCAGGAGAGGATCTGCCCGTTCTGCGGCTACGACCAAGGCGCACCCACCGAGGAGGTGGATGGCCTGCGCGCCCTCTCGGAGTTCGAGAGCCCCGACACGCTGCCGCCGCTCGAGGACGACCAGACGCTGATCATGCCCCGGCGCACGAGGCACAAGCCGGCGGCGGGGCGTGCCGTCGTCGCGGCCCCCGCCGCGCCGATCGCGCTGCGCGCGCCGCGCCCCGCCTATACCGCCCCCGACACCTTCTGGCAGAAGGAAGAACCCCAGGGCAACAGCCCGATGCGGTGGATCGGGGGGCTGGCCATCAGCCTCGTGGCAGCGGTGGTGCTGTTCGCGCTCACGCTGGCGCTCGACTACTTCTACTTCGACAAGCGCTCGGAGCCTGGCAAGGCGCGCGCCTTCCAGTCCGACATCGCGCAGGTGCGCGCCGCCCTCGGCCGCGGCGACCTCGGCACTGCCGAGCGCACGCTCGATTCGCTGGACGCCGACTACGCGGACAACCCGACGCTGCAGCCCTTGCGCGAGGAACTCGACCGGCGCATGCAGGAGCAGGAGTCCCGGCGCGAGCAGCTTCGCGATGCCGCGAGAAAGGCGTCGGAAGCGCTCGGCCTCCCGGAAAGCTCCGAGCCGCCGGCCGCGCAAGCGGCGTCGCCGGCGCCTGTTCCCGCACCCGCGACGCCCGTCGCCACCGTACCACCTCCGTCGGCGCCGGCCGCGGCCAGGAACAGCGCGCCCGCGCAGGTGAAGCCAACGCCGTGCAGTGACGCGCTCGCCGCGCTGTCGCTGTGTTCGGATGCCGGCAAGGCGCCGTGAGGCGCCGCCGCCGCGCCATCGATCATCAACCCCGAAGGAGCCGATATGCCACTCAGATCCATACTGACCGGGCTGATCCTGATCGCCCTTCTGCCTTTCGCGGCCGCGGCGGCCGCACAGCCCCGGGCGCAGTACAAGATCGTCACCGCGTCGAAAACCGGCACCTACATCCAGATCGGTCGCGACCTCGCCAAGTACGTCGCCGAGCCGGCCGGCATCGAGCTCGAGGTGCTGGAGTCCAAGGGCTCGGCCGAGAACATCTCGCGCATGCGCTTCGAGCCCGGCGTGAAGCTCGCGCTGGTGCAGTCCGATGTCTACCAGGCCTTCCTCGACGAGGCGAAGGCCGGCAATCCCGATGCGGGCAACATCATCCGGCCGCTGCGCCTGATCATGCCGCTCTACGACGAGGAGATCTATTTCGTCGCGCGGGCCGACTCGTCGCTCACCTACATCCACGAGATCAAGGACAAGAAGATCGGCGTCGGCCCCATCGGCAGCGGCACCGCACTGACTTCGCGCACGCTCTACCAGCTCATGTTCGACGAGCCCATTCCGGCCGCGAGTGCGCAATACCTCACCAACGAGGAAGCGCTCGCGCAACTGACCGTCGAGAAGAGCATCGACGTTGCGGTCATCGTCGCCGGGCAGCCCGCGAAGCTGTTCTCCGACATGAAGCCCGAAGCGCGCAAGTACATCAAGATCCTCAGGCTCGACGAGCGGGCCATGGAATCGGCGCGCGCCATGAAGACCTACTTCCCGGCGACGATCCGCAGCTCGAGCTACCCCAGCTGGCTCACCGACGACGTGCCGACGCTCACGGTGAAGGCTTACCTCGTCACCTACGACTACGGGCTGCAGTCGACGGTGGGCAATCTCGCGCGCTTCGCCGATTCGCTCTGCTTGAACTTCGACAAGCTGCAGGCCAACGGCCATCCCAAGTGGAAGCAGGTGCGCCTGGAACTGCCGCCGCTGCGGCAGGGCTGGCGCTACTACGGGCCGATGGAGAAGCACCTGCGCAGCTGCATCGCGAGCCATCCTGCCGCCGCCGCGCAGTCGTACACCGCCAATCCGCCCCCGAGGACGCGCCCCTGCACCGAACAGGAGATGGTGCTCGGCATCTGCAAGCGGTAGTCTCTCGCCTTCAGCAAACGGGAGATGACCAGAGATGCAAAGCACGGAAACCCACTTCGAACTCACCGCGGACGACGGACAGCCGATCGAGGCCCACCGCTGGGAAGCCCAGGATAGCTCGCAACAAGCGCGCGCCGTGGTGCAGATCGCGCACGGCATGGGCGAGCATGCGCTGCGCTACCGGCCGCTGGCCGACGCGCTGACGCGGGCCGGCTGCGCCGTCTACGCCAACGAACACCGCGGCCACGGCGGGCTGGCGCAGTCGCGCGGCGAACTCGGCGACTTCGGCCCGCGCGGCTTCGCGGGACTGGTCGAGGACATGGCCGTGCTGAGCCGCCATGCGCGGCTCAGGCATCCGGGCCTGCCGCTCGTCCTCCTCGGGCACAGCATGGGTTCCTTCGCCACGCAGTACTACCTCCTCAAGCACAGCGCGATGCTGGCGGGCGCGGTGCTCTCCGGGACGGCTGCGCTGGACCTGCTGGGCGCGGCGCTGCAATCAGGCTTCCGGCTCGAAGACATGAATGCCGCGCTGCCCAACGTGCGCACGCCCTTCGACTGGCTGAGCCGCGATGCGGCGCAGGTCGATGCCTACATCGACGACCCGCTGTGCGGCTTCACCATCAAGCCCGAGGGCATGGGTTCGATCTTCGCGAACGTCGCCGATCTCACGCCGGCCGTCATGCGCGAGCGCATCCGGCCCGAGCTGCCGCTCTATCTGTTCATCGGCGACCAGGACCCGGTCAGCCACAAGGGCGAATGGTTCTATCCGCTGGTGCGCCGCTATCGCGAAGCCGGGCTGCGCGACGTGTCGGGCCACGTGTTCGGCGGCGCGCGCCACGAGACGCTGAACGAAACCAACCGCGAGGAAGTCGTGGCCGTGCTGCTCGCCTGGATCGACCGGGTGGTCGGCCGGCGCTAGGCCGGCGCCGGGCCGGCGACCGCGTGCACCTCCACCGGCGCCGACTTGCCCCTGAACAACGCCGGGCCGAGCGCCTCGACCTCGATGCGGCCCTCGATCTCGGCGCAGGTCGCGGGGTCGATCAGGATCGCGCGCCTGGCGATCTTGGTGTGTTCCTCCAGCCGCGCCGCGAGGTTCACCGTGTCGCCGATGCAGGTGTAGGTGGCCCGCTGCTGCGTGCCGGTGTAGCCGGCGACCATCTCGCCGGTGGCGATGCCCACGCCGATGCGCAGCGCGGTCTTCTGCGCGGCGACGCGCTCCACGTTCAGGAGCTCGATCAACTCGATCATGTCGAGCGCCGCGTGCACCGCGGCTGCGCTGTGGTCCGCCAGCGGCAGCGGCGCACCGAAGATCGCCATCAGCCCGTCGCCGATCATCTGGTTGACCACGCCGCCGTGGCTGTTGATGGCGTCGAACATCAGCGTGTAGTAGGTGTTGAGCAGCTCGATCGTCTCTTCCGGCGGCTGCGATTCGACCAGCGCGGTGAAGCCGCGGATGTCGCAGAACATCACCGTGGCGTGCACCCGCCGGCCGCCGAGCGCGAAGCCGGACTGCTGCAGGTCCTGGGCGACCTCGGAGGTCGCGAAGCGCCGCACCAGCTCCTTCTGCTGGTCGCGCAGCCGCTTCTTCTCGAGGCTCGAATCGATGCGCGCCTTGAGCAGCACCGGGTTGACGGGCTTGTGCAGGTAGTCTTCGGCGCCGAGCTCGATGCAGCGCGCGATGTTCGTCACGCCTTCGAGCGAGGAGGTGACGATCACCGGCAGATCGCGCAGCTTGGGGTCGTCGCTGAGCTGCTCCAGCACCTGGAAGCCGTTCATCTCGGGCATTTCCATGTCGAGCAGCATCAGGTCGAAGGGATCGCGGCGCAGCAGCTCGAGCGCGACGCGGCCGTTCTCGGCGGACTCGACCCTGTGGCCCTGCAGTTCGAGACTGCGCGTCATCAGCAGGCGGTTGACCTTGTTGTCGTCCGTCACCAGCAGGCGGGCGGGCGCATGGCGCGGTTCAATCATGGCAAAGCTCCGTGAGCGCCGCCGCGACGCGCGTGTATTCCTGTGCCAGCGCGTCGAGCGCGGCGGGCGAGCGGTCGGTGGGCAGGCCGCCGAGCTCCTGCTCGCGGGCCATGGCGCCGAGCGTGCGCGCGCCGAAGGTCAGGCTGTTCGACTTCAGCGAATGCGCCGCGCGGCGATAGTCCTCGGCGTTGCCTGACGCGAGCGCATCGCGAAGCTCCTGCAGCATCGCGGGGGCCTCCTCGAGGAAGGTCTGCACCAGTTCATTGACGAAATCGGCGCCCGCGGTTTCCTGCAGTTCGGCAAAGGTCGCGGGGTCGATGATGGCTTCGCTCATCTCAACGGTCCTTTCGTGCGGGCACGCTGTTCAAAGCCTCCACCAGCCGGTCCACCCGGATCGGCTTGGTGAGGTAGTCGTCCATGCCCGCGGCCATGCACATCTCGCGGTCGCCCTGCATCGCGTTCGCGGTCATCGCGACGATGCGCGGGCGCGCGGGCGCCTCGAGCAGCGTGCAGATCTGGCGCGTGGCACCGAGCCCGTCGAGTTCCGGCATCTGTACATCCATCAGCACCACATCGTAGGCCTGCCGCTGCACCGATTCCACCGCCTCGATGCCGTTGGAGGCCAGGTCGGCCCGGTAGCCCATCTGCTGCAGAAGGCGCAGCGCGAGCTTCTGGTTCACCGCGTTGTCCTCCGCGAGCAGGATGCGCAGCGGATGCCGCGCCCCCATCGAGGGGTCGATCTGCGGCTTCGGCGCGGCGGTGGGCGCGGGCCGGGCCGAGGGCTCCTGCACCAGCAGGCCGGCGAGCGTGTCGAAGAGCTGCGACTGGTGGATCGGCTTCGAGAGATAGGCGCCGAACACCGATTCGCCATCGCCCGTCTCGCGGCGACCGACCGAACTGAAGAGGACGAGCGGCAGCGTGGCGTGCCTGGCCCGGATGCGCTGCGCGAGTTCGACGCCGTCCATCTCCGGCATGTGCATGTCGACGATCGCGAGGTCGAAGCGCTCGCCGGCATCGAGCCATTGCAGCGCTTCGAGCGGCGTCGCGGTCGTGCGCGAGTTCATGCCCCACTTGGCGGTCTGCAGGGCCAGCACGCGGCGGTTGGTCGCGTTGTCGTCCACGATCAGCAGCCGCTTCCCGGCCATCTCGGGCTGCACGCCGATGAAGTCGCGGCGGCGGCTCGGCGGCAGGCTCGCGATCGGCGCCTCGATGGTGAAGAAGAAGGTCGATCCGGTGCCCGGCCCGCCGCTCTCGACCCACATGGTGCCGCCCATCAGCTCGGCCAGCCGCTTGCTGATCGCGAGGCCGAGCCCGGTGCCGCCGTACTTGCGCGTGGTGCTCGAATCGGCCTGCGAGAACGACTGGAACAGCCGGCTCTTGCCTTGCTCCGACAGGCCGATGCCGGTGTCGCGCACTGCGAAGGTCAGCCGCACGGCGCCGCCGGGCAGGGGGGCCGAACCGATGCTCACCACCACCTCGCCGCGCTCGGTGAACTTCACCGCATTGCTCAGCAGGTTCAGCAGCACCTGCCGCAGCCGTGCGAGATCGCCGCTCACCGCATCGGGCACATCGCCTTCGAAGACGTAGGCGGTGTCGAGGTCCTTCTCGGTGGCGCGCGCGCTCACGAGGTCGAGCGCCGATTCCACGCAGTCGCGCAGGTCGAAGGGATGCGCCTCGATGTCCATCCGGCCGGCCTCGATCTTCGAGTAGTCGAGGATGTCGTTGATGATGGTCAGGAGCGCATCGCCGGATTCGCGGATGGTGGAGACATAGTCCTGCTGCTCGGCATCGAGCCGCGTGTCGAGCAAGAGGCCGCTCATGCCGATCACCGCGTTCATCGGCGTGCGGATCTCGTGGCTCATGGTCGCGAGGAAGGCGCTCTTGGCCTCGTTCGCGGATTCGGCGGCGGCGCGCGCTTCCTGCGCCTGCTTGAAGAGCGCGGCGTTCTGGATGGCGACCACCGCCTGGTCGGCGAAGGTCTTCAAGAGCCTGATCTCCTTGTCCGCGAACGGACCGACGGGCTGGCGCGTCACGTGGATCGACCCGATGGCGCGGCCCTCCCACATCAGCGGCGCGATCATGATCGCGTAGCTGCCGACCTTCTGCGCGATGTCGCGCATGAACTGCGGCAGCTGCGGCGCCTCCAGCGCATCGGGGATATGCAGCACGCCGGCGTGCATGGCATCGCCGGCAGCCGTCTCGTCGAAGGGGCGCGGATAGTGCTTCGCCAGCGCCTCGCGCGCCGATCCGCGGTGCGCACCCAGGTACACCATCCCGTCCTTTCCGACCAGCGAGATGCCCATCTGCGAGCTCGAGAAGAGCCTTTGGCAGCTTTCGAGGATCTTGTCGAATACCGGCTGCGCATCGGCCATCGAGCCGCTGATGACCTCGAGCACATCGCTGGTCGCGGTCTGCTGCTCCAGCGCCTCGCGGGTCTCGTTGAACAGGCGCGTGTTCTCGATCGCGA
The DNA here is from genome assembly GCF_900090195.1 of Variovorax sp. HW608. Lineage (NCBI taxonomy): Bacteria > Pseudomonadati > Pseudomonadota > Betaproteobacteria > Burkholderiales > Comamonadaceae > Variovorax > Variovorax sp. HW608. The sequence goes on from NZ_LT607803.1 coordinate 2,020,331, forward strand.
TCACGGCCTGGTCGGCGAAGGTCTGCACCAGCGAGATCTCCGCCGCCGAGAAAGGCCGCACCTGGTTGCGCAGCAGCGAGATCACGCCGATCGAGCGGCCGTCGCGCAGCATCGGCACCGCGAGCACCGTGCGGAAGCCGTTGCGCGCCTGGAGCTCGCGCACGTCCGGGTACTGCGCATCGATCAGCGGAACGACGTCCTCGACATGCACGCAGCGCTGCTCGACGAAGGCCTGCCCGGCGATGGAGGACGGTCGCAGCGGCAGCTCGAGCCCCGCGCCCTCGCCGCCGTAGGCCGGCCCGTAGCTGGTCATGGCGCGCAGGCAGTCGACCGCGGCCAGCCAGACGCGGCTGCCTTCGGCGCGGCACAGCAGCCCGGCGCGCTCTGCCACGCTGTCGAGCACCGGCTGCACGTCGGTCGGCGAGGCGCTGATGACCTTCAACACTTCGGCGGTGGCGGTCTGCCGCGCCAGGGCCTCCTGCGTCTCGTCGAACAGGCGCGCGTTCTCCAGCGCCACGCCCATGGTCGCGGCCACGGTTTCGAGGAGCTGGATCTGCTCGCGGCCGAAGGCGAACTCGCGCTCGTGGTTCTGCAGCGCGAGCGCACCGAGGACGCGGTCGCGGCTGAGGATCGGCACCGCCGCGAGCGAAAGCGCCCAGTCGGTGCCCGGGTGCGGGCCGAGTCCGAGCCGGGTCTGCTCCTCGCGCGTGTTCACGACGCCGACTTCGCGCCGCAGCAGGATGCGCTCCAGCGGCTCGCCGGGCTTCAGCAGCCGGGGCGGCGGCAGGGGCAGCGGCCGGTTGTGCTCGTAGCGGTAGAGCGCCTGCACGAGGTTGGTCTTGTCGTCCCACCACATGATGGTGACGTCGCCGGAGTCGAAGACCTCGCGCAGCTTGTCGCCGACCATCTGGACGATGGTGGAGAACTCCAGCCGCGCCGCGATGCCTTGCTGGATGCTGTCGATCAGGGTGAGCGCGCCGGCGTTCTGCGCCAGCTCGGCGTTGCGCTCGGCCAGCTCGTCTTCGAGGCGCGCACGGGCGCGGAGCCTGGCCAGCGCAGCGGCCGCCTGGGCCGCCAGCGCCGAGAGCAGTTCCTGCTCCTCGCGCTCGAACCGGCCCAGCGGCCCTTCAGTGTCGGCATAGAGAAAGCCGGCGAGATCACCCTGCGCCGCCAGCGGCGCCACCAGGCAGGAACGCTGGGCCGCGGGCCTCGCGCCCGCCGGGCCGTGGCGCAGACGGGCGGCCCGGCTGCTGCGCGCCTCGGCCAGCCAGGGGCCGATCGCGCGGAGCAGGTCGGCGGCCTTTTCGCCGCGCGGCAGCTTCGATCCGGCGATGCGCGGGCCGCCGCTGGACTCCAGCACCAGCAGCACACGCTGCGCGCCGAGGAGCGCTGCCGCCTCGCCGACGACGAAGCGCTGCAGGTCGGCCGCGCTGCGCAGCTCGCCCAGGCGCAGCCCGATGTCGACCAGTCGCTTGAAGGCCGGGCGCGGCCCGGCTGCTGCGCGCCGCGCATGCTGCGTGGATGGCCGGGACCGGGACTCTGCCATGGGGCAACTGCCTCCTGCGATCGGGTGGGGGGACGCGCCCGCGGCGCCTACGGCGTCGAGTCTAGCGGCGTCCGGCGGCGGCGTGGCAAGATCGCCAGCCCGGCCGATGTCACGGAACGCCGGCCTCGAACGTCTACCGGGATATGGACGATTCAACCCGCACCTTCGACCAGCTCCGCCCCCGCCTCGAGAGCATCGCCTACCGCATGCTCGGCTCCATGGCCGAGGCCGAGGAGGTGGTGCAGGACGTCTGGCTGCGCTGGCACGAAACCGACCCGGCGACGCTGGACAGCGCCGAGGCCTGGCTGGTCACCATCGCCACGCGGCTTTCGATCGACCGCCTGCGCAGCGCCAAGGTGCGCCGCGAGCACTATGTCGGCATCTGGCTGCCCGAGCCGATCCTGACCGATTCGCCGCCCACGCCGGACCAGATGCTGGAGCGGGCCGACGAGGTCTCCACCGCCTTCCTGATGCTGCTGGAGCGCCTTTCGCCGGAGGCGCGCGCCGCCTTCCTGCTGCGCGAGGTGTTCGACGCCGACTACCCGCAGGTGTCCGAGATGATCGGCAAGAGCGAAGCCGCCTGCCGCCAGCTCGTGCACCGCGCGAAGGCGCAGCTGCGCGAGGAGCGCCCGCGCTTTGCGGTCTCGCCCGACACGCACCGCCGGCTGCTGGGCGACTTCGCGGCGGCGATCACCGGCGGCAACCTCGCGGCGCTCAAGTCGATGCTCTCCGAGGGGGCCGAGCTGCTGGGCGACGGCGGCGGCAAGGTGCCGAGCTTCGGCAAGCCGCTGGTGGGCAGCCAGCGCATCGCGCAGCTCTACTTCGCGAGCACCCGCCGCCACGGCGCCGCGCAGCGCCTCGAGATCGCGAACATCAACGGGCAGTGGGGCTTGCTGCGCTTCATCGACGGCGTGCTCGAGTCGGCGCAGTCGTGCGAGACGGATGGACAGCGCATCGTGCGCATCCACGTGCAGCGCAACCCGGACAAGCTGGCGCGGCTGGCGGCGATGCTCGGGCACTGATCGCTCTCGTGCCTGTCACAAGCGCGCACGGTCGAACGTCTTCCGGTTATGGCGCACACGGTGTGCGCCTCAAACCCGGAGAAACCATGACCCAACGCATCAACTACATCCAGCGTTCGCCCGAGCTGTTCAAGAAGTTCGCCGAGTTCAGCAATGCGCTGAAGGAGAGCGCGATCGACCGCACCATCCACGACCTCGTCAACATCCGGGCCTCGCAGATGAACGGCTGCGGCTTCTGCCTCGACATGCATGTCAAGGAAGCCAGGATCCACGGCGAACGCGAGCTGCGCCTTCATCATGTGGCGATCTGGCACGAGTCCCTGCTCTTCAGCGCCAGGGAACGCGCGGCGCTGGCCTGGACCGAGGCGCTCACCCACCTGCCGCCGCACGGCGTGTCCGACGAGCTCTTCGAAACTGCGCGCACGCAGTTCTCCGAGAAGGAGCTCTCGGACCTCACCTTCCTCGTGATGGCGATCAATGCCTGGAACCGTGCGAACGCCGCGTTCAAGACCCCGCCCGGCTCGGCGGACAAGGCCTTCGGGCTCGAGAAGGCGAACCTGAGCTGAAGCCGGGCGGCGCGCGGTTACAAGGCGTTGCAGGGCAATCCGTGCCGGTTTGATCACCGTCACGGAAGTTTCGTTGACATCGGCGGCTTCACGACACACGATGCCCCCTTGTGCCCTGCCGAAGGAAGCTCCCGATGGAGAACAAGCATGAGAAGTACCAACGCCTGATTGCTGCCTGCCGGGCGTTCGATCCTCTCCCGACCGCGGTCGCGCACCCCTGCGACGAAAGTTCGCTCAGGGGCGCGCTGGAGGCGGCGGAAGAAAAGCTCATCGCCCCGGTCCTGGTCGGGCCCGAGCAGCGCATCCGGGCCGTGGCCGCCGATTGCGACCTGGACATTTCCGGCTTCGCGATCGTCGACACGCCGCACAGCGAAGCCTCGGCCGAGGCCGCGGTGCGGCTCGCGCGCGAAGGCAAGGTGGAGGCGCTCATGAAGGGCAGCCTGCACACCGACGAACTGATGGCCGCAGTGGTCAAGCGCGAGACCGGCCTGCGCACCGGGCGGCGCATCAGTCACTGCTTCGTCATGGACGTGCCGGCGCTGCATCAGCCGCTCATCATCAGCGACGCGGCGGTCAACATCTTTCCGACCTTGCAGGACAAGGTCCACATCATCCAGAACGCGATCGACCTCGCCCATGCGCTCGGCAATGGTGCGCCGAAGGTCGCGATCCTCTCGGCGATGGAGACCGTGAACCCGACCGTGCCGACCACGGTCGAGGCCGGCGCGCTGTGCAAGATGGCCGATCGCGGGCAGATCACCGGCGGCATCCTCGACGGGCCGCTCGCGCTGGACAATGCGATCGACCTCACAGCGGCGAAGATCAAGAAGATCGCCTCGCCGGTGGCCGGGCAGGCGGACGTCCTCATCGTGCCCGACCTCGAGGCGGGCAACATGCTCGCGAAGAGCCTCACCTTCATGGCGGGTGCGGATGCGGCGGGCATCGTGCTGGGCGCGCGCGTGCCGATCATCCTCACGAGCCGCGCCGATTCGCTGATCGCGCGGCTCGCCTCCTGTGCGGTGGCCGGGCTGGTGGCGCGCGCACGGCGCGAACAGCCGCGGAAAGTGGTCGCATGAAGCAGCGCGGCATCCTGGTTCTCAACGCCGGTTCTTCCAGCATCAAGTTCCTCTTCTTCGTGGAGCAGCCGGGCGGCCTGGCACCGGTGCTGCGCGGCCAGGTCGAAGGGCTGCACACCGCGCCGCATTTCATCGCGCGCGACGGCGAGGGTCGCGTGGTCGGCGAGAAGCGCTGGGGCGAAGGCGTCGCATTGGGGCATCAGGGCGCGGTTGCACACCTGGCAGCGTTCCTGCGGGAAGAGGGATCGAACTACGAACTGCATGCTGTCGGGCATCGCGTGGTGCACGGCGGCATGGATCACGTCCAGCCGGAGCGGGTCACGCCCGAATTGCTGGTGTCGCTCGAAAAGCTGGTGCCGCTGGCGCCGCTGCACCAGCCGCACAACCTCGCGCCGATCCGGCTGCTGCTGGAACACCAGCCGGAGCTGCCGCAGGTCGCCTGCTTCGACACCGCCTTCCATGCCACCAACCGGGACGTGGTGCGCCGCTTCGCGATCCCGTCCGAACTGCACGATGCGGGGGTGCGCCGCTACGGCTTTCACGGGCTGTCCTACGAGTACGTGAGCGCGGCGCTGCCCGCGCACGATCCGGCCGCGGCGGCGGGCAAGGTGGTCGTCTGCCACCTCGGCAACGGCGCGAGCATGTGCGCGATCGAGGCCGGCCGCAGCGTCGCGAACACCATGGGCTTCACCGCGGTCGAGGGCCTGGCGATGGGCACGCGCTCCGGTTCGCTGGACCCGGGCGTGCTGCTCTACCTGATGGACGAGCGCAAGATGGATGCGCGTGCGATCGAGAAGCTGCTCTACAGCCAGTCGGGTCTGCTCGGCATGTCGGGCATCTCCAGCGACATGCGCAAGCTGCTCGAATCGGACGACCCGCGCGCGAAGACGGCCGTGGACGTGTTCATCTACCGCATCCGCCGCGAGCTCGGATCGCTCGCCGCGGCGCTCGGCGGGCTGGATGCGCTGGTGTTCACCGCCGGCATCGGCGAGAACAGCGCCGCGATCCGCGAGCGCGTGTGCCGCGACGCCGCCTGGCTCGGCATCGAACTCGATGCCGCAGCCAACGCAGCGGGCGGCCCGCGCATCAGCAGCGCCGGCAGCCGGACCGCGGCATGGGTCATCCCGACGAACGAGGAACTCATGATCGCGCGTCACACCCGCGGCGTGGTCGAAGGCAGGGACTGACAGGACCCGGGATTCATGCGCTTTTCTGGCAAGGCACGAATCTCGCGACTAGACTCAACGACCATCACTTTCACCAATGGGGGCTCTCATGACGGATACACCCAGAGAAAGCGTCTGGACTCACCAGATCGACGACGTCCTGTCGCAGATCGTGCGCGAAGCAGCGATCTGCCAGGTGAAGCTGACGGACCCGGGCGTCATCGAGGCCGTGCTGCAGAACAACGACTCGGTCTGTGGCCACCAGAACCCGCTTGCCTTCAAGAAGCTGCGCGAAGCGCTGATGCTGGGCTTCATGGTGCGCGAGAAGGCCTACGACCGGCTCGGGCCGGTCGAGGCGCAGGCGCTGATCGACACCATCCGCGAGCGGCTGCGCAAGCGGATGGAACACCACTGAATCCGCACCCGCGCGTCGCCCACCGTCAAAGCGGCCATCGTTCACACGAGTAGGAGAAAAGCGCCATGGGCGACAGCAGCGACGACATGCAGTTCCGCCGCCAGATCGCGCTGCGCGACGGCACGCCCGCGCTCATCCGCCCGATGCGCCCCGACGACCGCGGCCGCATCGTCGCGGCGTTCGCGCAACTGGAGCCGAGCTCCATCTACACGCGCTACTTCACGCACGTGAAAGCGCTGCCCGAGAAGACCCTCGATCGCCTGAAGGACATCGACTTCGAGCACCTCGCGGGCCTCGCAGTGACCCTCGGCTCCGGCGACGACGAGATCGTCATCGGCAGCAGCACCTACGTGGCGTTCGACGCGCCCGACGGCGCGCGGGCCGCCGAGGTGGCCTTCACGATCGAAGAGGACTACCAGGGCAACGGCCTCGCGACGCGCTTGCTCGAAACCATGATCGAGATCGCCCGCAGGCACCGCATCGTGCGCTTCGAAGCCGATGTGCTCGCGGACAACGCCCCCATGCTGGCGGTGTTCAATCGCTGCGGGCTTCCGATACGCAAGCGCCGCGATGGCGGCGTGACCCACATCGAGATGGATCTCGCGGCGAAGGCCGCACCCGATTGCCAATGAAAGGAACCGACATGCCCGTCCAACAGGGACTGACCCAGTCCGCGGAGCGTGCCGCCAGGCTCGCCCGGCTGTACCAGCACCGCACGCAGGTGGCGCAGAAGCGCTTCAAGGATCGCGTGGAACAAGCCGGTCTCGCGTGGCCGGCCGGTGCGAAGAGCGCGCAGTTGCCGACCTGGGCGTTCTGGAACGACTGGGCCCGCTACGTGATCGACTCGTCGCAGCGCTCGGTGCTCTTTCTCGACACGCTGCGCCAGCGCGGCAACAACTACCACGAGCACGAAGCGGCAGGCCGTCCGCCGCTCCTGCATTTCGAATGCGAGATGGTGCTCGACGCGCGTGGCTTCACGCGGCCGGTCAACTACGCGCTGGTGCGCATCGTGCCGCCCAAGGGCGTGACGGTGGACCCGAAGAAGCGGCCCTACGTCATCATCGATCCGCGCGCCGGTCACGGGCCGGGCATCGGCGGCTTCAAGGACGACTCGCAGGTGGGCGTGGCGCTGCGCGCGGGGCATCCGGTGTACTTCGTGATCTTCTTTCCCGATCCGCAGCCGGGGCAGACCTTGCCCGACGTGTGCACCGCGGAGCAGATCTTCGTTCGCAAGGTGCGCGAGCTGCATCCGGCGAGCCTCAAGCCCGCGATCGTGGGCAACTGCCAGGGCGGCTGGGCCGCGATGATGCTGGCCTCGTCGGACCCCGACGACACCGGCCCGATCGTCATCAACGGCGCGCCGATGTCCTACTGGGGCGGCGCGTTCAACGAGGGCGAGGCCGAGAACCCGATGCGCTACTCGGGCGGCCTGCTCGGCGGCAGCTGGCTCGCGTCGATGAGCGCGGACCTGGGCAACGGCGTCTTCGACGGCGCCCACCTCGTGTCGAACTTCGCGAACCTGAACCCGGCCAACGCGCTCTGGGACAAGTACTACAACCTCTACGCCAGGATCGACACCGAGCCGCCGCGCTTCCTGGAGTTCGAGCGCTGGTGGGGCGGCTTCTACCTGATGAACCGCGAGGAGATCGACTGGATCGTCCAGAACCTGTTCGTCGGCAACAAGCTCTGGTCGGGCACGATGGGCAGCAACGGCAAGTCCTTCGACCTGCGCGAGATCCGCTCGCCGATCGTCCTGTTCGCATCGATGGGCGACAACATCACGCCGCCCGAGCAGGCCTTCAACTGGGTGGCCGACGTCTACGGCTCCACCGACGAGATCAAGGCGCGCGGGCAGGTCATCATCGGCCTGCTGCACAAGAACATCGGGCACCTGGGCATCTTCGTCTCGGGCAAGGTCGCGACCAAGGAGCATGCGCAGATCGTCGAGGTGCTGGAATCCATCGAGGCACTGCCGCCGGGCCTCTACGGCATGCAGATCGACGAGGTGAACGACGGCGGCAAGATCCAGTACAGCGTGAGCTTCGTCGAGCGCGAGCTCGAGGAGATAGCGGCACGCTTCAACCGCTTCGAGCGCAAGGACGAGGAACCGTTCGAGGCGGTGGCGGAGATGTCCGAGTTCAACCAGAAGGCCTACGAGCTGTTCGCGCAGCCGCTCGTGCAGGCCATGTCCAACGAGACCACGGCCGAGATCGGCCGGCGGCTGAATCCGATGCGGCTGGAGCAGTCCGTCCCGTCGGACCGCAATCCCTGGTTCGCCTGGGTTGCGCCGATGGCCGAGGTGGTGCGCGCGGCGCGCCAGCCTGCCCCCGAGGCCTCGGCGTTCAAGCAGGCCGAGCGCGTGGCCTCGGCATGGATCAGTGCGTCGCTCGACTATTACCGCGACATCCGCGACGCCGCGAGCGAGGCGATGTTCTTCCAGACCTTCGGCATCCTGTTCCCGGCGCTGCATCCCAGCATGCACAAGCGCGCCGCGAAGGTCACCGGCGAGACGATCCCGCCGCGCGAGCAAGCGGTGGTGCGCGAGGCGCTCGCCGCGATCGGGCAGGGCGGCTACGCCGATGCGCTGGCGCGGGCCGCCTGCCTGCTCGCGCGCAGGGGCGAGCCGCTGCCGCTTGCGCGCGTCGAGCTCAAGAGCCAGCTCGCACGCGAATACGCGGACCTGCTGCCGCCGCTGACCGCGCAGCAGTGGCACGCCATCCGCGGCCGGCAGGAGCTCATCTGCCGCTATGAGCCGGAGCAGGCGCTGGCAACGCTTCCCAAGCTGCTGAAGTCGGCGGACGACCGTGAACGCTTCGTGACCCTGCTCGACCGGCTGCTGGCCGACCCGCGCGTGTCCGCGATCCGCGCGACACCGGCGCAGGAGGCGGCCTACGAGCGCATCCGCGAAGCACTGCCGTCTCGCGCCACGCGGCAACAGCCGATGCTCGCAGCCGCCGCGCGCAAGAGAACGCGTACGCAGACATCGACGAGCGCCGCCAGGTCCGCGAAGACCACGAAGACGCCGCCACAGGCCCGAGCCGCGGCCAAGGCCGCACGAGGAGCGCGCAAATGAAGCACGACCCGTCCCACCCCGTCCTCAAGGACGCCAAGGCCCTGGTGGTCGGCGTCGCCAACGAGCATTCGATCGCCTATGGATGCGCGAGCGCGTTTCACGAACTCGGTGCGGACCTCGCGCTCACCTATCTCAACGAGAAGGCGCGAGGCTACGTCGAGCCGCTCGCGAAGCAACTCGATGCGTCGATCCTGATGCCGCTGGACGTGAGCGTGCCCGGACAGCTCGAAGCCGTGTTCTCGCAGGTCGAGCGCACCTGGGGCAAGCTGGACATCCTCGTGCATTCGATCGCCTGGGCGCCCAAGGACGACCTGCAGGGCGGCCTGCTGTCCTGCTCGGCGGATGGCTTCGCGAAGGCGATGGATGTCTCATGCCACTCCTTCATCCGCATGGCCAGGCTTGCCGCGCCGCTGATGCAGGGCGGCGGCACGATGATCGCGATGAGCTACTACGGCGCCAATCGCGTGGTGCCGAACTACAACGTCATGGGACCGGTGAAGGCGGCGCTCGAGGCCTCGTGCCGCTATCTCGCCTACGAGCTGGGCGGCAAGGGCATCCGCGTGCACGCGATGTCGCCGGGGCCGCTGAAGACGCGCGCGGCTTCGGGGCTGAAGGACTTCGACCTGCTGCTCACCGAGGCGGCGCAGAAGGCGCCGGTTGGCGAACTGGTCGACATCATGGACGTCGGCTTCGCCTCCGCCTACCTCGCGACGCCGTACGCTCGCCGCATCAGCGGCGAAACCATCTACGTGGACGGCGGCGTGCACATCATGGCCTGAGCCCCCGCCCGGCCGTTCCGAGGGTGGCCCGATGAGCCCGGCGCTCAGCGCTTGAAGAAGTACGCCACGAGCGCCGCGGCGATCACGAGCACGGTCGTCACGACCAGCCAGCCCATCGGCATGCGCGAGTCGCGGCGAAGCGACCGGTAGTTCTCGAGCCGCGCCGGCAGGGTGCGCACCTCCTCGAGGTCGCGGTAGGGCTGGAAGCGATCGTCCTGCTCGATCTTGTCGAGTATTCGCTGCAAGGCGGCAGGGTCCTCGTGATGGCGCTCGACCGCCGCCTTCTGGCCCTGCACCTTGTGGACGTGGGTCAGGAACTGCCAGCCGTCGGCCGTGAAGCCGATGTCTTCGCCGTGCACCGCCAGCACACCCGAATCGATCAGGCCCTCGATGCCGCGGCGCACCGCGGGACGCTCGTTGACCGGGACAGTGGCCTGCAGGCCCGTGCGTGACGTTCGATCGGCGCCCGAAGCACAGCGGTTTCGCACGAGCTGCGCGAGCACACCAGCGAATGTTGCGCGATCGGTCAGGGGACTGGTCATGCATTCCCTCCGTCAGGGGGCTCATTGGGCGGCTCATGCGCCGCGGCATGCCTGTCAACGATAGCCGCTCTCGTTCGGGTTGTGAATGATCCGAATGAGGGACTTTGGATCCGATGGTCAGGGCTGGCTTGCTGCGCCATCGCGCCGGCGGAACACGTCGTTGAATTGCCCACGAAGCCATTCGATCGCCGGATCGTGATGGTAGCGATCGTGCCATCCGATCGACACGTCGAATCCGGGTATCGGCACCGGCGAATCGATCCGTTGAAGGCCCAGCGGGATCGCCACCAGTGCCGCCAGGTTGCTCGGCATCGCGGCGACGAGATCGGTCTCCGCCACGATGGGTGCGATGCACAGGAAGCTGCGCACCCGCAGCGCGATGGTCGCGCGTACGCGTGGACTGGTGAGCACCCTTTCGACCGCAGCGGCGTGAGGGGTCCCCGGAGGGCTGGCGAGCACATGCGGCAGACTGCGCAACTGCTCGCGCTGCAGCGAGCCCTCGATCAAGGGGTGGGCCGCGCGAGCGACATAGACGAAATGCTCCCGGAACAGCCTCTGCTGGCGCACCTGCTTGCCCAAGCCCGGCAGATAACCCGCGACCAGGTCGATGTCGCCACTCTCGAGGCCGGTCTTCAGTTGCGGCAGCGCCTGCGACACCGCATCGATCGTGACCTGCGGCGCCGCCCTCGCCAGGTGCCGGACAAGGCGCGGCAGAAAGAAGCGCTCGCCGATGTCGCTCATCGCGATGCGGAAGCACCGGCGATCTGTGGACGCATCGAAGCGCGGTCGTTCCACGGTGCCGCGCACGATGGTCAACGCATCGGCCAGCGGCTTCGCCAGGTGGTCTGCGAAGGGCGTCGGCAGCACGCCTCGCTGGTGACGCACGAACAGCACGTCGCCGTAGGCGCTCCGCAGGCGCGCCAGCCCGCGGCTGACCGCCGGTTGTGTCAGCCCGAGCTGCGCCCCGGCCTGCGTCAGGTTGCGCAGCCTGTAGACCGAGTCGAACAGCTCGAGCAGCGCCAGATCGAGCCGCGAGACGAGCGCTCGCGCGTGCGGGCTTCTGATATCCGATTCGCGCATGACACGAACTCGTGATTCACATTTCAAAAATATAGCCCCAATACCTAATATCGATCCAGATCGCCTGGGCCCCAGACCAAATGCGCGAGGTGATGAATGATCGAGCTGAGCGCCATCCGCTACGTCCGACTCGGCACGCGGGAGCTGGAGAGCTCGGATCGCTTCCTGCGGCAGATGCTCGGCTTGTCGCCCGTCGGGGTGGAGGGCGACTTGCGTTACTACGGCAGCGACGAGCGGGACCACACGCTGGTGGTCTTCGCGGCGGATCCTTCGGAGCAGACCGTCGGCTTCGAAGTCGGCAGCATTGACGAACTCGATGCCGCTGCAGGCGTGCTCGACGGCCTCGACATCGCCGCACACTGGGGCAGCGCATCCGAATGCGCAGAGCGACGCGTCGAGGCCTTCGTTGCCTTTTGCGATCCGAGCGGCAACAGGATCGACCTGATCGCGGGGCCCGCGTCCAGCCGCGGCACGCGTCCGCCCCAGTTGGACCCCTGCATTACCGGCTTCAGCCACGTCGGCTTGTGCTCGACCGATGCACCGCGCGACGAGCGCTTCTGGGTCGAAGTGCTCGGGGCGCGCGTCAGCGACCGGATCGGAGAGGCGGCACTGCTGCGCATCGACGAGGTTCACCACCGGATCGCGCTCTTTCCCGCTGGGCACGGCGGGATTCAACACATCAACCACCAGGTCGGCAGCATCGACGACCTGATGCGCGCCTGGTATCGCCTGCGCAAGGCTGGGGTGCGGATCGTTTTCGGACCGGGGCGCCACCCGACTTCGGGGGCGGTCTTTCTCTATTTCGCCGGCCCCGATGGGATGGTGTACGAATACTCGACCGGCGTGCGAACCATTCCCGCCAACGAGGAGGCGACGTACCGGCCACGGCAGTTTCCGCTCGCCCCCGAGTCGTTCTGCGCCTGGGGCGCCACGCCGGAGATCGAGCAGTTCAGAGCGTCGCTCACCTGAAGGAGATCGACATGGACAACAGACGCGACTTCATCCTCAAGTGCGCAAGCCTGGCAGGGACCTTCGTGCCGGCGCTGCTCTCGCGTGCCCATGCAGAGGCGCCCTGGGCGCCCGGGCCGGTGCGCATCTTCACCCCGTTCCCGCCCGGCAGTGGTCCAGATGCCGCGCTGCGCTTCGTCTCCGAGCAACTCGAAAAGCGCTGGGCTCGCCCGGTGGTCATCGAGAACAGGCCCGGCGGCAACGGCTTCATTGCGGTGGCGGCCTTCAAGCAGGGAGCGACGGACGGACGCGATCTCATCCAGCTCGACAACACGCACGTGACGACCCATCCGCACACGTTCACACACCTGCCCTACGACGTGCAGCGTGATTTCGTGCCGCTCTCCATGCTGCTGCGCACATCGTTCTTCATCGTGGTCAGTGCAAGAAGTCGCTTCAACACGCTGGATGCCATCGTCGCAGCCGCCCGCGAGCAGCCCGGTCGCATCACCTACGGTTCGTGGTTCAACGGCAGCCCAGGGCATATCGGTGCCTTGCGTCTGCAAGCCATGAAGGACATCCATATGGTCCACGTGCCATTTCGCGACTTCGGGCAGTTGTACGCCGCGGTCGCGAGCCAGGAAGTCGATTGGGCGCTGGGCAGCATCGCCAGCGCGGGCGGGCTCGAGCGGGCCGGCAAGCTTCGATTCATCGCGCTTGCGGCGGCGACCCGCGATCCGCAGTATCCCGATGTTCCGGCTACCGCCGAGAGCGACAGCCTGCGCGGCTACGAGGTCAGCGGCTGGACCGGGGTGTTCGGGCCCCCTGGGCTGTCGCCGGCCACCCGTGACCGACTGGCTGCGGACATCGCCGACAGCCTTGCGGCACCGGAGACGGTGGAGCGGTACCGGACCCTCGGCTACGAAGCGCCGAAGCTCGGCCCCGACGAGTTCGCGCAGCTGATCCGGCAGGAGACCGACTCGTGGGGCGAGATCGTGCGCGAGGCGCATCTGAGGCTTGACTGAAGTTGGCATCGGCTCCGGACCGCGAGTCCCGCGGGCGGACTCATCCGCCTGAAAGTACCTTTACAGTGAATTTACATATGGATACAGTTGTGTCGGTCCGCTTGCGCGAGGTCCACTTTCGAGGTGAAACGGCTATGTCGGGATCGGCGAGTAGGGGACGCATGCCTGGTAGTCATTCGGAGAAACTGATGAACGCACGCGCCTTGTCCCGCTGGATTCTGGGGGCCGCCACCGCAAGCGCCATGGTGGCCAGCGCCTTGGCTGCCGACATCGTGGTCGGGCAGGTGGCGCCGCTCACGGGGCTGGAAGCCAAGCAGGGGCTGAGCTACGCGGCCGGCCTGCGGCTCGCTTTCGACAGCGTCAACAAGCAAGGCGGCGTGAACGGCAATACCTTCACGCTCGTGCGCGTCGATGATCACAACGAGCCCGCGTCCACCGTCGAAGAGACGCGCAAGCTGGTCGCCGAGCAGCGCCCGCTCGTGCTGGCCGGCTACTTCGGCAGCCGCAATGTGGCGGCGCTCCTGGCCTCCGGCATTCTGGACCAGCAGCGCCTGGCGCTCGTTGGCTATCGCACGACCGGGGTTCCGCCCGCGCATCCCCTGCTGTTCAACGTCAGGGCCGACGTCCGCGACGAACTGGCCAAGCTCACCCAGCACTTGGCGACCATGGGCATCACCCGCCTTGGCCTGCTCCATGAGGCCGGGGCCGACGCAGTGGTCGCGGCGGCCGACGAGGCGGCCGGTCGGGCCAAGGTCGCCTTCGTCGTTCGCGCCTCCTATGCGCCGGACAGCAGGAGCACCGGGACCCTGGTGTCGGCCTTCCTCAAGACCCCGCCGCAGGCCATCATCATGGTGGCCAACGGCGGCATCACGGCGGCCTTCATCGAGCGCTACCGCTCGGAAGGCGGCGCGGCGCAACTGTTCGCGTACTCCGGCGCAGACGTCGAGCAGCTGTCGCAGCGCCTGGGCGAGGAGCAGATGAAGGGCGTCGTCATCTCGCAGGTCACGCCCAACCCCTACAAGAACACCAGCCGCCTCACCCGGGAGTTCACAGAGGCCGCCAAGGCGCACAAGCTCGACGTGCCGGTCAGCTACGTGATGATGGAGGGTTACATCGCGGGCCGCGTGATCATCGAGGCCGCGCGGCGGCAGGGGCGCACACCCACGCGCGAAGCGATGGCGAGCACGCTGAACGCCATGAACGACTACGACCTCGGAGGTTATGCCGTCGGGTTCAGGCCCGGTGCGAGGGCCGGCTCGAAATATGTCGAGCTGTCGATCATCAGCAGCGAGGGCAAGATCCAGCAGTAGGGCGCCCCGCTGGGCCCGCGGGCCCTCGCAGCTCAGGTCGTCAATCTGCTGTACATGCCGGTCACCTTGTCCATGACGGCCAGTATGTTTTCGCTGGACGCGAAGATGTTCGCGCTTCGCTCCGGTGTCGGGGCGTCGGCTCCCTGTTGCGCAAGCGCCGCCGAATAGAACACCCACTGAGCGCGCGCCAGCTCGATCTCCTGCTTGATGGCCGTCGTCGCCTCGGGCGCATTGGCAAGCACGTCGAGCGCAGAGACGAACTCCGCGCGCGCCTTGTCCAGCTCGGCCTGGGCGGTGGGCAGAGGGACCTTCCAGGCCATCGCAAGATAGAACTTCGCCACCCGCTGCGACAACATCCGTTGACGCCCCGCGATGTTGACGAGCCGGCCCAGAGGCTTGCCGGACACCTGCTCGAGCTGCGATGTGCCCTTGTTCGCCAACGCCAGCACCTTGCCATCGAGATCGATCACCGCCGGTGCGTTCTCGCGCACCGGCGCCTGGCCGACGAGCATGGCCCTGAGGTCGTTCCAGTGCGTCTCGAGTTCGCTGTACGTCGCCTTGACGTCGGGCGTGGGGGAAAATGCCTTGAGCTCGACGAGCTGGCGTTCGAACAGCGCCATCGAGGTCGTCAAGACTTCGCCCGCTCGCTGGGTGACCACACCTTGGCCGGCCGCCAGGTAGGCCTTGGCGACGCGTTGCGACAGCATGCGCTGACGCCCCGCCTTGTTGATCGCATCGTTCAGATCGACGACCTGCGCAAAGTTGTTGCTTACGGTCAGCAGCGAAAGGCTGCCGATCCATCCGATTGCGGTTCGTCGATTCATCGGGCTCCTCTGTAAATGGCGCGACGGTTGCCAGGTCCCATTCCCATGCAAGCCGCGTGCCATCACAGCCTTGCGCTGACGTCACGGCCCGGCGCACTCGTTGGCGCGCACCAGCGCGGGCTCGCCGGCCTCGACGTTGTAGCCACGGAAGCCCGTTTCATCGAGCATCAGCACGCGGTAGCAGGGGTTGCCGCCGGTCCACCACGGCGCGGGCTCGTCCGGCTCGGCGATGAAGCGGTGCGAACTGCCCTGGCCCGAGCTGTAGGCGAAGCCTTCGGCGCTGGTGCCTGCCATCGGTACGTGGACGTGGCCGAACACGATATGGCGCACCCCGCCCGGGTGGGCCCGCAGCCGGGACGTCACGGCTTCGGCGTCGTGCAGGCCGATGTGGCGAAAGTGGGCCAGGCCCGAGGAAAAGGGCGGGTGGTGCAGGAAGACCGTCACCGGCGCCTGGCCAGCGCCGGCGAGTGCGCCTTCCAGCCAGGCGCGGCGCGCCTCGCAGTAGCGGCCGCCGATGTGGCCGGGGTGGTTGGTATCGAGGAACAACAGGCGGCCCTGCGGCGTGTCGATCCAGGACTGGACGAAGCCGGCGTCGTCGACCGGCTGGTCGGGGAAAACTTCGCGGAAGGCTCTGCGCTCATCGTGGTTGCCCAGCAAGAGACGCACCGGGCAGGACAGCGGCGCCAGCACCTCGCGCAGCAGCGCGTAGGCCCTGGGGTCGCCGTCGTTGCAGAGATCGCCCGTGATGACCACCAGGTCGGCATCCGCATGGCGCCGTGCCACGTCGGCCACCGCACGGCGCAGTTGGTCGGCCGGGTCGAGCGTGTAGAGCAGCTCGCCAGGCCGGACCAGATGGGTATCGGTGAACTGGATGATCTTCATCGCTTCACTTCATCAGCGCGTTGGTCTCGGCGACGATCTTCTTCAGCCCGTCCTCGGGACTGAGATCGCCGCGCATCACGCCGGCGATCAGGTCGCGCTGGGTACGCCAGATGCGCACCGAATCACCGCCCGGGTAGCCGCCCCACGGACGCGACTTGTCGGCCTGGCGCGCCGCAGTGGCCACGTTCGGGTGCTCGGCGTAGTAGGGCGCGAGGTACTCGTCGCCGGTGGCGCGGATGTTGGTTGGCAGGTAGCCGGTGATGCGCACGATGATGTTCTGCGCCTCCGGACCGGTCACCCACTTGGCGTATTTCCATGCCGCGGCCTGCTTGGCCTTGTCCTGCGTCAGGATCACCACCGCGTTGCCGCCGGTGGGCACGCCGCCCTTGGCCTTGTTGTCGAGCGGGAAGGTCGTCGTCTTGAGCTGGAACTTGTTGGCCACCAGGTTTTCGACGTTCTGGACCTGGGCCGGCGTCGAGAACATGAAGCCCGTGAGGCCGGCGCCGAACTGCTGCTGCGACTGCTGCCACTCGATCTGCGCCTGGCCACCCTTGGTCACGAAGGAGCGCGCGAGCTTCAGCGCATTGAGACCGATCTGGTTGTCGAACGCCACCTTGCCGGTCTTCGGGTCGACCAGCTCGCCGCCTTGCTGGTAGATCATGGCCTGCCACAGCCAGTCGTCGGCCCAGGTGCCGACGTCGTAGGCCATGCCGGCGAGCTTCGGGTCCAGCGCCTTGATCTTGGCCGCCAGGTCGACCAGGCCGGCCCAGGTGTCGGGCATCTTGTCGGGATCGCCGCCCGCCTTGCGCACCAGGTCGGCGTTGATGTACATGATGGGCGAGGAGGCGTTGACCGGCAGGCCGTACTGCACGCCGTCGACCACGCCCAGCGCCGCCAGCGGCGGCGCGAAATTTCTGTTCATGAACTCCTTGCCGCCCTCGGCGGCGATGAACGGTCCGAGGTCGGTGATCTGGTGGCGCTTGGCGAGCGTCTGGGCCAGTTCGCCAAGCAGGTTGTAGCCCGCGAAGTACACGTCGGGCGGATTGCCGGACACGGCGGCACGCAGAACCTGCTGGTGGCCGGCGTTGTAGTCCACCGCCGGGGCCTGGAAGTTGAGCTTGATGCCGGGGTTGCGCTTCTGGAACTCCTCGGCCAACGGCTGGTGGTACTTGGTGAAGCCCGGATTGTTGTAGAGCACGTTCAGCGTCACGTCCTCTGCTGCGGCCAGGCCGGGCAGGGACAGGCCGAGGGCGAACGCGCTCGCGGCGACGCGCTTGAGAAACTGCATGGAAATCTCCTCTTGGGAACTGGGATCTGGGAACCGGCGAATCGGCGAATTGGCGAATTGGCGAATTGGGAATGGGAGGGCTACTTGACGCCGGTCATGGTGATGCCGGCGATGAACTGGCGGCGCGCCAGCAGGAAGCAGAGAACGATCGGGGCGGTGACGATGGCGGCGCCCGCCATCAGCGCGCCGTAGTCGGCGCCGGCCTCGGCATCCGCGAAAAGCAGCATGCCCAGTGGCGGCGGCGCCAGCCTTTCGTCCGAGACCACGATCAGCGGCCAGTACAGGTCGTTCCAGTGCGCGACGAGGGAGAACACCGCAAAGGACGCGAGCGCCGGCAGCGACCCGCGCAGCACCAGGCCCCAGCAGATCTCCATCTCGGTGAAGCCGTCCAGCCGCGCCGCTTCGATGATCTCGTCGGGGTAGCTTCGGAAGGACTGGCGGAACAGGAAGATCGCGAACACCGAGAGGAAGAAGGGCAGCATCTGCGCGAAGTAGGTGTTCAGCAGCCGGGCCTGCGCCAACCCCACGTACAAGGGCAGCGCGAGCGCCTGGATCGGTACGCACAGTGCCGCCACCACCAGCGCCAGCAAGAGGCCCCGCCCCGGGAAGCGCAGCTTGGCCAGTGCATACGCGGCAGGCACGGCAGTGGCCACCTGCACGATCAGGATGCCCAGGCAGATGATCACGCCGTTGAGCATGAAGCGCCCCATCGGCACCTGCGTGGCCGCCTTGCCGAAGTTCTGCGCGAACGCGAAGTGCTCGGGCACGGGCCACAGCGAAACGCTGAAGATCTCGGCCGGTGCCCGGATCGAGGTGAGCGCCATCCAGTAGAACGGCAGCAGCATGCAGACGGCGCCCGCGGCGAGCAGCAGGAGCGTCGCGACGCGTTTGGACGGGCCGGCCATCAGTAGTGCACCTTGCGGTCGAGATGCAGCGTCTGCCCGATCGACAGCGCGAGCACGATGACCAGGAACAGCAGCGTCAGCGCCGCACCATAGCCGGTCTTGCCGTAGTCGAAGGCTTCGAGGTAGATCGCGTACAGCAGCGTCTCCGACCCCGACTTGCCCTTGGTCAGCACGGCCACGGTCTCGAAGACCTTGAAGGCGGAGATCGAGGTCGTGACGACGACGAACATCGTCGTCGGCCCGAGCATCGGCCAGGTGACGGTGAGGAAGCGGTCGACGGGGTGTTTCGCGCCGTCCAGGCGCGCGGCCTCGTAAAGGTCTTTCGGGATGCCGGTGAGGCCGGCCAGGAACAGCACCATGTTGAAGCCCAGCACCTGCCACACGCCGATCAGGGCCAGCGTCGGGATCACGAGCTTGGGGTTGGTGAGAAACGCAACCGGCTCGAAGCCCAGGGCGCGGATCACGGCGTTCACCGGGCCGAGCGCGGGGTGGAGCACGAACTGCCAGACCGTCGCCATGGCGACCAGCGTGGCCGTGACCGGGAGGAAGTACGCGACTTCCCAGAAGCCGCGGCTCCTGGTGCAGCCGTGCACCAGCAACGCGGTGCCCAGCGCGAGGACGACACCCAGCGGAATCACCAGCGCAGCGTAGAGCGCGGTGTTGGCCAGGGCGCGCAGGAACACCGGGTCGCCGAAGGCGTGCACGAAGTTGCCCAGGCCGACGAAGCGGAAGGACACGGCGCCCATCTCGTAGTCGGTGGCGCTGAATCCAAGCAGGGCCAGAAGCGGCAGGATGTAGGTCGCGATCAGCAGCAGCACGGCGGGGGCGACGAACAGCAGGCCCAGCCTCAGGCCCCGGCTTTCTGCGCGGCTGCGCTGGCGTCGGGCCGGCCGGGGCACGGCCAGAGGGAGGTCGATGGCGCTCATGCGGCTTCCGGTCGTTGCGCGCTATGGTCCAGGCGTGCGCCGTTGGCGCCGAAGAGATGGGCACGCGAGGCCGTGAAGCCGAGGGCGGTCCGGCCATCGGCGTCGATGCCGGCGTCGGCGCCGCCGGCCTGGCGCAGCGTCAGGGTGGTGGCTGCCTGGGCTTCGACCTGCAGCGTCAGGTAGCGGTCGGCGCCGTGCATCTCGGTGCGCAAGACGCGCGCGGGGATGCCATCGCGCACAACGTGCAGGTCTTCCGGTCGCAGGCCCAGCGTGGCCATACCGTGCTGTCCCGGGCGGGCCGCCAGGTCCAGGGCCCGGCCAAACGCATGGACGCGCCCGGCGGCGTTGATCTCGGCCGGCAGGAGGTTGATCGCGGGCGTGCCGATGAAGCTGGCCACGGCCAGCGAAGCCGGGCGCTCGTACAGTTCGGCCGGCGTGCCCACCTGCAGGATGCGCCCACCCTCCATCAGCGCGATGCGGTCGGACATGGTCATGGCCTCGATCTGGTCGTGCGTCACGTAGACGAAGGTCGCGCCCAGGCGGCGGTGCAGGGCCGACAGCTCCTCGCGCATCTGGGTGCGAAGGCGCGCGTCCAGGTTCGACAGCGGCTCGTCCATCAGAAAGGCCGCGGGAGCGCGCACCAGCGCCCGCGCCAGCGCCACCCGCTGTCGCTGGCCGCCCGACAGCCGTGCCGGCTTGCGGTCCAGCAGGGCGTCGATCTCCAGTGTCTCGGCGGCGCGCCGCACCTCGGCGTCGATCTCGCGCAGGGTGCCTCGGCGCCCCGATACCAGCGGTCCGACCAGCGGCAGCCGAGCGGCCAGCGGCAAGCGGCGCATGCGAAGCGGCGCCGCGATGTTCTGTCGCACGGTCATGTGGGGGTACAGCGCGTAGCTCTGGAACACCATCGCCAGGTTGCGGTCCGCGGGGTCGGTGCCGGTCACGTCGCGCCCACCGATGGCCACCGTGCCGCGGTCGGGCTGTTCCAGCCCGGCGATGATGCGCAGCAGCGTGGATTTTCCGCAGCCGGACATGCCGACCAGCGAGAGGAATTCGCCTGGGCGCACCGCCAGGTTGATCCCGTGCAGTACGTCGGCGCCGCGGAATGCCTTGCCGACGCCTGCCAAGTCAAGCGACTGTGCCTTCATTTCTTGTGACCGATGCAAACAAACCGTGGATATTGGCTCGGCATTGCGACGGGTCGATGACGGGTGTTGCCCGCGATTGACGCGCCGCCTGCGCGGGCGCGGAGAATCGAGCATCCTCGATCAAGGAGCGACATGAGCTTTTCCGTAATTGCCGTCTTTGGTGGCGCCGGCTTTGGCGCGTTGCTGCGCTGGTGGCTGGGCGGCTGGCTGAACCCCGTGTTTCCGACCGTGCCGCTGGGCACGCTGGCCGCCAACCTGATCGGCGGCTTGCTCGTTGGTGTCGCCAGCGCCTTCTTCACCCACAACGCCAGCCTGCCGCCCGAGTGGCGGCTGCTCGTCATCACCGGCTTCATGGGCGGACTGACGACCTTCTCCACGTTTTCGGTCGAGGTCGTCACGCTGATTGGCCGCCAGCAGTACGGATGGGCGCTGAGTACGGCCGGCGTGCACCTTGCCGGCTCGCTGCTGCTGACGGCGATCGGCATCCTGCTCAGCAACGCGCTGTTCGCCAAGGCCTGAAGCCGAGTTCGAATTGCCCGATACAGGAGGTCACCATGCAAGGCGTCTATCTCAAGTTCTACGTGCAGGAGAACCGCCGCCATCACGGCATCCTGGCCTACGAATGGCTGCTGGAGGAGGCCAGGAAGGTCGGCATCCACGGCGGCTCGGCCTTTCGCGCGATCGCGGGATACGGCCGGCACGGGCGCCTTCACGAGGAGCACTTCTTCGAGCTCGCGGGCGACGTGTCCGTGGAGGTCGGCTTCGCACTCACCGACGACGAGGCCCGGAGCTTCCTGGACCATCTGGCCGGCGAAAGACTGAAGCTCTTCTACATCAAGGTCCCGTTGGAAATGGGGGTGGTCGGGGGCGAACCCTGACCGCGACCTGGGCCAAGGCTCGAAGAATCTCGATGAATCGCTGAGTCTTTGCCGGCAGCAGCCGGCTCTCGGTGATCGCGTCATGCCGGGTTACAGGCCGGCCAATTCCGTCCGCTCGGATGCCTCGGGTTTCAGTCGAGGCCAGCGCGCAGCGTGACTTTATTGCTACCAAAGCATTCAATTCAAGGCTTGAAAGGGTCGATGTAACAGATTGTGTGAGTTATTTCCTCTTGAAAGTAATACCGACGGATTAACTTCGAAAGTATTCACTTTTAGAGGAGACGTCTGTGAATCCCGTTTTCAAAAGAACCTCTGTCGCGCTGGCATTCCTCACCATTGCAGGTGCCTCTTCGGCTGCGAATTGCGGAAACGACAAGGATGTAGGCAAGGCCCTTTGCGAGCATTCCTCCGCGGCGCCTGCGCCTGCGCCTGCGCCTGCGCCTGCACCTGCACCTGCACCTGCACCGGCACCCGCACCCGCACCCGCACCCGCACCTGCGCCCGCACCGGCACCGGCACCGGCACCGGCACCCGCACCTGCGCCCGCACCCGCACCCGCACCCGCACCCGCACCCGCACCCGCACCCGCACCCGCACCGGCACCGGCACCGGCACCGGCGCCCGCACCCGCACCCGCACCCGCACCGGCACCCGCACCGGCGCCCGCACCGGCACCCGCACCGGCGCCGGCACCGGCACCTGCACCGGCACCCGCACCGGCGCCGGCACCGGCACCTGCACCGGCACCGGCAGCAGCACCTGCAGCAGCACCGGCACCGGCAGCAGCACCTGCAGCAGCACCTGCAGCAGCCGCAGCCGCCGCAGAAGTGCCCGCCAAGAGCGCCACGCCCGCAGCCGCCGAAGCGACAACCGTGCAGGCGGCAGTCAGCGTGGCAGCACCGCCTCCGCCGCCGCCCGCATCTGAGAACGAAACGCTGCTCTTTGCCGCCGTTCCTTCGCAGCTGCGCCAGGCTGATCTCGCCATGATCGGCAACCTGCATCGCCGCGTCGGTGATACCGGACCCGCACGCGGTGCCTGGGCGCGCGTCATCTACAGCGATCTGGATATCCAGCAGAGCGGCGGCGTCGGGCCGTCCAGCAGCGGCCATGTCAGCGGGCTGCAGGCCGGCAGCGACCTCCTGGCCGCGGACAACTGGCATGCCGGGGTCTTCGTCGGTTCGCTGGACGGGAACGTCGACGTGAGCGGCAACGCCCGTGGCGTCTTCGGCAGCGTCGGCCGCAACGATCTGCGGTCGGGCTACCTCGGCGGCTATGCGACCTGGATGGACGCGACCGGCTGGTATGCCGATGCCGTGCTGCAAGCGGGCGACCATCGCTATGACGTACGGTCCAACGCAGATCTGCCGACCTCAGGCAAGGCGCGCAGCTACTCGACATCGCTCGAAGCCGGCAAGTCTTTCGCGCTGGCAGGCGCCTGGAGCATCGAGCCGCAGGGGCAGCTGATGTACCTCAGCACACGATTCGACGACGTCTGGACCTCCAGCGCCCGCGTCCACCAGGACGCCGAAGGCGGCTGGATCGGCCGCCTCGGCGTGCGCATCAAGGGCGAGCTCTTCACTGCGGCCGGCCGCCTGCAGCCCTACGCACGCGTCAACGTATACCGCGCGGCTTCGGGTTCAGACGTGGTGACCTTCACAGGCCTCGCTGGCGGCGCCAACCGTGTCTCTACCGCGAGCGGCTACACGTCGACGGAAGTCGCGGGTGGCTTTTCGCTCGCGCTGACTGCCGCCACGATGATCTACGGCGAAGTGGGCAGGTTGTTCAGCAGCGGCGGCGACGCGCGGGTGAAGTCATCGGTGCAAGGCTCGCTGGGCGTGCGCGTGTCCTGGTGATTCGAAAAGCGGGGCGTTCGTTGATCACCAAACCCTTGCCGCTTGCATGCCGGCATAGCGATGAATCCATTTCAACGCGACCGTCTCTGCGAGGCCCTGGGCAGCATCCTCGCTGGCGCGGAGCTCCTCGGCCAGGCACATGACGCGGTGACGGGCAAAGTCGAGAGCGGCGCCCACGGAATCGCAACCCAGGCCCGCGAGCTGATCCTTGGCGCGGGCCAGTTCAGCGCGGATGACGTTGACGGGACGAAGATCGTGTTCCATGTCGCTCTCCTTGTCTGGCACTGAGTTGCGGCAAGGTCGACGCGGGTTCTGCCTGATTGGCAGAACGCGACCGGCCATCCGGCCGATGCAACTTGCGGCCTACCGGGAGGCCGCGCTCCTCGGCCAAAAAGCCGGACACGGCGGTGGGGGACATGAGTAATATGGAAGTGGTCGATTTGGCTTGCACGGAGTTACGTCTTTGCGGCTCACAAGACACTTGCTCGGGTTCCTGCTGCTGTGCGTCGCGAACCTGTTCGCGTCGTCGTTTGCTTGCGCGCAATCTGCCGACGCCTCGTCGGCGGGGGCGCGATCCAACAGCGTCGTCGGCATCGTCGAAGGCGACGTCACGCTGATCCGCCAGACCATGCGCTACACGCTCGCCGAGGGCGTGGTCCTGAATGAACAGGACATCATCGAGACAGCACGCGGCGCATTTGCCCAGATCGAGCTCCCCGGGGGCGTCCTCGTCGGTATCGGTGAATCGACGCGGCTGATGCTGCGGCCTCGCGTTGGCAAGGGGCTGGCGACGCCTTCGCTCTACCTGCTCGAGGGCTGGCTCAAGACCACCGCCAGCGGGGCCTTCGGCTACGTCAGCCCCGGCGTCGAGGTGGCGACGCAAGCCGCCGCCGCCGTCATCTACACCAAAGGCGCGCAGTACGAGCTGTTTGTCGAAACCGGCACCGCCAAGCTGACGCTGCGCGATGGCACGCAGACGACTGCGCAACTGGCCGCCGGCGACTTCGCACAGCGGCGCGAAGGCGGCGCACCGACGGTCGGCGCGCGCGCCACGCCCGACTTCCTCGGCAGGCTGCCGCGCCAGTTCCGCGACCGGCTGCCGGCGCGCGGTGAGCAGTTCGCCAAGCGCAGCGTCGCACCCAAGGCGCGCGGCGACATTGCGTACTCCGACGTGGCCGCGTGGCTGCGCACCGAACCGGCGCTAAGGCTGCCGCTGCTGCCGCTGTGGAAGTCGCGCGCGGCCGACCTGAGCTTCCGTGCGGGCGCCAAGGCCGATCTGGCCCAGCACCCCGAATGGGAGCCCTATGCCGACCCCGAGGGCTATGCGCGCCGCCTGGCCGAGGAAGCCGAGCGTCGCCGCGCCCGGGAAGCTGCCGCGGCAGCGGCTCGGGCCAACCGGGCGGCTGCAGCGGCTGCGGCTGCGGCCGCCGCTGCAGCCTCGACTGCACCTGCACCTGCACCTGCGGCCGCGCCCGCAGCCTCGGGCACCAGCGCCGGGCGGGGTACATCTCAGTGAACCTTCTCCCGTCGGGCCGCAACCCAGCGACTACTGACAACAGGCCTGGAGAATCTCATGCGCCTTCTGTTCAAGTTCAATCTGATCTTCCTGATTGTCTTCGTCGCCGGTGTGCTCGGCGCAGGCAAGATTTCCTATGACCTGTTGCAGAGCAACGCGAAGCAGGAAGTGCTCAACCATGCGCGCCTGACCATGGAAAAGGCCATGGCGGTACGCGCCTATACCCAGGACCAGATTCGCCCCTTGCTCGAAACGCAGTTGAAGTACACGTTCCTGCCCCAGACGGTACCCGCCTATTCCGCCACCGAAGTGCTGGCGACACTGTCCAAGACCTTTCCCGACTACACCTACAAGGAGGCGGCCCTGAACCCGACCAATCCGCGCGATCGGGCCGTCGACTGGGAAGCCGACATCGTGAATCGTTTTCGCACCCAGGCCGACCAGAAGGAGTTCGTCGGCGAGCGGGAGTCGGGTACCGGACGGGCGCTCTACATCGCGCGGCCCATCCGCATCACGAACGGCGCCTGCCTGGCATGCCACAGCACGGTCGAGGCGGCGCCCCACACGGTGATCGACAAGTACGGGCCGGCCAACGGCTTCGGCTGGCAGATGAACGAGGTGATCGGCGCACAGGTCGTCTCGGTTCCCATGACGGTGCCGCTGGCGCGCGCCGAACAGACGTTCAAGGTCTTCATGGCTTCGCTCATCGGCATCTTCGTGGCCATCGGCATCGTGCTCAATGTGATGCTTTACCTGCTCGTGATCCGACCGGTGGCTGCGCTGTCGAAGGTGGCCAACCGCGTCAGCCTGGGCGAACCCGATGTGCCGGAATTCGCGGTGCGCAGCCGTGACGAAATCGGGACCCTGGCGCAATCGTTCACGCGCATGCGCCGCAGCCTCGATCAGGCCATCAAGATGATCGACACCTGAGAGGTCCGCCACCCGTATGTCGATGCCCACGCACGTCGGACCGTATTCCATCCGCGCCGTGATCGGCTCGGGCGCGATGGGCATCGTGTACCTGGCGCACGATCCGGGAATCGACCGTGCGGTGGCGATCAAGACGATCCACCGCGGCCTGCTCGAATTGAGCGACGACCAGGGCGTGGCGGCGCGCTTCCGCGTGGAAGCCAAGGCGGCGGGGCGACTGACCCACCGCAACATCGTCCAGATCTACCAGTTCGGCGAAGACGCCGACTGCGCCTACATCGTCATGGAGTACGTTGCCGGACGAAACCTGCGCGACTATGTCCAGGCACCGCGCAAGCTGGAGGTGCCGCAGGTGCTGTGCGTGATGACGCAGCTGCTCGACGGCCTGCACTACGCCCACGAGCGCGGCATCGTGCACCGGGACATCAAGCCGGCGAATCTCCTGATTGCCGATGATGGACGCCTCAAGATCACCGATTTCGGGATCGCGCGAACCGAAACCTCGAACCTGACCCGCGCCAACATGATCGTCGGGTCGCCGGGCTACATCGCACCCGAGCAGTACACGGACCGCGAGATCGATCGCCGCGTCGATATCTTCTCGGCGGGTGTGCTGCTCTATCGGATGATGAGCGGGACGACGCCATTCGTCGGCACGGACGACGCGATCATGTACAAGATCGTCTACGAGCCCCACAAGCCGCTGAGCGAGGTGACGAACGACGCCGCACTCAAGCCCTTCGATGTGGTGCTGGACAGGGCGCTGGCGAAGGATCCGGCGCAGCGCTACCCGAACGCGCTGGCGATGCGAACCGCGTTGCTGGCGCTCGCCACGGAGGCGGTGCCGGAGGTGCTCCCGGCCCACATGCTGATGCCGCCGCTGCTCGAAGGTCTGGAGGCGAGCCCGACCGTCCCGAAGGCGCGCGGCGCGACCGAGATCCCGGTGACGTACCCGCCGATCGTGCCGACGGTGCCGGACTCGGCGCGGCCCCCCCTCGCGCCGTCGAAGTCGCTGCCCGGCACCAGCCCGCCCTCGCTTCCCCCCTCGCTGCCCCCTTCGATCCCCCCACCCACCGGCTGGGACACCGCCTTGCTGACCGAGGTCGAACGCGAACTGGCCCAGCATGTGGGCGCGGTGGCGCGCGTGCTGGTGCGCCGCGCCGCGCGTGGGGCGTCTTCGCTGGCCGAACTGCGCCACGCCGTCGCCGGCGCGATCGTCGACATCGATGCGCGCGAGACCTTCCTGGCCAAGGCCGGCGCGCCGCGAACCCAGAGCGCGGTGACGCAAGCGCCCGCTGGTTTCCATTCCTCGAGAACCGACGGCGCAGCGCCGAGCGGCGCGCCGATGCGTGAAGGCGATGTCGACAAGGCGGCCGCCGCACTCCTTTCCTCGCTGGGACCGATTGCGCGGGTCGTCGCGAAGCGCTGCGCCGCGAATTCCAAGACCCGCGAGCAATTCGTTGCCAGCGTGATGGAACAGCTCACGCCCGCTGTCGATGCCCGCCGCGTGCTGGCCGACCTGTGGCGAGCCTTGGGCTGATTTCGAAACGGGGCCGCCGTGATCGCGCTGCATGTCGTGCGCCGCCCCGGTGCCTCCGAGCCCGATGCGACGGCGCTTCCCCTGCCGCCCGAGGGCCTCGTCATCGGGCGTTCGCACGAATGCGACCTGGTGCTGGCCGACCCGCTGCGCAGGGTGTCGCGCCAACATGCACAAGTCATCCCGCTCGGCCAGGACGCGCTCGTGCACTGCATCAGCAGCACCACCCCTTTGTGGGTGAACGACACCGAGCTGGCCCCGGGCGATCAGATCGCGCTGTCGGTGGGCGACCGCCTGCGCATCGGCGGGTTCGAGCTTGCTGTCGAATGCATCGCCGCGCCGGCCGCTCCGCGCGCGCGCCTGGACCGCTGGTTCGAACTGAACGGCGCGCTCGATCCGCTGGCTGCGCAATCGCCGCTGCCGGAGGTCGCGCCGTCTCCGGACCTGGCACCGCCGCCCGAGCCGGCGTCATCGAGTGCCGTGGTGTCGTGGGACACGAATCGGCTGGTCGTGCGAACCGGCTTTCCGATGGCGAAGAGCGCGCCTTCGATGCCACCGGCTCCGCCGCCCGTGCAAGCCCCTGAGTCGGTGGCGTCGGCGGTGCCGGCGCGGCCGTCGGCTCGGGTTGCCGAGGGTGGGCCGCCGGAACTGGCCGAGCTTGCGGCGGCATTCGGTCGCGGCGCCGGACTCGACGGCGCCCACGTGCCGCCGTTGACGCCGGAATGGATGGAGCATCTGGGGGCGCTGCTGCGGGCGACCGCCGAAGGCACGCTCGCGCTGCTGCAAAGCCGTGCGGTCGCGAAACGCCACATGCGCGCCGAGGGGACGGTGATCGCGCCGCGCCACAACAACCCGCTGAAGTTCTCGCCCGACGCCACCGAAGCGTTGACCCGGATGTTGCAGCGTGAGCCGAGCCCCGGCTTCCTCGACCCCGTGGCGGCCTTGCGCGACGCCAATCGCGACCTGCTGGTGCACCAGGTGGCGATGGTGGCCGGCATGCGCGCTGCGGTGTTCGAGCTCTTCTCCCGCCTGGGTCCCGAGGCCGCCGAGAACGCGGAGGGCCCGGCGCGCGGCATCTTTGCGCGCTTTCCCATGCTCCGCGCCGCGGCCCTCTGGGAACGCCATCGGCTGCAACACGCCCACTTGCTCGAGCACCTGGATGACGACTTCGAGACCATCTTCGGACGGGAATTCCTGCGTGCCTATGAAGCCCAGTCGCACGTCAACGTCGACGCCCCACCACCGGAGGCGCCATGGCCCAACGTGCGCTGACCGTCTCGGTCGCGGCGCTGTCGCGAATCGGGCGGCGCGAGTGCAATGAAGACGCCTTCGGCTATTGGCTGGGCGCCGACTCCCTGGTTGCCGCCTTGTGCGACGGTGCCGGCGGGCACGGCGGCGGCCAGGTGGCCTCGCGGGCGGCCGTGACGCATGTGCTCGAGGCCTTCGCGCTCCAGCCCGAGGTCAGCCTGAACGCGCTGAAATGGCTCGTGCAAGGGGCCAACGACGCAGTGGTGGCGCAGCAGGTGGCCGGTACCCTGACGGCCGACATGCGCACCACCATCGTCGTGCTGCTGCTCAACCTGCGCAGCGGCGCGGCGCTCTGGGCGCATGCCGGCGACTCGCGCCTGTACCGCTGGTATGACGCCCGGCTGCTCGGGCGCACGCGTGATCAGAGCCTCGCGCAGAGCCTGTGCGATGCCGGGCTGAATGCGCGCGACGCCGCCCCGGGGCAGCTGACTTCGGCGCTCGGCTCGCCCGAAGGCTTCGACCTCGAGGTCCTGGAGACGCCCCAGGTGCTCGCTTCCGGCGATGCCCTGCTGCTGTGCAGCGACGGCCTCTGGTCGGCCTTCGACGATGCCGCGATGGCGCGCAGCCTGGCCGGTTGCACCAATGTCCAGGCCTGGCTCGATCGCCTCGAAGCGGATGTGCAGCGGGCCGATCGCAACGACCAGGACAACTACTCCGCGCTCGCGATCTGGTGCGAGGCCGGTTGAATACCGAGCAGTTCGAGCACCAGCGCCGGGTCCGGTGGCCAGGCCGCAGGCCGCGCAGCGACATCCTGCGCGGCGGCGAGCGGCCACCAGAGGCTGGCCGGCTCCGGCGGCCAGGCCTCGGCGGGTTTGAATTCCTGCTCTCGGCGAGGCGGCAAGGCGGCGATCGCGGCTTCGAGCGCGTCGGGTCCATCGGCGACCGCGCCGAGCAGCGACGCGAGCCGGGCGGCGTTTTCATGAGGCGAAGGCGGCGCGTTGAAGCGTTCCGCCAGCGTCAGCGGAAAAGCGCGTCCGACACGATCGTGTGACGCCGTGATGATGCCGCACCAGATCTCGCCGGGCGCTGGCAGCGCCAGGTAGCGCCACGGTGCGAAGCTGCCCAGGCGTTCGCGCAGCGCCGCGGCGTCCAAGGTCGTGGCGGCGAGGGCGAGGCCGCGCTGCAGCCAGCCATCCCAGTCACTGCGCCAGCGCGCGGGCAGGCCGCGGCCGACGAAGTCGCCACGCGCGGGCAATTTGCCATACCAGGAGACGCGACGCGATGACGACTTCACCATGATGTCTGCGGGCAATGAAAGGCGGCCAGGTCGCGCAGGGTCCAGATATCGGCGTCGGGCGTGCCGGCTGCGCTCGCCTCGACGTCGAGGGTCCGGGTGTCGACGGCGAAGGTGAGGAGCGCGGGCGCGCCGCGCGCGCCCTTCCAGTCGCCGCGCAGCAGCACCCGAACCCAGGCGAACGGACCTTCATGGATCTCGGCGCCGACCCCGGTGGGGCCGGGGGGCAGCACCCGCATCAGCACTTTTTGGGTCGAAGCCGGTCCCGGCCAGACCAGCTCCTTGGCGCGTGGCGGGCCGTTTTCGAACCGCAGGAGCTGGCCGTCGACATCGATGCTGAACTGCAGCAGCTCGCCGTCCATGCGCTGCGGCGTGAGGCGCAGCCTGAGCTCGGGCAGCGGTGCACCCTGGGGAAAGAACAGGCTGCCGATCGCCGCTGCGCGCTCGAAGGCATCCGGGTTGCCCGCGTTGGCGCCTGCGCTGCGCGGCTTCCACGGCCGGCTCGTCGTGTCGACGCGTTCGGCCAACTGGTTGCGCCGGAATTCGTCGAACAGGCCACCGGGTCCGAACAGGCGGGCAAAGTCGGACGGCGCCATGTCCCGCACCGCGGTGGCAGTGAACGGAAAGCGCTCGCGCGTCAGCGCGCTGCAAGTCTGCGCGAGCTCGACCAGCGCATCGTCGAAACCCGGCTTGGCACCGCCGCGCGAGCGGATCAGTGTCCCGAGGTCGAGGTAGACCCGGCGCAGCGCCGCGGGCGCGCCCGCAGCCTCGGTGCGCAAGGTCGCGTCGAGGTCGGCGCGGGCCGTCTCGTCGCGCTTGCCGGCGACCAGGGCGTGAAGGCGGTCGAGCGCTCGCGGCCCGGGGCCCGCCGCGTAATCGCCGAGGGCGCCGAAGCGGGCCCGGAGCAGGCCATCGAAGGCGACATCGGCGGCGCTGCCGCCCTGCGAGCTGGCGCTGAACTCGTCGGCCAGGCGCGTCAGCAGGCGGCGCAGCGGCGAATCAGGTGCCGTGAGTTCCGTGGCCTGGCGCGACGCGTCACCGGCGTCGCTGCTGGGTGCCAACGCAAGGGCATCGAGCTGGCGCGACCAGGCGGCGAACACGCGTTCGGCCTGGCGCTTGCCGACCTGGGTGGCGATCTCGTCGCGCCAGGCGCGGTCCTTCTGCAGGCGTCGCACTTCGCCGCCGGTGTCGCCGAGCACCCAGTCCGCCTCGCTCGCGAGCGCATCGAAGGTCGTCTCGAGCGCCGGCGCCAGATTGCGCCGCCAGTCGCCGGCGCTCGAATGGGCCGGCATCGGCCCGGCGCTCGACGCTGCGAACAGGAGGGCGCTGGCCGCGCCGAGGCGTGTCGGAAGATCCTGCGGCGGCTCGGGATCGGGAACGCGTCGCAGCAGGCGCTCGTGCACGCGTTGCGCCAGCGGCAGCGCCGCGAGGGCGCTGCGCGCCGTGCGCACGCCGGCATCGTCGGGGCGCATGGCCTCGGGCAGCCCGCTGCGCTCGAGCAGGTTCCGGGCATGGCGCGCCAGTTCGCCGCGTTCGCCAGCGCCGCTCGCCTGCGCCAGCGTCTCCTCGACCCAGCCGCGCAACTCGCCGCGGACCAGCCGCTGCGGGTTGGCGAGCATCAACGAGGCGCGCAGCGCCTCATAGCGTGTTGCGCTGTCCTCGGCCTGGCGCAGATCGCGGCGCAATCGCTCGATGAGCAACGGCGCCAGGCTCCGGTCGAGCATCTCGCGGTAGACCTGTTCCGCCGAGCGCGCCAGCCGCGGTCCCTGGAACAGCCCGAAGCCGAAGCCGGCCGGCGGCTCATCCGGATCGATGCCGTCGTTCGCGGCCAGATGCTCGAGCAGCGAATAAAGCGGCAACACCTGCTCGAGCCCTGCCGATTCCAGGGGACCGATGCGCTGGGTCAACTGCTCGACGCGGGTGCGCACGGCGTCGACATAGGCGAGGTTGCGACGGTAGCTCTGCCACCAGAGGGCAGAGGCGGCCAGCAGGACGGCGCCGGCGAATGCCGCGCCGAAAATGGCGGCGCGCCGGCGCAGCCGCAGCCGCTGCAGCCGCTGGCCAGCCAGGGGCGCTTCGGCGATCACCAGGCGCTTGAGCAGCGCGTTCAGGAAGAATGATTTGCCGCCGGCATCCGGGCGCGGCAGCGGCTTGAGCGACAGACCGTGGCTGCGCGCGAGTTCGCCGATCACCCGGTCGATCGGATTGCCCTCCTGCGTACCGCTCGTCAGCGCGAGGGAACGCAGGCGCTGCGCGGGCTCGGCGGCAATGCCGGCGAAGGCCTCGCGCACGAAGCCTTCGAGGGGCGCGAGCAGGGCCTTGAACTGTGCCGCGAACGCATAGATCGGCAGGCGCAGCTGCGGCGTGCGCTGCTGCTGCAGCAAGCCGGGACTGCGTTCGGCGAGGCGCTGCGCGAGGTCGTCGAGGGCTGCTGCGAGATCGACCGGGATGCCTGCCACGCCGGGGTCGAACACCAGGCCCCAGAGCTGCTCGCGTTGCGCGGCATCGAGGTCGCCGAAGGTTTCGACGAAGCCGGCGAGCAGGTCGGCCTTGGTCACCAAGAGGTAGATCGGAAAGGAGAGATCGAGCTCGCGGCGCAGTTCTTCCAGGCGCGATGCGACGGCTGCCGACTGGCGCCCGAGTTCCGCGCCGCCTTGCAGCAGGTCGGGCACGCTGACGCTGACGATCACGCCGTTGATCGGCTGCACGGGCCGGTGCCGGCGCAGGAGCGCGAGGAACTGCTGCCACTCCCCGGCGTCGACCGCGGCGTCACTGTCCTGCGTCGTGTAGCGCCCCGCCGTGTCGATGAACACGGCGTCCTCGCTGAACCACCAGTCGCACTGGCGCGTTCCGCCGATGCCGGCGAGCGGGTCGCGTCCGAGCTTTTCTGCGAGCGGAAAGCGCAGACCCGAATGCAGTATCGCGGTGGTCTTGCCGCCCCCGGGCGCGCCGATGATCAGGTACCAGGGCAGCTGCTGCACCTGTCGCCGGCGCTGCCACCAGCGATGCGTGCCTTGCGCCCCGATTCCCTGCCGCAGCATCGCGAGCGCCTCGCGGAAACGCTGGCTCAGCTCGGCGCCGGCGTCGCCGGATTCGAGGCCCTTCAGCAGCCGCTCGTTGCGCCGCCGCGCCAGCAAGGCCCGCAGTCCGCGCAGGCCGGCCAGCAGGGTCGCCACCAGAGCCAGCAGGACAATGCGCGCGCGCATGCCATCGAAGGGGTGCCAGCTGCCGAAGGCGACGAGCGGTGCCGCGATCCACAACAAGATGCCGGCCGCACCGAGGTTGACGGCGCGTTGCACGAAGCGTGGCAACGCCTTCATTGCGGGAACAGGACGATCTCGACGCGTCTGAGGGGCGCGCCGGCCGCGGCGTCGACGCGGGCCTCGACCGCCAGCCGCTCATCGCCGAGTTGTGGCCGCAGGATGTCGGCGGCACCGCGCGCCCATTCCATCGCCTGATGCCAGGCCGAGGGCATGCGTGCCGTCGGGGGATCGCTGCCATCGGTGTAGCCGACGACAAGCACCTTGCCCGGCAGCTTCTTCAGCGCTGCGCCCAGGCGCGTCAATGGCCCGGTGGCGTCGCCGAGTGCATCGGCGCTCACCACGACCACGCTGCGCAGCGCCTCGTCGCGCACGGACAGCCGTCCCGCTTCGATGTCGCCCTGCAGTTCCGGGGCCAGACGCGGCGGCGCCGTCGCCGCGGCCGCGACCGGCTGCGCGGCGACGGTGGATGCCGGTACGAGTCGCTGCAGGGCCGCCAGCACGCCGTCGACGCGCGCTGCGAGCTGAAGCTGGCTGGCGCTGTAGATGCCCACCGCAAGCACGCCGAGCAGCAGGACCGCCGGCAAGGCGACGCGCGGCGCCCGCGGCGGACTCGCCGCAGCGGCCGCGCAGTGCCACGAAGCGACCAAGGCCGGAGCCGGCGCCGCCTGTTCGAGCGCGAGGTGCACGCGCGTGCGCAGGATCTCGTGGTCGCGGCTGCCCAGGGCCATGCCCGCGCGCAGCCCGAGACTCAGGCAGGTATGGAAGAGTTCGAGCAGCGCGCGATGCTCGCGCGGCTTTTCGGCCAACCGCGACAGCAGGCGCAGCAATCTGTCGCCGCCCTCGGCTTCGCCGTGAAAGCGCTGCAGCAGTCCGGCGCCGCCCGCGCCCCACGGCGCCGCGCCGAACTGCTCGTCGCCCCAGGCACAGAGCACGTAGCTCGCGGCCGCGACGCCGGCCTCGTCAACGCCGGCGACGCGCGCATTGGCTTCGAAATGGGCCACTGCCGCAGCCAGCGAGCGGCGCAATTCGGCCGGGTCGGCCGGCGTCGCCTCGCCAAGGCGTGCCACCAGGGCAACGAGGGGGAGGGCCTCGACGCGCAGCGCGCGCGCGGCGGCCGGCTCGCCCGCGCGATCCGGCGCATCGGCTTGCATCATTTGGCCCACCCCAATTGCAGTCGGCGTGCCTGCGCTTCGAGGCGCGCACGCGGCACCAGCGATCCATCCGGCAATGGCAGGACGGCACGCCACTCCGAGCGCTCGATTTCCCGAAACGCACCGAACACCGCGACGGCACGCGCGTCGCCGCGCAGCTCGAGGTCCAGTTCGCGCGCTTCGCCGGGGCGCAGGTAGAGACTCTGGCGCGCGAGCATGTTCGGCCCGAGGGTGGCTTCGTCATCGTCGTAGAGGCTGTCGAAGCTCGCCTTTTCGAAGCTGCTCGCGTCGCTCAGCACGTAGACCCTGAGCGCCAATGAGGCAGACGCATCGCGTGCATCGGTGTTCAGGCTGCGCTGCGCCTGCACGAGCAGCTGCAGGTTGCGTTTGGGTCCGGCCAGCGCCGGCGCCGGCGCGGGGTTGAACATGAAATTCACGACCATCGAGGTGTTGACCCAGGGAATCTGGCGCTCCGAGGTGTCGCGCAGCACCTTGATGCGGACGGTCTTCATCATTTCCTCGACATCCACGCCAGGGGTTCGCATCTCGGCGGCGAGGTGACGCGTGTAGATGCTGTTGCCGCCGACCGGGCCGTCCTCGGCGACGCGCCCCGGCGCGGCGGAGAAGGCGATCAGGGCACCTGGCGCCGCCATCTCGGCCAGGCCGTTGGCGTTGCGCGAAGCGCCGCGCATCGCGAAGGGGTCGTTGCGGCAGGCATCGATGATGAAGATGCGCGCGCGTGGACGCACCCGATCGATATGCGTGAGCAGCGCCTCCTGCATGTCGATGGCCTCGTCGCGCACTTCAGCCTCATCGCGCAATGCGATGTCGACCGGCAGCAGGAAATTGCGCCCGCCGATCTGTACGCCGTGCCCGGCGTAATAGAAGACCGATGCCACCTGATCGTCGTCCATGCGGCGCGCGAATTCCCGCAACACGCGCTTGAAGTCGCGGGCATTGAGATTGAGATACTCGCCGACCTCGAAGTTGAGGGAGCGCAATGTCTGCGCGACCAGGCGAGCGTCGTGCTCGGGGTTGTTCAGCGGGATCTCGGGGTACCGCCCGTTGCCGATGACGAGTGCGACACGGCGTTGGCCAGCCGACTCGCCCGTGGCCCGCGGTTGCGCGAGGCCGGCTCGGCTCCACCAGACGGGCACGAAACCGAAGCCAAGGCAGGCGAGCAGGCGACGGCGGTTCATGGTGCGGCCGAAAGAATGGATGCTGCGGATCTCGAGGGCTCCACTGGCGATCGCATCCCATTCTCGGTGGAGCGCTGCGGCGGCACAAGGGGAGGGCGGGGCGGGCTGGGCGCAGCCCGGCCCTGGGGGCGCTCATGAACCGCGGAACTGCACACGACGGTTGATGGCGGCGTACGGATCGGTGTCTTCGATCGGCTGGCTCGGGCCGTACCCGACGGTCTTCAGGCGAGCGGCATCGATGCCGTGCTCGTGAACGAGATAGTCACGCACGGCGCGAGCCCGGTTGCGCGACAGCTCGAGGTTGTAGGCCGGGCTGCCCGAGGCGTCGGTGTGACCTTCGACCGTGACGATCTTTCCTGGTGCCAGCAGCTTGATGCCCTTGGCGAGTGCGTCGAGCTGGGTCCGTGCGGCCGGAAGGATCTCGGCGGAATCGAAGGCAAACTGCACCGGCAAGGACAGCGCCGAGGCAGCGCTGTTCGCATCGGCACGCACGACGCGTGCCTTGTCCGAGGGATGCGCCGATACGCTCACCCGGGAAGCCGTCGCCATCGCCGTGGTTTTCACCGTGGCCTTGGCCGGGGCCGCGGGCGCATCGTCGAGCAGGCGAATCGAGCGGGTGTTGCCGAGCACGTCCGCCACGTCCTCCGGGATCACGAGCTGGCCTTCGCGGTAGACCATGACCTTCTCGGCCTTCGCGGCGGGGGCGGCGATCATTGCCACGGCGGCGGCGAGGGCGAGGGCGAGGGTGCTGAGGTAGCGGATCATTTGAGGCTCCTGAGGCGTTGGGGTCGTCGATGCCCATGGGTTGCGCGCACCGTCCGCCCGGTTCAATCTTTGTCGACCGAGCCGATGCCGCGAATGGAGCGTGTCACCGCCGGATCGCCGTGATAGCGCACGTGGCCGATGCCGCCGATGCGCACTGCCAGCGTGTTGCTGGCGGCGAGCTGCGCCTTTCCGTTGCCGTCGATGGCCACGGTGGCGCGCTCGCTGGCGAGCCTGGGTGCGGAATAGCTGCCGATGCCGGCAATATCGAGTTGCTGTGCCGTCACCTGGCCGCCGCCAACGGCGACATCGCCGGAGCCGGTGATCCGAACGTCGAGGCTCTGCGCGTTTTCCAGACGCTCCACGCGGATCGAGCCGCCGCCCGCCAGCACCAGTGCGAGGGCCTCGCTGCGCAGCGGCCCGATGCGGGTCGTGTTGATGGTGCGCGACTCGAAGGCTCGCAATGTCTTGACGCCGAGCTTCATCCGGATCGGCTGCTCTGTCTCGACCTTGCCGTCAATGCCGATGACGAGGCGCCGACCGTGGACCTCGGCAGTAATCTTGCGCAGCACCGCGGGCTCGGCTTCCAGGGTCAGCGACTCGCGCGGGCCCTGTTCGACGCTGAATTCGCCGGGGACGGTGGACACGACTTCGTCGAAATCGGCGACGCTGCGGGTTTCGGTGGCTGCCTGTGCCGGCCCGGAAGGGGTTGCGGCAAGGACTGCGGCGCAGCCGGCGGCGAGGGCCGCGGCCCGCAGCGATGCCGCAACGGGGAAGAAGGCTTGTGCGAACCAGTGCATGACGGGGACTCCAGGCCAGAGCGGTGATGCGGTCAGCGCGGCAGCCAGAGGCTGGGCGGCGGCGGGGAGGGGCGCGCCAGGCAGGTCGTTCCGTTGATATCGGCGGTGACGATCAGGACCCGCCCATGGCGGTCGGTCGCCACCATCTTTGCACCCTGCCGTGATTCGGCGTCGAGCGTGACCGGCCCTTCATCGAACAGCAGGTAGCCGTTCTGCCAGCAGCGGAGGTGAAAGGTGGCCGGTGCCTTCCTGCCCGCTGGCGGCTGCGCCGCCATGAGCTGGGATGCCACACGCTCGTCGCCACCGGCTGAAGCGACGCCTGCGGTCGCGCCGCGGGGCAACTGCAGCACCAGGGCGGTCACGGCGCCAAGGGCGGCGAGGGACAGCACTGCCAGGCGAGCACGTCGCTGCTTCCGACGATCGGGAAGAAAGTCACTTGGCTTGTACATGGAAGTTCTCCTGGGCGAGCGTGCCGCCGCTGGCTTTGTCGAAGGCTGCGCGGATCATGTCGAGCGTGACGCCGGGCAAGGGTTCGAAGTCGATGCCGACCAGGGCCGGGGGCAGTGACGGCATCACGTCGCGCGCCGTTGCGAAGCAGGAAACCGTCTCGGGCACGCCCTTCGCATTCATCGAGAGCCGGAAGCGCATCGGGCCGGGCAAGGTGAGCGGCTTGGCCGCAGCGATGCGCGAGTCCTGCGCGAACCGGTTGGGGAAGAAGCGTATGACCTTGGCGTCCTCGTCGCGCAGATAGCAGTAGACATGTGCGTCCTGCGATGGCGCAAGGGCGAGGCTGATCGACTCCCCGCGTGCAAACCGCGTCTGCCGGTTCGAGGCCGAGACCGACAGCTTCAGTGACGTCGCCGTCGGCGCGGGGGCGGCAGCAGCTGTTGGCGCGGGGGCTGGCGCCGCGGGTGCGTGGGCCGGTGCTGCCGGTGCAGGTGCGGGTGCGGGTGCTGCAGCCGTCGGCGATCCGATCGTGGTGGCCAGCGTGCCGGTCGGAACGTAGCGCGCCGGTTGCGGCGGCCGCTTGACCTTGCTGTGATCCGCGGCGAGGAAGGCACTGAAGAACTTCTCGTCGAGCACTGCCGCGTGGCTGAGGCCGAGCTGTTCGCGATAGTTCGAAATCGCCTCGTCGAGGGCAGGATTGAATTCCCCGTCGATCGGGCCGTCGTAGAAGCCGCGATGACGCAGCTGGTTCTGGAAGTAGGCGATCAGCTCGACGCGCGTCGCGGCCATTGCGCTGTACCAATCCAGCAGTTCGAGGCGCGTTTCATCATTCGCCTTCGGGTCGGAAACGCCCAGGCAGGACCAGTACGGGGTCTTGGTCAGCTTGCCGACGAGTTCCACCACCGCCAGTTCGACCAGCCCGCGCAGCGCCTGCGACTGGCCTTCCGAGCGTGCCAGGTTCATGCTGTAGTTGATGCCGAACTTGTGATACGCGGCATCGCCGTCGATGCCCTTGCCTTGCTTCATGATCACCACTGAATTGCGTGACGTGACGCCCGGCAGCACCCCCATGTCGCTGGTCGACATCACGCTCAGGTCGAGCGCCAGCATGCTGGTGGACGCGTCCTTTGCAACGCCGAGGTTGAAGTACGGGAAGTAGCCGACGCCCATGTCTTTCTGGTTCTTGATCAGGTTCTCGTCGAATTGCGAGACGGAGCCCTTGATGTCGTAGCGCGGAATCGCCTGGTAGACCGCCGTGGTCTGCGCCGCCGAGAGAAAGCTGACCACGTTCAATGTGTCCTTGCCGAACGCGACCAGACGCACCGCACGGCTGCGCCGCGACATGTCCGACACCGCCGAGATCAGCATGTCGCGCGTTCCGGCGTTCAGCTTCTTCGTCTCGTCGTTGATTTCCTCGGTCAGCATCGTGATGTCGTGCACGCCGTAGTCGAGCATCAGCGTGTCCATGCAGCGCAGCGGCTGCGAAAAGCCCGTGATCGAACGCTGGGGCCGTTGCTCGGGACCGACGCGCATATCCGCGGTCTGCTCGATCGTTGGCTGCTTGACCTCGAGCGCCTGGCAACCCGCGAGTGCTGCGAGTGCGGCGAGCGCCAGGAAGCGCATCATGCGGCGCGGTTTCATGACATCTCCGATGTGAGGGATTCGGGCTCACCGGCAACTGCCGCGGCCGACGATGTTGATGGCATTGGGTGCGAACACGAACACCTCGCGCGGAGCGGCTCCGACGCGCCCGCCGGTGTCGATGTTGCCGATGCTCTGGCTGCCGCAGGCGCCTTGGTTCTGATCCTGCGATTTCCCTTGTTCTTCAGCCCTGCGCTCCTGTGCGCCGATGCGGACCTTCTCCTTCGCGATCTTGGCGCGGAACCGCGAATCGACGTCCAGCAGTTCCTGCCCCGCGAATGCATTGGCGCAGGCGCCCAGCGTGACGGCGACAAGGACGATGCGGGTGGTTCGAACGAGGCTTGCATTCATGGCGGGTCTCCTTGCTGGAAAGGCCGCCAGCGCCGGTGGCGCTGGCGGACGGGGACGAGAGTGCAGCGCTCGTCTTACTTGGCGACGCCAATGCTCTGGTCGGCGCTGGACAGGAAGCCGCTTGCGCTGTTGTGGGAGCCGTTGGCGATGATGGTCGCGTTTTCCAGCTTGCCGTCGCCTTGTGCGCCGCCGATCTGCTGGGTGGCCGAGGACAGGAAGCCGGATGCGGAGTTGCTTGCGTCATTGGCTTGCACGAACGAGTTGTTCACCACGCCGTTGCCCTTGGCGAAACCCACTTCCTGCGTGGCCGAGGCGAGGAAGCCCGACGCAGAGTTGTTCAGGTTCGTGCCCTGGATCGTGCTGCTGGTGATCTGACCCTTGCCTTCGGCGTGGCCTACGCTTTGCGTCGCCGATGACAGGAAGCCCGACGCGGAGTTGTTGGCGCCGTTGACGGTCACCGTGCTGTCTTGGATCTTCGAGTTCTGCTCCGACACGCCAATGTTCTGACGCGCCGAGGCCAGGAAGCCGGACGAGCTGTTGTTGGCGTTGGTCGACGTCACCGTAGAGTTGTCGATTTCGCCGGCCATCGCGCCACCGAAGGCGAAACCGATGGCGATGAGGATGGAAGCTTTGCGAACGATTTGCATGATGATCTCCAGAGAGTGATGACAGGGGTTGAGGTTGAGGTCGGGCTTGCCGGATGGCTCGCCTTCCCGCCCATGGGTTGCAGGGCTTCCGAATTCGGTTCAAGGAGATTTCGGGCGTACGGCGCACGGGGGTAGGATCGCCCGCGATGCCCGACAGTGCGCCGCCTGATCCGCCTCCAAAGCCGCCACGCCTGACGGGCTTGCGCGGCGTCTTCGACGCGCTGCGGAACTTCGGGCTGATGGGCCTCGGCACGCCCGGTGCGGGCGACTACGAAAGCTTCACGGCCAGTGACGGCCACGTGGTTCCCGTGTGGATGCTCGGCGGCGGGTCGCCGCTGATCCTGGTGCATGGGTTCGGATGCACGCACCGCGACTGGTTGCCGGTGGCCCGGCGCTTGGCGCGGCGCCACTGCGTGCTGTCCTGGGACGCACGCGGGCACGGCAGTTGCCGGTCGGTGAACGGCAGCATCACGCTGGCGCGCCTCGCGACCGACCTGGCCGAGGCACTCGACCACTTCGGGCTACAGCGTTCGATCCTGGTCGGGCACTCGATGGGCGCGCTGACGCTGATGCAGTACCTGCACCTGCATGGCACCCAGCGAGTCGCTGCGGTGGCGCTGGTCGATCAGTCGCCCTGCATCGTGACGGACGACAGCTGGCGCCTCGGGCTGTTCGGCGGCTGCAGCGCGGCGATGCTGTCCGGGCTGATTGCCGGCGCGCGCCAGGATCTGGCCGGCACACTGCTGAACGAGGTCGGCGCGCTTGCAGGCGCCTGGGTGCAGCGCCAGCTGAGTGTCGAAGCAGCGCTCGGACGGCTGCTGCGCCGCCGACTGGGACGCATCGATGTCAGGCCGCTGCTCGACCTCGCCGAATCGATGGCGCAGGCCGACTTCCGCGCTTCGCTGTCGCGCCTCGACGCGCCGCTGCTCGTCGTGCTCGGGGCGCGCAGCCCGCACTACGCCGGCGTGCCGCTCGATGCCTGGTATCGCGACACGGTGAAGCACGCGCAGATTTCGATCTTCCCGCGTGCCGGCCATTCGCCGCATGTCAGCGAGTCGCTGCGCTTCGCCAGCGAGCTCGAGCGCTTCATCGAGGACCATGCATGAGCGGTGATCCGGCTCAGCCGCAGCGTCCCTTGTCGTTCGATTTGAAGCAGAAGTCGGCGGTCAGGCTCGAGGACTCCCAGGGCACCTGCACGCGGCCGGTGTCTTCGGCCACGCCGATACGCACCCGCTTGAAGAGCTGCTCGATCTGCAGCCCTGGCATCGACATGTTGACCAGCAGGTGACGCACATAGACGCTGTGCTCGCTGTTGGCGCTGTCGAGCGCCACGCCGTTCGGCGCCGTCGAGAAGGCCACGAGCGTGCCCACGGGCGCATCGAGCGTCGCCAGCCCACCCGGCGTCGCGCCGCGGAATTTCAGGCGCCGTCCGTCGGGGCCCACGATGACGCCACCGGCGAACGGGTTCACCCGGCAGGCGTCGAGCACCACGATGTTGGCGCCGGTTCCGATGGCACTGAGCCGGTCGACGAACTCGCCGACGTCCGCGGTTTGCCGCTGGATGTCCTCTTCGGACTGGGGATCGGCATCGATCGGCACCAGGTAGTTGCGACCCCTCACCTGGACCCCGTGACCGGCATAGAACAACACGCGAACCGCCGCCTTCGGCGCACGAACCGAAAACTCGCGCAGCGATTCGATCAGGTCCGGCAGCCGCGTGTTCTGGCGCAGGGTCACGTCGTAGCCGAGGCCTCGGAGCACCGCCGCCACGGCGCTGGCGTCGCCCGGCGGGTTCTTCAGGGGCGCAGTGCGGTAGGCGCCGTTGCCGATCACCAGGGCGATGCGCGAGCCGGCGCTGTTGAGATCGGCCGCCGCGCTCATTGGAGTACCTTCGCGCAGCGGCGCTTCGGTATTCGCCTTCGGAACGGCCGGGCGGCTGATTGGAGTACCTTCGCGCAGCGGCGCTTCGGTATTCGCCTTCGGAACGGCCGGGCGGCTCATGGCGGGACCGAAGGGCAGCGCTGCGGCACCCAACGCGCCGCGCAGCAGCAGACGACGGGTCAGCAGTGTGGCCATGTCGGCTACTCCCGGGGCGGCACGCCAGGTGCGAGCGCGGCGGCCTGAACGATCGGGGCGGCCTTGACCTGGGCGAGCGCCGCCGCTTCGCTTCCGGCCGGTACACGCAGGTAGTAGTCGCCGAGCTGGCCAGGGCCACCGGCCAGTTCGCCATGCACCTGGACCACCAGCATGCGGATGTCGGTCTCCCTGGCGTCCGGCGCGAAGCTGATCTTCAGCATCGGGCCCTCGTTGACTTGAACCGCGTGCAGCGCGCGGATCTCGTCGGCGCTGTCGCGGGCGTCGCCGAGCAGGGACATGATCACGCCACCTTGCACGACCATGACCGCCAGCGCGGCCAACGCATAGCTCGGGCGCATGCCGAAGTTGCCGAAAAAGGCGCTGATGCGCTCGGCCAGGGTCGGGCGGTCGCCCTGGATCAGGCGCATGGTGCGGGCCAGGCCGATCGTTGCCGGCACGGCCGGGGCGTTTTCCTGCACCCGCGCCTGCAGCGAGCGATACCAGTCCAACTCGCTGCGGGCCTCGGGGTGCTGTTCGATGTAGGCCTCGACCCAGGCGCGGTCTTCGGCGCCCAGCGAGCCGTTGGCGTACCAGGGAAGTAGTTCTTCGAAGCGTTCTTTCATGATGTCGTGCTCCCGGGACATGCCCGTGTCGGCTCTGGGTTGCGCGAGATCGCCCTCCGGTTCAAATTTAATTTTCGCGCGATGGCCAGGTGCGCCGAAGCCTCAGGATGCGAGAGCGCCTCTGGCGTCAGGGGCACCGCCCTCACTGCGCAGCAGCGCCTGCAGGCAATTCTTGATCTTCTGGCGGGCGTGGAAAAGGCGCGTCTTGACGGTGCCCTCGGGACAGTTCTGCACCTCTGCCACCTCAGCCAGGCTCATGCCCTCGTAGAACACCAGGTGCAGGCACTCGCGATGTTCGTCCGACAGCTTGCCCATGCAAAGTTGCACGCCTTCGCGCCGTTGCTTGCCGGCCAGCTCCGCATAGCCGTCCGGCGTGTCGGAGGCGGCGGTCTCGGCGATGTCTTCGAGATCTCCATGCACCTCGTCGGGGCGGCGCGCGCGATAGACCATCAGCGCCTTCCTGCGCGCGATTCCGATCAGCCACGTGGAGAACTGCGAATCGCCGCGAAAGCGCTCCGGGTGGCGCCAGACCTCGTAAAAGGAGTCCGCCAGGACT
This sequence comes from Variovorax sp. HW608, assembly GCF_900090195.1. Classification (NCBI taxonomy): domain Bacteria; kingdom Pseudomonadati; phylum Pseudomonadota; class Betaproteobacteria; order Burkholderiales; family Comamonadaceae; genus Variovorax; species Variovorax sp. HW608. Next base: position 2,063,621 of record NZ_LT607803.1, read on the forward strand.
TCCTCGGCTCGTGCGTGGTCGCCCAGCATGTTGAGCACATACGCGTACACCTTGCGGCTGAACGCCTTGTAGAGCTGACGAAACGCTGCCTGGTCTTCGCGGCCGATGCGTGCCAGCAGCTGGTTGACCTCGTCGTTGTCCATGCGGGCGGGGCGGTGCAGTGACGGTAACGAAATATAAGGTTTCTGCCCGATCAGGTCGATTCGCCCAAGTCTTTGACCGAGATCACAGCGCCTTGGGACGGGGGGCGCCACACTGTCGAGGCATATTGGGGTTCCAGCCATGAGCGAGCCGCGCAACCGGGTCATTCAGGTCAGCCGCTTCGGCGGTCCCGACGGCTTGGAGGTGGTGCAAGCCTCCATGCCGACCGCCGGCCCCGGCGAAGTGCGGGTTCGCGTGCTCGCCTCGGGCCTGGAGTACACGGATGTACTGATCCGGCGCCACCTCTACCCACAGACTTCACGCCTTCGGCCACCGTTCGCACTGGGATATGACCTCGTCGGAGAGGTCGACCAGCTCGGCGACGGCGTCGCCGGAATCCAGCTTGGCGAGCGCGTGGCGGACATGACGGTCGTCGGGTCCAACGCCGCGTATCGCACGCTTCGGGCCCGTGACCTGACTCGGGTGCCCGCGGGCCTCGACGCCGCGGAGGCGGCGACGCTGGTCCTGAGCTGGACGACCGCCTACCAGCTCCTGCACCGCGCGGCCCGGGTCCAGCGAGGCCAGCGCGTGCTCGTGCATGGCGCTGCCGGTGCCGTTGGCCAGGCGCTGCTTGTCCTGGGGAAGCTCGCGGGCGTCGAGCTTTGGGGCGCCGCACGCGGCGAGCATGCGGCACTGATCCGGGAACTGGGTGCCACGCCGATCGACTACGAGCGCGAAGACTTCACGCAGGTGCTGCCGGGCGGCTTCGACGTGGTGCTGGATGGCATCGGCGAGGACGGCTATCGCAGGTCATTCGCCGCGCTCGCCCCCGGGGGATTCCTCTGTGCCTATGGCTACTCGGCGGGAGTCCAGGCGCAGCGGGGCATGCTTGCCCTGTTGACGTGGATCGCGCGCCTGTATCTCTGGAGCTGGCTGCCCGGCAGCAAGCGCGCCGCTTTCTATTCGATCAACGTGATGCGCGCACGGCATCCCCTCTGGTTCCGCGAAGACCTGGCGCGGCTTTTCGAATTGCTGGCAACGCGCGCCATCCATCCTCGCGTCGCCGAGCGTATCTCCTTCGAACAGGTTGCCGATGCGCACCGCCGTCTCGAGGCGGGGGGCCTGGAGGGCAAGCTCGTGCTATGCCCGACCTGAGACTGCTTCGAGGACATCCCTCGCTGCCATGCAAGCAGTCAAGGTGCCGCTCCTTGCGCAAGGCTTTCGAGCCAGCGCCGTTCTGAAATGACCGCAATCGCGTGTCCGGCCTGCCGCAGCGCCAGCGCGTCCTTGATCGTCTTTCCGTCGGGTGTCTGGGCCCAGTTCGGCGACACCTTGGACCCGATGACCAGGTAGCGGACATCCCTGCTGACTGCCCGCACGGGCCAGCCGCCGACCCGCTCCAGAAGCCGCTCGCATGCAGCCTTCGTTCCATGGAGAAACTCGCCCGCCAGGCAGACCAGCGAATCGCGCAGCGTGATCTCGATCTCGTCGTCCAACGGAAGCGCCAGTTCAGCCGAGCCTTTCTTACCGTCCGCCGCGAAATCTCCTCGCGCCAACTGGCTGAGTGTCGTCAGCAGATAGGCGCGCTCTTCTTCGCTGACATGCCCATCCGCCATGACAGTCTCGATCGCGCTGCGGATCGCACTGCCAGGCCAGACGCGCGCGAGGCTGGAGTTCTCGGCAAGCCACGCGCCGAGAAACTCGATCTCGAGATCATCCAGGTCGCCATCCGCCACCATGGCCTCCACGATGCCCAACAGTTGTTCGATCGCCTGTCGCGTGGATGGGTCTGCGGTCATGGCTTGGCTCCGGAGGATTGCAAGTCTGAATCGGTTGCAATGTATCAGCTCGAGCGGGAATGCGGACTTGAAAGCGAAAGGAACCATGTTCAAGTTGGCGAGCGCAATGCTCGTGTGTCTCGTCGTGGCCGGCTGCGCGAGTGGCCCGTCACGGGGCTATTCGTATTCGGTGTGTTCAATGCAGCCAGGCACCTATGGGTGCCAGGTCGAGCAATACCAGAGGGTCGGCCTCTAGCGACCCGCTCAGGCCAGCCTTTCCCGATTCCTGAAGGGCCACCCGGTGAGGCCGACCTCCGAGCATCTCATCGCGCGGAGCACGTCGGCCGCACGGCCTTCGGCAACCAGCCTTTCAGCGGTCTTGTAGTCCAGCGGAACGATCGGCTCGGTGCGATACCAGCGCATCGCCCGCGCGATGTCGCCCCCACTGGCATCGCGCGCGGCGTTCAGGATTTGGTGACTGGGTGGAAGGTCGTTCGACATGGTCTTGATCTCTGTCGCCCAGTGTGCCTCGGACGCGAGCCGATCGGACAGCCGATGCCTCATCAATTCGGAGGAGGGGCGATCCGGATCGGGGCGTCGTTGTGCGCGTGCTCCGCCTCCGACACGAAAGCGAGGCCGCGTCCGTCGCGACGCCGGCCATGCCCGGCCTGAAGCTTGGTTCGTTCGATCCAAAGGAGATCAATCATGCAACTCGCGATGATTGGCCTCGGCCGAATGGGAGCCAGCATGGTGCGGCGGCTTCTGGCGAAAGGCCACGAGTGCGTCGTCCACGACATGCAGGCGGCGGCGGTGGCGGCGTTGCAGAACGAGGGCGCGAAGGGCGCCGCGTCGCTCGCCGAACTGGCAGCGAAGATGGAGCGTCCGCGCGCCGTCTGGCTGATGGTGCCGGCGGCGGCTGTGGACGCCGGGCTCGAACAGCTGATGCCGCATCTCGATGCGGGGGACATCGTCATCGACGGGGGCAATTCCTACTACCGCGACGACATCCGGCGCGCCGAGCTGCTCCGCGGATCGGGCCTTCACTACATCGACGTCGGCACCAGCGGCGGCATCGCCGGCCAGGGGCGCGGCTATTGCCTGATGATCGGCGGCGCGGCCGACGTGGTCGAGCGCCTGAGGCCGATCTTCGCCGCGTTGGCGCCGGGCGTCGACGCGGCGCCGCGAACGCCCGGCCGCTCGGGCGAGCCGGCGCCGGCCGAACAGGGCTTCCTGCATTGCGGCCCGAACGGCGCCGGCCACTTCGTCAAGATGGTCCACAACGGCATCGAATACGGGCTCATGGCTGCGTATGCGGAGGGCCTCGGCGTCCTCAGGAACGCCAACGTCGGCACGCGCGACCGCAGCGTCGACGCCGAGACGACACCACTGCGCCACCCTGAGTTCTATCAGTACGACCTGAAGCTGCCCGAGATCGCCGAGCTCTGGCGGCGGGGCAGCGTGATCGGCTCGTGGCTGCTCGACCTGACGGCGAACGCCTTGCAGAAGGACGCCGAGCTCGCGGCCTACAGCGGCCGCGTCTCCGATTCGGGCGAGGGCCGCTGGACCGTCGAAGCGGCGATCGACGAGGCGGTGCCGACACCCGTGCTGAGCGCGGCGCTCTACCAGCGCTTCACGTCCCGCGGCGAGGCCGGCTTCGCCAACCAGGTGCTCTCGGCGATGCGCAACGAGTTCGGGGGGCACGTCGAGAAAAGATTCGGACCGGAGACGACATGAATGTCGACGCCGAATCGGTCATCGCCGAATTCCGCGCCCGCGGCATCGACGATGCCGCGCTTGCCGAGCGGCTGCAGCGGGAAGGCGCCGATGCCTTCGCCAAGTCGTGGAAGAGCCTGCTCGACGGGATTGCCGACAAGACGGCCTCGACCACGCCGCCCATCGCCTGAACGAATCGAGGCCTTCCCATGACAGCGACGACGCTGGATCAGCTATGCATCGACACGCTGCGCTTCCTCGCGGTCGACATGGTGCAGCAGGCCAACAGCGGCCACCCCGGGCTGCCGCTCGGCGCCGCGCCGATGGCCTACGTGTTGTGGACGCGTTACATGAAGCACAACCCCTCGAACCCGCAGTGGCCCGACCGCGACCGCTTCGTGCTCTCGGCCGGGCATGGCTCGGCGCTGCTTTATGCCCTGCTGCACGTGACCGGCTACGAGCTGTCGATCGACGACATCAAGCGCTTTCGGCAGTGGGGCAGCAAGGCGCCGGGGCACCCGGAGCGCGGCCACACGGCGGGCGTCGAAGTCACCACCGGCCCGCTCGGCCAGGGCTTCGCCAACGCGGTCGGCATGGCCATCGCCGAGGCGCAGCTGGCAGCACGTTACAACCAGGGCGGCCACCGGATCGTCGACCACCGCACCTGGGCGATCGCCAGCGACGGCGACCTGATGGAAGGCGTCGCTTCCGAGGCGGCGTCGCTGGCGGGCCACCTGAAGCTCGGCAAGCTGGTCTGCCTCTACGACGACAACTCGGTCACGCTTTCTGCCGGCACCGACATGACCTTCACCGAGGATCGCGCCGGGCGCTTCGAGGCCTACGGCTGGCAGGTGCTGAGCGTCGATGACGGCAACGAGCTGCAGGCGATCGACGCGGCGCTCGCCACGGCCTGCGCCGACGCGACGAGGCCGTCGCTGATCCTCGTTCGCACCCACCTCGGCTTCGGCTCGCCCGAGCAGGACAGCTTCAAGGCGCACGGTTCGCCGCTCGGCGTCGCCGACGTCAAGAAGACCAAGGAGACGCTCGGCTGGCCGGTCGAGCCGCCGTTTCTGGTGCCCGCGCCCGCGCTGGCCCGGTTCCGCGAAGCGCTGGGGGCCGGCGCGGCTGCGGAGGCCGACTGGAACGCGCGCATGGCGGCGTATGGGCAGGCGCTTCCCGAGCTGGCGCTCGAACTGCAGCGGCGCCTGCAGGGCGAGTTGCCGGGCGGCTGGGACGCCGACGTCCCGGTGTTCGCCGCCGATGCCAAGGGCATGGCGACCCGCGTGGCCGGCGGCAAGGTGCTCAACGCCCTGGCGCCGAAGCTGCCGGCGCTCATGGGCGGCTCGGCCGACCTCGATCCGTCGACGCACACCGCGATGAAGGGGCAGGGCGACTTCAACCCGCCGCTGGCCCCGAACAAGGACAGCGAGGGCTCCGGCGGCGGCGGCTGGAGTCATGCGGGCCGCAACATCCACTTCGGTGTTCGCGAGCACGCGATGGGCGCGATCGTCAACGGTCTGGCGGCGCACGGCGGCTTCATCGGCTACGGCTCGACCTTCCTGATCTTTTCCGACTACATGCGGCCGCCGATCCGCCTGGCCGCACTCATGGGCCTGCACGTCGTCCACGTCTTCACGCACGACAGCCTGGCCTTGGGCGAGGACGGACCGACGCACCAGCCGGTCGAGCAACTCGCCAGCCTGCGCGCGATCCCTCGCCTGACGCTGCTGCGCCCGGCCGATGCCAACGAGACCGCGATCGCGTGGAAGATCGCGGTCGAGGCGCGCGACCGGCCGGTGCTGCTGGCGCTGACGCGGCAGGACGTCGCCACGCTCGACCGTGGCCGGTACGCGGGCGCCGAAGGCGTGCGGCGAGGCGCCTACGTCCTCTGCGACGCCGGCCCGGCGCTGCCATCGCTGATCCTGATGGCCAGCGGCTCCGAGGTCGGCCTCATCCTCGCTGCCGCCGACCGCCTCGGCGCCGAAGGCGTGGCGGTGCGCTGCGTGTCGATGCCGAGCTGGGATCTGTTCGAAATGCAGCCCCAGGGCTATCGCGACGAGGTGCTCCCGCCGCAGGTCACGGCCCGCCTCGCAGTGGAACTCGGCGTGCGCCAAGGCTGGGATCGCTATGTCGGCCTGCGCGGCGACATGCTCGGTGTCGACCGATACGGTGCGTCGGCGCCGGCGGGGGTGCTGCTCGAGAAGTACGGCTTCACGGTCGACAGGGTCGTCGCGCGAGCCAAGGCGCTTCTCGCAGCCTGAAAGTGCCGTTTGCCAGGACCGGCCCCCGGGGGCTGCCTGCGGGAGCAGCCCTAGCACGCCTTGACACGTTGCGGATGTAGATTGTCGAATTCGGCGGAACCGACGAAGGAGACAAGACCATGTTGAAGAAGGCAACAGGGGCCGGGCGCACGGACGAGCGTCTGGGCGAAGTGGTTCGGATGATCGAGGACAAGGTGGGCGATGCCGCCGCTGCGCAGCAGCTGGGCGTCTTCGTGCGGCAGTACTTCGGGCAGGTCGACCCGGAGGACCTGGCCGAACGCCAGCCGGCCGACCTGTACGGCGCAGCGCTGTCGCACTGGAATTTCGCGCGCAAGCGGGAGCCGGGCAAGATCAAGGTGCGCGTGTTCAATCCGAACATCTCGGAGCACGGCTGGCAGTCGACCCACACGATCGTCGAAATCGTCAATGACGACATGCCCTTCCTGGTCGACTCGGTGACCATGGAGGTCAACCGCCATGGCCTGACGCTGCACCTGATCATCCACCCGCTCATCGGCGTGAAGCGCGACGCGCAGGGGCAGCTCGTGGAGGTCGGTGCTGCCGATGCGCCGCGCGAATCCTTCATCCACGTGGAAGTCGACCGCATGGCCGATGCCGCGCAGTTCGAGGCGCTGGCCGCGGACCTGTCGCGCGTGCTGGGCGACGTTCGCGAGGCCGTTGCCGACTGGCAGAAGATGCAGCAGCGCGTGCTGGACATCGTCGCGCAGCTCGAGACGCAGTCCCTGCCCGTTCCGGCCCAGGAGCTCGCCGAGGACCTTGCCTTCCTGCGCTGGCTGGCCGCCGGGAACTTCACCTTCCTCGGCCATCGCAGCCACGACCTCGTGAGCCGGAACGGCGAGGACACGCTCAAGGCGGTACCGGACTCGGGTCTGGGCGTCCTGCGCGAGGCGGTCAAGGATCCGGCCGCCGCGTTCGCGGCGCTGCCGGCGCAGGTGCGCGCGCAGGCACGGCTGCCCAATCTGCTGATCATCACGAAGTCGACCTCGCGCTCGACCGTGCATCGGCCAGGCTACCTCGACTACATCGGCGTGAAGCGCTTCGATGCCAAGGGCCAGGTCACGGGCGAGGACCGCTTCCTCGGCCTTTTCACGCACACCGCCTACAGCGCGAGTCCGCTGGACATCCCGCTGCTGCGCAAGAAGGTCGCCGACGTGCTCGCGCGCGCGGACCTGCCGCCCGCGAGCCACTCGGGCAAGGCGCTCGTGAACATCCTGGAGACCTATCCGCGCGATGAGCTCTTCCAGACCGGTGGCGACGAACTGCTGGCCACCGCGATGGGCGTGCTGCACCTCGAGGAGCGGCAGCGCTTTCGCCTCTTCGTGCGGCGCGAGCCCTACGAGCGCTTCGTCGTGTGCATGATCTATGCACCGCGCGAGAACTACACCACGGCCCTGCGGCAGAAGTGGCAGGTCATCCTGGAGCAGGTCTTCAATGGCGCGGGCTCCGAGTTCAACGTGCACCTGTCCGAATCGATGCTCGCGCGCATCCAGATCACGGTGCGCACCCGCCCCGGGGGCATTCCGCCCTACGACGTGCGCGAGCTCGAGCAGCGCCTGGTGGCCGCCGCGCGCCGCTGGGAGGACGAACTGAAGTCGGCCCTTGTCGAGGCGACCGGCGAGGCGCGCGGCAATGCGCTGCTGCGTCAGTACGGCAATGCCTTCCCGGCCGGCTACCGCGACGAGTTCGCGGCGCGCATGGCGGTGCACGACATCGAGCTCATCGAGCAACTCGGCGACACGCGGCCGCTCGGCATGAACCTGTACAAGCCGCTCGAAGCCGCGCCCGGCATGCTGCGCTTCAAGCTGGTCGTGCGCGGCGCGCCGCTGGTGCTGTCGAGCAGCCTGCCGATGATGGAGCATCTGGGCATGCGGGTGCTGGACGAGCATCCGCACCGCATCGCGGCGCACGACGGCGCCGTCATGTGGGTGCACGACTTCGGCCTCGCCAGTGCCGTGGGCGAGGCCGACCCCGACGTCGACGCGCTGCGCCCGGTGTTCGAGGAAGCCTTCGGCGCCGTCTACATGGGCGGCGTCGAGAACGACGACTTCAACCGCCTGGTGCTGGCGGCGCGCCTGCCGGCGTATGACATCGTGGTGCTGCGCGCCTATGCGAAGTACATGAAGCAGATCGGCTTCGCGCTGTCGCAGGCTTTCATCGAGGCCACGCTGGTGAGCAATGCCGCCATCGCGCGCGAGCTCGTGGCGCTGTTCCGCCTCAGATTCGATCCCGCGCCGGAGTCGGCCGACCCGGCGGCCGTGCTCGCCAAGGTGGCCGAGATCGAGGCCGCGCTGGAGCAGGTGTCCAACCTGTCGGAAGACCGCGTGCTGCGCCGCTACCTGGACCTGGTCCTGGCCACCACGCGCACCAACTTCTGGCGCCGCGATGCGGCCGGCGAGCGGCGCCGGTTCCTGTCCTTCAAGTTCGATTCGAGCAAGGTGCCGGAGCTGCCCGCACCCAAGCCGATGTTCGAGATCTTCGTCTATTCCACCCGCTTCGAGGGCGTGCACCTGCGCGGAGGGCGCGTGGCGCGCGGCGGCCTTCGCTGGTCCGACCGGCCGGAGGACTTCCGCACCGAGGTGCTGGGCCTGGTGAAGGCGCAGATGGTGAAGAACACCGTGATCGTGCCGGTGGGCTCCAAGGGCGGCTTCGTGCTCAAGCGCGCGCCGTCGCCGGCCGACCGCGATGCCTTCATGAAGGAAGGCGTGGCCTGCTACCAGGACTACCTGCGCGGCCTGCTCGACATCACCGACAACCGGGCGGGCGGCGCGATCGTGCCGCCGGTGGACGTGCGGCGCCACGACGAGGACGACCCTTACCTCGTGGTCGCGGCCGACAAGGGCACGGCCACCTTCAGCGACTATGCGAACGGCATCAGCGCCGAATACGGCTTCTGGCTCGGCGATGCCTTCGCCTCCGGCGGCTCTGTGGGCTACGACCACAAGGTCATGGGCATCACGGCGCGCGGCGCCTGGGAGTCGGTCAAGCGGCATTTCCGCGAGCTGGGCATCGACACGCAGAGCCAGGACTTCACCGTGGCCGGCATCGGCGACATGTCGGGCGACGTGTTCGGCAACGGCATGCTGCTGTCGCGCCACATCCGGCTCGTGGCCGCCTTCGACCACCGCCACATCTTCCTCGACCCGTCGCCCGATGCCGAGAAGTCCTTCGTCGAGCGCGAACGCATGTTCAGGCTGCCGCGCTCCTCGTGGGCCGATTACGAAACGAGCCTGATCTCCGAAGGCGGCGGCATCCATCCGCGCGCGGCCAAGTCGATCGCGCTGACGCCCGAGGTGAAGACCGCTTTAGGGATCGGCGCCGGAGTGGATGCGCTGACGCCGACCGAGCTCGTCAACGCGATCCTCAAGGCGCCGGTGCAGCTCATCTACAACGGCGGCATCGGCACCTATGTGAAGGCCAGCCACGAGAGCCATGCGCAGGTGGGCGATCGCGCCAACGATGCCTTGCGCGTCGACGGCCGCGAGCTGCGATGCAAGGTCTTCGCCGAGGGCGGCAACCTCGGCTGCACCCAGCTCGGACGCATCGAGTTCGCGCGCGCCGGCGGGCGGATCAACACCGACGCCATCGACAACTCGGCCGGCGTGGACACCTCCGACCATGAGGTCAACATCAAGATCCTGCTGGGACTGCCGGTGGCCGAAGGCGAGCTCACCGAGAAGCAGCGCAACACGCTGCTGCCCGAGATGACGGACGAAGTGGCCGAACTCGTGCTGCGCGACAACGTCTTCCAGACGCAGATCCTGTCGGTCACCAACCGCGTTGCGCCGCAGCTGCTCGATGCGCAGGCGCGCTTCATGCAGTTCCTCGAGAAATCGCAACGCCTGAACCGCGCCATCGAGTTCCTGCCGACCGACGAGGCCATCGCCGAGCGCCGCGCGGCCGGCCAGGGCCTCGCGACGCCGGAAGCCGCGGTGCTGCTGGCCTACAGCAAGATCTGGCTCTACGACGAGCTGCTCGGATCGCCGCTGCCGGACGACCCGTGGGTGGCCACTGCGCTGGAGCGCTACTTCCCGACCTTGCTGCGCCAGCGCTTCGCGGGCTGGATGCCCCGGCATCCGCTGCGGCGGGAGATCATCGCGACCCATGTGACGAACAGCACCATCAATCGGGTGGGCAGCACCCTGGTCCACCGGCTCGTGGAGACCACGGGCGCGCGGCCCTTCGAAGTGGTGCGCGCCTATCTGCTCAGCCGCGAGATCTTCGGCATGGTGCCGCTGTGGGCGGCGGCCAATGCGCTGGACAACAAGGTCGAAGACGCGGTCCAGAGCCGGCTGCTGATCGATGTCAGCCGCCAGATCGAACGCGCCACCAAGTGGTTCCTGCGATCGCCGCGACTGGCCGAGGACATGCAGTCCACCATCGACCGCTTCAGGCCCAACGTCGAGGCCTTGTCGGCGCGTCTGCCGAAGTTGCTCGATGCCGACGAGCGCGGCCGCAACGAGGCGGCGGTCGCCCAGTACCTCGCGGGCGGCGTACCGCGCGAACTGGCCGAGCGGGTGGTGGCCTTCGATTCGCTCAATGCCGCGCTCGACATCGCGGAGCTGGCCGGCAGCGCGCGCTGGCCGGTGGAACTCGCGGCCGCCATCTACTTCGACCTGGCCAACCGCCTGGGCCTGCCCTGGCTGCGCGACCGCATCGCGGCGCTGGCGGGCGATGCGCATTGGCAGATGCTGGCCAAGGGTGCGATGCTGGACGACCTGTCGGGGCTGCAGCGCTCGATCACGGCCTCGGTGCTGGCGGGCCACCGCGAAGAGGAGGGCGAATCGCCCGACACCGTGGTGGACGCGTGGCAGGCGACCAATGGCCGCACGCTGGAGCGCGCCGCCCAGCTCATGACCGAACTGCGTGCGGTGGCGGCACCGGACGCCGCCATGCTGTCGGTGGCCTTGCGAGAGTTGCGGGCGCTGGCGTAGAAACCGGCATTGGAACTGGATAATGTCGTCGCACTGTTCTCCATCGCGCCGGAATGAAAATGCGCCGGCGCAACATCGAAGACGCACATGTCCGTTGACCGCCAGTCGCATCCCTCAGCCGGCCCGGCCCGGGTCGGCCCGTCCGCGCGGGGCCTGAAGAATCTCGCCGCGCGGATCTGCCCGCCGGGCCGCGTGTCGCCGTGAGCTGGATCACCGTCATCTGGTCCATGATCGCGGCGGCGTGTCTCACGTTCGCCGGGGTGCTCCTGCCGGTCTGGGTCAGGGATCGCACGGCGTGGCCCTACTTCTTCTTTTCGCTCATGGCCGTGGCGACCACGGGCTTCGTGTTCTGCGACCTGTGGATGATCCATGCGCAGACGCCCGAAGAATTCGGCACTGCACTGAGGTGGGTCCATGTGCCGGTATGGCTCTTGCTCGTGTCGCTCGTCCCCTTCGTGCGCGTGTACCTGAACGCGGGCCGCCCGTGGCTCGCATGGGGGGGGATCGGGCTGCGCACCATCTCGCTGCTGCTCGATTTCACGACGGGACAGAATCTCAACTACAAGGCGGTCACGGAACTTCGACGCATTCCGTTCCTCGGCGAATCCGTCTCGGTGCCGGTGGGCGTGCCGAACCCGTGGATGCTGGTCGGGCAGCTCGGCGCGCTCCTGGTTCTGATCTATGTGGCCGACGCCAGCCTCACCGCCTGGCGTCGCGGCAACAGGCGTACCGCGCTCAGGGTCGGAGGCATGCTTGCCGTGATGCTGATCGCTGCCTTGGTACAGGCCGCGCTCCTGTTCTGGGGCGTCATCGAGGCGCCTGTCACGATCAAGCTGTTCTATGCCGGCTTCATCGTCCTGATCGGGTACGAGGTGAGTCGAGAAGTGCTCCGGTCGTCGCAGCTCGTTCACGAGTTGCGCGAAAGCGAACAGCGAATGAATCTCGCCGCCGATGCCGCGAACCTGGGGATCTGGGTCCGGGAATTCGCTCGCAGCGACTTCTGGGCCAGCGACAAGTGGCGCGAGCTGTTCGGCTTTGCTCCCACGGAAGCGCTGGACCAGGAACGCCTGCTGATGAGACTGCATCCCGATGATCGCGATGCCGTCCGGCAGACGCTGGCGAAGGCGGCAGTGGATGGCGGCGAGTACGCATCGGAATTCCGCCTGATGCTGCCGGACGGCCGGATCCGCTGGATTGCGGCGCAGGGCCGGGTCGACCTCGATACTGGTCACCGGCCGATCCGCATGCGCGGCGTCTGCAGCGATTGCAGCGCGCGCAAACAGGCCGAGCAGGAGCTGCTGCAGCTGCAGCACGACATCGTCCACGCGGGGCGGGTCTCGGTGATGGGCCAGTTCGCCTCGGCCCTGGCGCACGAGATCAACCAGCCGCTCGGTGCGATCCTGCGCAATGCGGAGGCGGCGTCGATCCTGCTGCAGGCGCCCTCGCCGGACCTGGACGAGATCCGCGCGATCGTCGCCGACATCCTCGCCGACGACCAACGTGCCGGTGCGGTCATCGACCGCATGCGCGCGCTGCTCAGGCGCCGCCACATCGACATGCAGCCGCTCGACGTGGGCGAGCTCCTCGGCGACGTTGCGGCGCTCTCGCGTCCCGACGCCGCGGCCAGGCAGGTGAGCCTGGCGCTGGAGATCGCGGACGACGTGCCGCCGGTGCTTGGCGACCGTGTGCATCTTCAGCAGGTCTTGCTCAACCTGATCTCCAATGGCATGGACTCGATCGACGAGGCGGGCAGAAAGGTCCGGCGCATCGCCGTGACCGCCGTGCCCGCCGTGCGCGATGGGGCGCGGGCGGTCGAGATCGCCGTGAGCGACAACGGCCTGGGCATCCCCGCCGAACGACTCGAGCAGGTCTTCGGATCGTTCTTCACCACCAAGCCGACCGGAATGGGCATGGGCCTGTCGATCTCGCGCACCCTCGTGGAGACGCATGGCGGCCGATTGTGGGCCGAGAATCTCGACGGGGGCGGGGCGAGGCTTCGCTTCACGCTGCCGGTTGCGATGGAGGTTGCCGCGGCATGAACGCCGCCCGGCCGCCCGAAGGCGCTCGCACCGCAGTGCGGAGCACGGAGGTTACCCAATGAACGTGACCCTACCCACGGTCCACCTTGTCGACGACGATGTGTCGTTCCTCACGGCCACGTCGCGACTGCTGCGGGCCAGCGGCTTCGCGGTGAAGACCTTCCTGTGTGCGAGCGATTTTCTCGCGCAGAACACCGCCGACGCGCCGGGCTGCGTGGTGGCCGATCTGCAGATGCCCGGTTTGAACGGACTCGATCTGCAATCGGCGCTCGTCCGGACGTCCAATCCGATGCCGCTGCTCTTTCTGACCGGCCAGGGCGATATCGCCTCGACCGTGCGGGCGATGCGCGGCGGCGCGGAGGATTTCCTCGAAAAGCGCGCACCCATGGAGCAACTGCTCGACGCGGTGCGGCGCGCCCTGGCGCGCGACGCGCAGGAACGCGAGGCGAGGGCCCAGCGGCGTGCGCTGCGCGAGCGCTTCGATGCGCTCTCGGCGCGCGAGCGCGAAGTGCTCTCCCATGTCCTGCGGGGGCGGCTCAACAAGCAGATGGCCAGCGACCTCGGCATCACGGAGCGCACCGTGAAGTTGCACCGCACGGCCATCATGGCCAAGCTGGGAGTGCGATCCGTCGCGGCACTTGCGCAACTCACCCAGGAGGCAGGCGTTCAGACCGCCAACCCGCTCACCTTCCCTTAGGGGCAGTAGACGACCGGCGCCGGGACGCCGACAGTGCCCGCACTGATCTCCGATGAGCACCAACACCCCCATCCATGTCGCCGTCATCGACGACGATGAAAGCCTTTGCCGATCGCTTGGACGGCTGCTGCGCGCGACCGGCATACAGCCGATCACCTATGCGTCGGCAGAGGCGTTCCTCGCGGATACGAAGCAGCCCCGGTTCGATTGCCTGGTGCTCGATGTACAGCTCGGCGGCATGTCCGGCATCGCACTCGCCCAGCGCCTGGTCGCGCAAGGCGGGCACTCTCCATTCATCTTCATCACCGCGCACGACGATCCCGAGACGCGCGCCAGCGCGCATGCCACGGGCTGCGCGGCCTACTTTCGCAAGAGCGATTCCGGCGCTCAGGTTCTCGATGCCATTCGCCGCCTGACGGCGACCTGATTGCCGCAAGGCAGGCTATCGACAAGGGCGCCCTGGCGCACCTTCCCCTTCGGGAAGTAGACGGCGAACACCCCGAAACCCACAATGGATTCGCATGAGCAGCACTGCTTTCGGCGTTTGACAGGGAGAGCGCATGCCGAAACTAATCCTGATGGAGCACCCCGGCAAGACCAAGCAGGTCTCGCTGAAGGCACACGAAACGAAGATCGGGCGCGCCTCGATCAACGACCTCGTCATCGACGTGAGCCAGGTGAGCCGCGTGCATGCGTCCATCACGGTCGGGCCGGCGTTCGTGACCCTGAAGGATCTCGGCAGCCGCAACGGCACGTTCCTGAACGGCGTCAAGGTCGGATCCGAGCAGGTTCTGGCGAACGGCGACAGCATCAGGATCGGCGAGTGCGAGATGCGCTTTCTTGCCGTCGACCAGGAATACAGCCAGATAGACGCGTTGCGCCTCCTGACGGTCCCGGGTCTGTTGATCGACATCGATGGACCGGCGACCCCCCTGGGTGGCCAGAAGCGCTGACTGTGCAGGGTGCGCGTCCTGTGCAGACATTCGAAGAACTGCGTTGCAGCGGGCCGGATCTCGCGCCCTACGCGCTCGGCGAACCGATCCACGTCTACGACCGGATCGCTCATCTGGGAACTCTCGATCCCGTTCATGTGACCCATGGTGGGACCAACGTTCACATCACCCGGTTCGTCGCTACGCAATTCGTCAAGAGCGGGAAGCGGAACTTCGATCCCTTGGTGCTTCTCGAGGCCATCTCCTTCATCTCCGAGCGCTTCGTCGCCGTTCAGACGGTCAGCTTTTCCCTCGGAAGCGAAGTCGCATCCTACGAGGACGGCATGAAGATCGCCTCCGCGCGCTCGGCACTGCTGCAGCGCATCGGAGCGCACGGCGTCACGATCAGCCCACAGTCGGATTCGGTGGCGCCGGGCAACTTCGTGGTCCGGGGCGTGTGGGCCTACAACGAGCGCAATCTGGCGGCGCTCGGCCGGTGTCTCGAGCGCGAGCGGGAGATCTACCGTGACTGCGAACTGTCCGCTGGACGTGGAACAGCCCCGCGAAGCCTGCGCAGCCGGCTGCGTCGATGGCTGGCGCGAGACGGCGATTCCTGAACCAGGCGGGCGGGTCTTCGCACCAGTGCTCAGCGTCCCTCGGAAGACGGCCATTTCGCCATCAGGGCGTTGGAGGGTCGGTTTTCGTCCAGCAGCTTGCGCGCCGTCTCCACGCCCGCCACCGGCAGGCCCTCCGGGTTCAGCTTGCCGATCTGCACCAACACGCTGGCCTGGTCCCAGTAGATGTGCTCGTGGTAGAGCTTGTCACCGCGGAATTTCACGATCGCCACCAGCGGAATCTCCACCCGCCGTCCCGTGGGCGGAATGCCGGGCAGCATCCAGTCGATCTCGCAGGTGTGGGTGAAGCAGAAAAGAAGTTCGTCCACGATCTGGCTGGCGCCGATGGTGCGGGACAGCGGAATCAGCGTGGTGTCCGGCGGGTTGGCATCGACGAAGTGGTGCCGGTAGAAGCGCGCCAGCATGGTGTGGCCGACGCCGCCGGTCATGGTCGGGATGTGGTTCACGTAGGGCTCGGGCACCATGGTGGCCATGGTGGCGTCCACGTCGCGGGTGGCGAACTCGTACTCGCAGTGCTTGTCCCACAGCGCCGACAGGTCGTAGTGCGGCCCGAGCACGCGCCGGAACGCGGCGATGCTGCGCTGGTGCGCCATCAGCGCCGCAGGCTTGTCGTAGTGCGCGCCGTCCACGCGCGCGAAGGCGTGGTCCACGCCGGGGTAGACGTACAGTTCCACGCCGGCGCGCCCGCCCAGCGCCTTCAGGATGGCCTCGCGTGCTTCGGGCGGGCAGAAGCCGTCCTTCTCGGCGATGTGGAGCACCAGGGGCTTGCCGTTCAGCCGGTCGGCTTCGCCCAGTGCCTGCTCGATGCCCACGCCGTAGTAGCCGATCGCGACGTCGGCGTCCGTGCGACAGGCCGCCAGGTAGGCCAGCTTGCCGCCCAGGCAGAAGCCCAGCACGCCGGCGCCGCCGGCGAACTCGGGGCAGGCGCGCAGCGCGCCCAGCGCGGCCTGGATGTCGTGTACGCCACGGGCCTCGTCGAAGCCCTGGTAGAGCGCCAGGGCGCGGTCGAACTGGCTTTCGTCGAGCTCGACACCGGGCTCCTGGCGCCAGAACAGGTCGGGCACCAGCACCACGTAGCCTTCCTCGGCGTAGTAGTCGGCCACCTGGCGCATGGTCTTGTTGACACCGAAGATCTCCTGGGCGAGGACGATTCCGGGCCCCTTGCCGCCGGCGGGGACGGCGAGGTAGGCGCCGAATTCACCGCTGCCGTCGCTGGCGCGCACGCGCAGGGTTCGGGAACTGGTTCGAGGGGTGGTCATGTTCTTGAGTCTCCTTGAGGTGCCACGGTGGTATAGCGGCCTTCCGCATACAGCAGTGGCGGCTGGTTGCCGGGGTGCATCTGGATGGCCTTGATCTCGCCGATCATCACGGCATGGCTGTGGGCGACCATCATCTCGTCGACGACGCAGTCGAAGCCGACCAGCGCATCGCGCAGAATCGGCGCACCGGTGGCCATCGTGTCCCAGCGATGATCTTCGAAGAGCTCGCCCGTGCCCGGGCCGGCGCCGCCGAAGCGCTGCGCCAGATCGGTGTGGGACTGGCCCAGCAGGTTGATGCTCATGCGGCGGCTGTCGGCGATGAAGCGGAAGGTGCTGCCCTTGAGGTTGATGCAGGCCAGCAGGCGTGCCGGCTCCGCCGACAGCGAGGTGACGGCCGTTGCCGTGAGGCCGGTCAGGCGCTGGCCGTCGGTGGTGGCGACGATGCAGACGGCGCCGGCCAGGCGCCGCATCGCCAGCTTGAAATCGGCCGGCGG
Source organism: Variovorax sp. HW608 (assembly GCF_900090195.1). Lineage (NCBI taxonomy): Bacteria > Pseudomonadati > Pseudomonadota > Betaproteobacteria > Burkholderiales > Comamonadaceae > Variovorax > Variovorax sp. HW608. The sequence continues at coordinate 2,080,522 of NZ_LT607803.1, forward strand.
CAGGCAGGCGGTGCGCCGCAGCGCCTGCAGCGGCGGCAGCGCGATCGGATCAGCGTGTGTCATGCTGCCACCTGCGCGAGGTAGGCCTCGGCCTTGTCCGGAGCCATGAAGAAGTTGGCGAAGTCCGTCGGGTCGTTGAAGCCATTGACGATGCGGCGCGCCACGCTCGGCGAGCCGGCCGCCGCGCCCAGCAGTTGCAGCACATGAAGGGGCGGCGGCTGCAGCATGGCGTTGGTCCAGCCGGTCACGTGGCTGCCGTAGCCGGCCCAGAAGCGCTCGAAGGTGTCCTGCATGAACGCGGCGTCGAAGGCCGCGTTGCCGTGCGCCAGGATCGCCTTCTCCACCGCGTGGGCGAACTTGGCCGCGTTATTGGAGCCCTGGCCGGTGATCGGGTCGTTCAGCATCACGGCGTCGGCCATGCCCATCACGACGCGCCCGCTGGGCAGCCTGCCCACCGGACGACGCACCGTGGGCGCAAAGGCGCCGCAAAGGATGCCATTGGCGTCGGTCAGCTCCACCTGCGTGCAGCGCTGCGCCTCCCAGGGCAGGAAGCGGCGCAGCATCTCCAGCGAGCGCGCCAGGTGCTCGGAGGGGGTCCGGACGTCGCGCCAGCAGTCCATCGGCCCGCCCGGCAGGCCTTCGAACACCATGATCTCGCACGGTCCGCTGTTGGTGAGCGCCGGGAAGACGAAGTATTCGCCGACGCCGGGCATCAGGTTGAAGTTGACGGCGCTGTGCTCCTCGCGCGGGCGCATGCCGTGCACGTAGGTCAGCGCCAGGGCGCGCTGCGGCTTGTCGTAGGGGCTGCGCGCCGCGTCGCGCTCGAACATCCTCGCGATCTCGCCCTTGCCGGCGGCGACGATCACCAGGTCGTGTTCCAGCGTCCATTGCTCCAGGTCGTCGATGCCGGCGTCCCGGATCACGAGCCGACCGCCTCGCTTGGCGAACTCGGCCATCCAGCCCGGCACTTTCACGCGCTGGTCCACCGACTGGGCGATGCCGTCGAGACGATGGCTCCAGTGCAGCGCCTTGACGCCGGCCTGCTCGGGATGCGGCACGGTGAAGGAGATGCCTTCGACCGGCGGGCAGTCCTTCTCCCAGAAGGCGATGCCGCGCTCGCGCTCGTGCTGCAGGCTGTCGTGGAACATGCACTGGCTGGACATCACCTTGCCGTTCCGGATGTCCTCCGGGGTGCGGTTTGAAACGACGGTGACGCCATAGCCCTTGGCCTGCAGGCCCAAGGCGAGTTGCAGTCCGGACTGGCCGGCGCCGACGACGAGGATGTTGCGCATGCTGTTGTCTCCTGGTGGGTTTGCGGGATGGGTCAGGCCATCAGCCTGGGGATGGCCGGCTCGAAGGATTCGGGGCCCATGGCCGAGTAGCCGCCGTCGACGGCGTAGTCCGCGCCGGTCACGAAGCTGGCGTGGTCCGAGCACAGGAACAGCACCACCTGCGCCACTTCCTCGGGGTCGCCGACGCGGCGCAGCATGTGGAAGGGCGCGGCCACGCGGTCGGTCTTCGCGCGGTCGCCGCCGGTGAGCTGGTTCATGATGGCCGACCAGGTCCAGCCCGGCGAGACACTGTTGACGCGCACCTTCTCGGGCGCGAGGTCCATCGCCATGTTGCGCGTCAGCTGCACCAGCGCGGCCTTGCTGACCGGGTAGAGCCAGCGGCCCGTTTGCGCGACCCTGGAGGAGATGCTGGTGAAGTTGACCACCGCGCCGCCGCCGGCCTGGCGCATGTGGGGCAGGGCGGCCTTGAGCATCATCACGGCGCTGGCCACGTTGACGTCGAGCGCCGCCAACCAGTCGGCGCGCCCGGAGGCCAGGCCCTCGTCCACGTAGCTGCAGGCCAGGTTGACCAGGAAATCGAGCCGCCCGAAGCGCGCCGCCGTCTCGTCGGCACAGCGCTGTACCTGTGCGTCGTCGGTGATGTCGGTGGCGCGGAACCACACGCCTTCGCCGCACCCGGCCGCCACCCGGGCGCCGCCCGCGGCGTCGATGTCGGCCAGCGTCACCTTGACGCCCGCTTCGTGCAGCGCGCGCACCACGGCGGCGCCGATCAACGTGGCGCCGCCGGTCACGATGGCTGCCTTGCCGGATAAACCCTTGAACATGCTGTTGTCTCCTGGTTGTCTTTGACGTGGAACAAAGATAGGCGCTGGCGCGGCGGCGCGGCATCCGCCAGGCGCAGCCAACATCCCGAAAACGCAGCAATTTGCGCCGCGCGGGCAGAGTGGGGGGCGGCCCCGGGGGAGCCCGGTTGCGCAGTAGCGGGCGCTGCGTCAGCATTGGCCTCGCGATGGACCCGATCGAGACCGAACCCCTGCCGCTTTCGCGCCACGTCCTGTTCCACACCCGCGATGTGGACCAGGCGCGCGAGAGCGTGGCGCGCGTGTTCTGCCCGCATGCGCTGAATCCCTGCCACGCGGGCGAACTGCTCGATGCGCGCCACCACAGCGCGCCGCTGGGCGAGGGCTGCAGCCTGAATTACGTGCAATACGGCGCAGCGGTCGATATCGACCCGGGGCACCTGGGGACCTTCTACTTGCTGCAGATCCCGGTGCGCGGTGGCGCCACGGTCTGGTGCGGCGGCCGGGAGCTTCGCTCCGACACCGGCGTGGCCTCGCTGCCGTCGCCCAGCGAGCCATTGCACATGCGCTGGGCAGCCGACAGCCCGCAACTGATCGTCCAGCTGTCGCAGGCGGCCGTGGCCCGCCAATTCGAGCAATTGGCCCAGCAGGAACCGCGCGGGTCGCTGGTGTTCGAGCCCGGCGTGGACCTGAACGCGACGCCCGTGGCCGGAATCGCCGCCTTCGTGCGCTACCTTTGCAGCACGCTGGATGCGGACCCGGGGTTCTCCGGCTCGGTGCTCGCCCGGCAGGCAGAGGCCTACCTGATCTCCTCCCTGCTGTTGCAGTTGCCGCACAACCACAGGGCGTTGCTGGATGCCGGCCGACGTCCGCTGCTGCCGCGCGTGGTTCGCCGCACCCAGGACTACATGCGTGCAAATGCCGCAGAGCCCCTGACGCTGGCGGATCTGTGCAGCCACGTCGGCGTGAGCGCACGCAGCCTGCAGCAGGCCTTCCTGAACGCCACCGGCGAGAGCCCGATGAGCCACTGGCGCGGCCTGCGGCTGGAACTGGTGCGCCAGGCGCTGCGGGCCGCCGAGCCGGGCTCCGGCAGCGATACCGTGGCGCGCATCGCCGAGCACTACGGCTTCTTCCATGCTGGCCATTTCGCCGCCCACTACCGGCGCCGCTTCGGCGAGCGGCCCGGCCAGACGCTGCGTCTCTTCGGCGGATAGCCACCGGGCCAAGGGCGCGATGGCCGCCGGCGCGTGGCACACTGCGTGCGATGAGTACCGTCCACCGCTTCAACGTGTTCGGCCGCATCTACTCCGTCGAGCGCACGGCCTCCCGCTGGGTTGCGTTCCTCCACGGCACGGACGGCAAGCGCAGCCCTGCGGGCTTCGTGGTGCCCGACTTCATCCCCGACGATGAGCTGGAGCAGTATCTGTACGACCTGTTCCACGAAAACGCCACGCCGACCAACGGCGACGTGCGCCGTCTCGTCTGATGCGTGCGGCGACGCTTTGCGATATCACGCGACCCAGGACTCAGCCGGTCCCCAGCGTGAAGGCAGCCAGTTCCCAGTCTCTGGTCTTCTCGTCGAGCCGAAGGACGTACAGGTTCCCGTCATCTGCATCGACTTTGAACCAGCGCTGTGTCGGCCCAAACCAGCGGTCAACGATGTCGCGTACGGCAAGCCGGCGCTCACCGAGCCAGAAGGCGAGAGGTTCCGGCTCGCCAAGATGGCCAGCGCAGCACTCGACATGAATTGCCATGGCTCACGATACCGCTGAAGCTTTCAGGATGGCGCGGTCGGGCGCTCGGCCGACGGTATGACCCTTCCTATCGGACGCCAACTCGCCGCTGGATTGATGGCCGGTGTCGCCGCCGTCGTCGTCGGCAGCAGTTGGCAACTCGTGTCGCGCCATGGAGTGACTACATCGCTCGGGCCGCTCGACATGGTGATGATGCGATACGGCGTTCCCGCGCTCCTTTTGAGCCCCCTGTACTTCAAAGCCGGCTTCATACCCCCGACGGCGTCGATCAAGACTTTGCTCATCATGGTGCTAGGCGGCGGACTCCCATTCGGACTGCTGGTATTGGCTGGCGCTCAATGGGCTCCTGCTGCGCATATCGGGCTCGCACTGGCGGGCGGAGTGCCCCTGTTCACTGCTCTTGGCGCCTGGCTGCTACGAGGCGAAAAGCTGGACGGCTGGAGGCTTCTCGGGCTGGGATTCATCGCCTCCGGCATGCTCGTCTTCGGCTTGAGCGCGTTTGGCGATAGCTCGGGGACATGGCGCGGTGATTTGCTGTTCGTGGCCGCGGCTGCACTCTGGGCGGCCTACTCTCTCTATTTCAGGCTCAGCGGGATGACGCCCTTGCAGGGTGCCGCATTCGTCAATGGTTGCTCGACCATCATCCTGTTGCCGATTCTGGCAATGACCGGAGTGCCCAAACTCGTCAGCGCACCTTGGGGTGACGTGGTGTTCCAGTTCGTGGGCCAGGGCATCGTTGCGGGCGTTCTGGGCGTCGTCACCTACACCGCGACCATCGCGCGCCTGGGCGCTGTTGCGGCATCGCTGACCCTTGCGGTGATTCCCGTGGTCACTGCGGCCGGAGCAGCTTGGTGGCTGCGCGAGGCGGTGACCGCAACGACGATGATTGCGATGGCCTTGGTGATTCCAGGGGTCGGTCTTGCGAGTGGCGCGTTGGCACTTTGGGCCAAGAGGACGACTTGAGACGAGAGCAGAATTCGGGCCGGATGGAGACTTCGATGCAGGTTCGAAGCCTTGAACCCTTCCACGCCAGGCGGCCGCCGGCCGCCCGGCCCCGGCCAGCCTACTCCGGCTTGATGCCGGCTGCCTTGACGAGCTTGCTCCACTTGGCAGTTTCGGCAGTGATGTAGGCTGCGAACTGCTCCGGTGTTCCGCCCATGACCTCGTTGCCCTGGCTGAGCATCTGCTTGCGGATCTCGGGATCCTGAAGCGCCTTGTTCACGACGCCGTTCAACAGCGTGACGATGGCCTTCGGCGTGCCAGCCGGTGCGATCAGGCCCTGCCAGTTCTCGACCTCGAAGCCCGGCACGCCGGCCTCGATCATCGTCGGGACGTCCGGGAACAGAGGCGAGCGCTTGGTGCTGGTGATGGCCAGGGCCCGCAGTTTCCCGGCCTGGATGTTCGGCGCCGCGGAATAGAGTTGCTCGAACATCAGGTCGACCTGTCCGCCCAGCAGGTCGGTCGTCGCCAGCGCCCCGCTTCGATACGGGATGTGGGTCATCGAGATCTTCGCGGTCGACTTGAACAGTTCACCCGAAAGATGGTGAGATCCGCCCAGGCCCCCCGATGCGAACGACAGCCTGCCGGGATGGGCTTTCGCCGCCTGGATGACGTCCTTCACGCTCTTGAAGGGCGAGTCGGGCCGCACCGTGAGGGCCAGGGGTCCCTTTTCGATCAGGCAGATCGGCACCAGGTCCTTGGCCGGGCTGAAAGGAAGCTTGGGAAACATCGCCTCGTTGACCGACAGAGGGGCGAAATTCCCCATCCCGATGACATAGCCGTCCGGCTTGGCCTTGGCGATGAAGTCGGTGCCGATGTTGCCGCCGGCACCCGGCTTGTTCTCGACGATGACCGGAACCCCGAGCTCCGCGGAGATGAAGCGCGCAATCTGCCGCGATCGCTGGTCCGAGCCGCCGCCGGCTGCGTAAGGGCAGATGAAAGTGATCGGCTTGGACGGATACTTTTCCTGCGCCCAGACGGGCGAGAGGACGGTCATCAGACCGGCGGCTTGAAGGATGGTACGTCGTTGCATTCGATGCCTCGGGATTTTCTGCTTGAAGTTTGAAGGATTCACGAGGCGTCCGACATTCCGGGCGAGGCCTCGCCCGGCGACTATATCGTGCGGCAGCGCAGTGACGACGGGACCGACGTGCCGGTGGCTTCACTTCCTGTTCGAGAACCACTTGGCGCGCAAGCGGTCGTAGGTGCCGTCGTCGTAGATCTTCAGCAATGCTTCATTGATCGGCTTGCGAAGCGCGCTGCCTTCGGCAACGGCGATGCCGTACTTCTGGGGCCGAAAGATCGGCCCCACCACCTGCACGGCACCGCTCGCCTGAGTCGCGGCCAGATACTGCAGCGTCGGCGAATCGTAGACAACGGCCACCACGTCGCCATGCGACAGCATGCGCACGGCATCGCCCAGATCCCTCGCAGGCACGAAGGGAAGGCCCCGCTGCGTCAGTTCGTCGCCCGCCACCGTTCCGGCGACGCTTGCGATCTTCTTGCCCGGAAGGTCGTTGATATCCCGGATGCTCGACTCCAGGCGCTCCACGGTCTGGATGGCGGTGACGGTGGCCGTCATCTGCGCGATCAACAGGACGCCGAGGAACCACATGGCGGCCACGGCGATTCGCTTCCATACGCGCGGGGTGTCGCGGTCACCATGCTCGCCGGTCGAAAAGATCAGCATGATTCCCCAGATTCCTTCTCCGACGGCCCTCCAGTAGGGTTTGCGAAAGTTCGGGTTGGCGTGACGCCTCTCGATCACCATGAGCACGTTGGCCATCACGAATATCAGGACGCTCCCGAAGCCGAACAACTCGCCCAGCGCGAGCCAGGGAAAGGAACGCAACGAGGCCAGGATGGCACCTTGGTGCGCAGCGCCAACCATGATCTGCAGCCCGGAGTCGAAGTAGGGAAACGAAAAATCCAGAAGCTCCTCACGCTCCGGCGTGATCGAGATCGCGGCGACGGCCACGTCTGCGTCACCTGCGCGCACGGCCTGAAGCAACTCGGGCACGGTGGAGACGACGAGCCATTGGTATTGGACATTGATGCGCCGCGCGACCTCGGCCCAGAGATCGATGCTGAATCCGGCCGGCGGATCCGTATCCGGAAGAACAAAGGGCGCGATGACCTTGGTGGCGACTCGCAGAGGCCTGTCAGAGAGCTTCGCAGACGTCTCGCAGAACGCCGGCAATGCGAGCATTGCCGACATCGCGAGCGCAACGGCAAGCGCAAAAGGTCTCGCGCGAGCTTTCACCGAGCAGCCGGCAGGACGATTCATGGACGGGAAATCATCGTGCAATCGTCATGCAGAGTAAAGCGTGCACGCCGAAGACAGCGTCGGAATCGAGATAGGCGTCGTCGCTGCGACCGAGCAGATGCACGGAAAGTCGAAGTCCCGGCCGACCAGGGCACGGGCATACAGGTAGTCGTTGAACGTGGCTCTGCCGAGTGCATTCAGATCGACCCTGCCATCCGCATCGCACTGAAACGCCAGGGCGCGTCCGGCATCCGACAGGGATTGATAGCGCAACTCATATTGGGTTCGGTCCATTGTCTCCGTGCTCATGACGCTCTCCTTTTGCAGCTGCAGCGATCTGCTGCCGCTTGAGCAACACGCTGCATGGCACGTGCCAGCCCGGATGCCCAGGCCCACAGGTGCAAGCCCCCTGCTGCTTCGACCGGAAATCGAACGTTCGACCGGAAATCGAACGTTCGGGCGTTCATTCCGGCGACCCGCCAGAGCTTCTCGTAAACCCCTAGCACCTCCTTTTGAATCAAGCACTTGCGCGGGTCGGCCGCGCGCTCTTCGCCTGCTGGCACAGGCGATGCGCAAGTGATCGCGAGCGCATCAACGCTCATTCGATCAATGGCCTATAGGAGACCCTTCATGGAAGTGCAATCACAAGTGCAGGTGATGGGCATCGATGCCGGTGGCACGATGACCGACACCTTCTTCGTTCGCTCGGACGGCCGCTTCGTCGTCGGCAAGGCGCAGAGCAACCCGGGCGACGAATCGCTCGCCATCTACAACTCGTCGCAGGATGCGCTGGCCCACTGGCAGCGCACGGTGGACGACGTCTATCCGGAGCTGGCGACCTGCGTCTATTCCGGCACCGCCATGCTCAACCGCATCCTGATGCGCAAGGGCCTCGACGTCGGCCTCATCTGCAACAAGGGCTTCGAGCAGATCCACTCCATGGGCCGCGCCCTGCAGAGCTACCTGGGTTATGCGCTGGAAGACCGCATCCATCTCAACACCCACCGCTACGACGAGCCGCTGGTGCCCGTCTCGCGCACGCGCGGCGTCACCGAGCGCACCGACGTGCAGGGCAAGGTCGTGATTCCGCTGCGCGAAGGCGAAGTTCGCCAAGCCACGCGCGAACTGGTGGAGGCCGGCGCCCAGGCCATCGTGATCTGCCTGCTGCAGTCCCACAAGAACGAGAGCAGCGAGCAGCGCGCCCGCGACGTCGCCAAGGAAGAGCTCGCCAGGCTGAAGGTGGACATCCCGGTCTTCGCCTCGGTGGACTACTACCCGTCGCGCAAGGAAAGCCACCGCATGAACACCACCATCCTGGAGGCCTACGGCGCCGAGCCCTCGCGCCAGACGCTGAAGAAGGTGAGCGACCGGTTCAAGAAGCACGGCGCCAAGTTCGACCTGCGCGTCATGGCCACGCACGGCGGCACCATCAGCTGGAAGGCCAAGGAACTGGCGCGCACCATCGTCTCGGGCCCGATCGGCGGTGTCATCGGCTCCAAGCTGCTCGGCGAGGCGCTCGGCGACGAGAACATCGCCTGCTCCGACATCGGCGGCACCAGCTTCGACGTGGCGCTGATCACCAAGGGCAATTTCGCGATCAAGTCAGACCCGGACATGGCGCGCCTGGTGCTGTCGCTGCCATTGGTGGCGATGGACTCGGTGGGCGCCGGCGCCGGCAGCTTCGTGCGGCTCGATCCCTACAGCAAGTCGATCAAGCTCGGCCCGGACAGCGCCGGCTACCGCGTCGGCACCTGCTGGCCCGAAAGCGGCCTCGACACCGTCTCGGTCTCCGATTGCCACGTCGTGCTCGGCTACCTCAACCCCGACAACTTCCTGGGCGGCGCCATCAAGCTCGACGTCGAGCGTGCCCGTCGGCACATCAAGGCCCAGATCGCCGATCCGCTCGGCCTGTCGGTCGAGGATGCCGCGGCTGGCGTCATCGAGCTGCTCGACCTGACGCTCTCCGAGTACCTGCGCGCCAACATCAGCGCCAAGGGCTACAACCCGGCCGAGTTCACCTGCTTCTCGTACGGCGGCGCCGGTCCGGTGCACACCTACGGCTACACCGGGGGCGTCGGCTTCAAGGACGTCGTCGTGCCCGCCTGGGCCGCCGGCTTCTCGGCCTTCGGCTGCGCCTGCGCCGACTTCGAGTACCGCTACGACAAGTCGGTGGACCTCGGTGTCGCCCAGCACGCCGCCGACGCCGACAAGGAAACCGCCTGCAGGACCCTGCAGGAGGCCTGGTCCGAACTGGCGGTCAAGGTCATCGACGAGTTCGTGCTCAACGGCTACAAGCCCGAGGACGTCATCCTGATCCCCGGCTACAAGATGCAGTACATGGGGCAGCTCAACGATCTGGAGATCGTTTCGCCCGTGACGAGTGCCGCTTCTGCGGCCGACTGGAACCGGATCGTCGACGCCTTCGAGACGACCTACGGCCGGGTCTACGCGAGTTCCGCCCGCTCGCCGGAACTGGGCTTCTCGATCACCGGCGCCATCCTGCGCGGCATGGTCGTGACGCAGAAGCCGGTGCTGCCGGAAGACGCCGTCGCCGGCCCGACCCCGCCCCAGGAGGCCTATCTCGGCACCCGGCCCTTCTACCGCCACAAGAAGTGGGTCGATGCCGCGCTCTGGAAGATGGAAGCGCTCAAGGCCGGCAACCACATCACGGGCCCCGCCATCATCGAATCGGATGCCACCACCTTCGTGGTGCCGGACGGTTTCGAGACCACGGTCGACAAGCACCGCCTGTTCCACCTCAAGGAAACCAAGTAAGGAGACACGCCATGAACATGATGAGCAACAAGGAATTCGGCCTCGGCGATCTGCTGGGCAACGGCCAGACCCTCAAGCAGTTCCGCGACGGCATCATCGAGCGGACCCAGGCCACCGGCCACTACAACGGCCTGGAGCAGCTCGCGTTCCGCGACAGCGATCCGATCGGCTACGAGAAGCTGTTCTCCAAGCTGCGCGGCGGCCTCGTGCATGCGCGCGAAACCGCCAAGAAGATCGCCGCCAGCCCGATCGTGGAGCAGGAGGGCGAGCTCTGCTTCACGCTCTACAACGCGGTCGGCGACTGCGTGCTCACCTCCACCGGGATCATCATCCACGTGGGCACGATGGGCGCGGCGATCAAATACATGATCGAGAACAACTGGGAGGCCAACCCCGGCATCAACCCCGGCGACATGTTCACCAACAACGACTGCGCCATCGGCAACGTGCACCCCTGCGACATCGCCACCATCGTGCCGATCTTCTGGGAAGGCCGGCTGATCGGCTGGGTCGGCGGCGTGACCCACGTCATCGACACCGGCTCGGTGACGCCGGGCTCGATGTCCACCGGCCAGACCCAGCGCTTCGGCGACGGCTACATGATCACCTGCCGCAAGACCGGCATCAACGACGAGCCGCTGCGCGACTGGCTGCACGAGTCGCAGCGCTCGGTGCGCACGCCGAAGTACTGGATCCTCGACGAGAAGACCCGCATCGCCGGCTGCCACATGATCCGCGAGCTGGTCGAGGAAGTGATCCGCGCCGACGGCATCGAGGCCTACCAGAAGTTCGCCTACGAGGTCATCGAGGAAGGCCGGCGCGGCCTGCAAAGCCGCATCAAGGCGATGACCCTGCCCGGCAAGTACCGCAAGGTCTCCTTCGTCGACGTGCCCTACAAGCACGAGGACGTGCAAGTCTCCAACGCCTTCGCCAAGCTCGATTCGATCATGCACTCGCCGTGCGAGATGACCATCAAGGCCGACGGCAAGTGGCGCCTCGACTTCGAAGGCGCCAGCCGCTGGGGCTGGCACACCTTCAACGCGCACCAGGTGGCCTTCACGTCCGGCATCTGGGTCATGATGTGCCAGACCCTGGTGCCGACCCAGCGCATCAACGACGGCGCCTACTTCGCCACCGAGTTCCGCCTGCCCAAGGGCACCTGGTGCAACCCGGACGACCGCCGCACCGGCCACGCCTACGCCTGGCACTTCCTGGTCTCGGGCTGGGCGGCGCTGTGGCGCGGCCTCGGCCAGTCCTACTTCAGCCGCGGCTACCTGGAGGAGGTCAATGCCGGCAACGCCAACACCTCCAACTGGCTGCAGGGCGGCGGCATCAACCAGGACGGCGAGATCCATGCGGTCAACAGCTTCGAGGCCAGCTCCTGCGGCACCGGCGCCTGCGCCGTGAAGGACGGCCTGAACCACGCCGCCGCCATCTGGAACCCGGAAGGCGACATGGGCGACATCGAGATCTTGGAAATGGCCGAGCCGCTGCTCTACCTGGGCCGCAACGTCAAGGCCAACTCCGGCGGCTACGGCAAGTACCGCGGCGGCTGCGGCTTCGAGACCCTGCGCATGGTGTGGAACGCCCAGGACTGGACGATGTTCTTCATGGGCAACGGCTTCATGAACAGCGACTGGGGGATGATGGGCGGCTACCCGTCCGCCACCGGCTACCGCTTCGAGGCGCACGGCACGGGTCTCGACAAGCGCATCGCGATCGGCGACTCGCTGCCCCTGGGCGGCGACCTCGACCCGTCCGCCCCGGACTACGAGCGCCACATCGACGCCACGGCCGAGGTCAAGCGCGACAAGCAGTGCATCACCACCGAGGACTGCTACGCCAACCACGACCTCTATCTGAACTACCTGCGTGGCGGCCCCGGCTTCGGCGACCCGATCGATCGTGAGCCGAAGGCGATCGAGAATGACCTTAACCAGAAGTTCCTGTTGCCGGAATACGCGCAGAAGGTCTATGGCGCCGTCTTCACGCAGGACGCCAAGGGCGTGTTCACGGTCGATGCGGCAAAGACCCAGGCCCGCCGGGCCGAGATCCGCAAGGAGCGCCTGGCCCGTGCCCTGCCGACCCGCGAGTGGATGAAGGAAGAGCGCGAGCGCATCCTCAACAAGCACGCCTCGATCCAGGTGCAACACATGTTCGCCACCAGCTTCGCGCTGTCCGGGAAGTTCACGAAGCAGTTCAAGGACTTCTGGAGCCTGCCTGCCGACTGGGAACTGCGCGAGGAAGAGCTCGGCGTGCCGTCCTATGGCGCCAAGCACCGCATGGACCTGTCGCTGCTGCCCGACGTCAAGACCGTCGTGCAGGTCGAAGAGTAATCACGCAATCAAGGAGTCAAGCAAATGTCCTCTTACACCAACGAACAGGTCTCCCACCTCGTCGACGGCACCCTGGACTGGGAAACCACCTTCCGCATGCTCTCGATGCCGAAGGACCAGGGCCGCTTCGCGCAGTACCTGGCGTCCCTGCAGGCCAAGGTGACATTCAAGGATCGCATCGTGCTGCCGCTCGGCCCGCACCTCTACATCGTGCAGGACGCCAAGACCAAGCGCTGGGTCACGAAATGCGATTGCGGCCACGTCTTCTGCGACTGGCGGGAGAACTGGAAGCTGCACGCGAGCCTCTACGTGCGCGACACGGACGAGGCGATGACCGAGGTCTATCCCAAGCTGATGGCCCCGGACACCCAGTGGCAGGTGTATCGCGAGTACTACTGCCCGAGCTGCGGGACCATGCACGATGTCGAGGCCCCGACGCCCTGGTACCCGGTGATCCACGACTTCGAGCCGGACATCGAGGCCTTCTACAAGGACTGGGTGAATCTCCCCCTCCCGGCACGCGCAGACTGAGACGGTGGGACTGAGTCACGGGGCGGCGCATCGCGCCGCCCCGTGCACTATGATGCAAGCGATCTAGGCCGGGTCACACGGCCATTGGAGACAAGCATGAGTCCCGACGGCCAGAGTTTGTTTTCGGACCCCCGCGACGAAGCGGCGGTGATGGCGGCGTGGGCCTCGTTCCTGAGCGGCGACGAGCGGCCGGCCGAGGCCTTGCGTGCGCTGGTGGACGCCTCATGGCAGCGCTGCCTCAGCGCGCAAGTCGACCCGCGTGCACGCGGCGGCCCGCAGCCGCTGTCCGACGGCGAGCTGTTCCTGCTGCGCGAACGCCAGCGCGAGCTGCTCGAAGCCAGCGCGCCGGTGATGGCATGCGCGCACGACTTTCTCGCCGAGACCGGCACGCTGATGGCGCTGGCCGACACCCATTGCACCATCCTCAGCACCGAAGGGGATCTTCCCGCGATCGATTCGGCCGAAACCATCCACCTGATGCCTGGCGTGACCTGGTCCGAAGTCATCTGCGGCACCAACGCGATCGGCACCGCGCTGGCCGTGGGGCAGCCGGTGCAGATCCACAGCGCCGAGCACTTTTGCGAAGGCATCAAGCGCTGGACCTGCTCGGCCACGGTGCTGCGCCATCCGCTGGACGGCGAGATCGTCGGCGTGCTGGACGCCTCGGGCCTGTCGCGGACCTACAGCCGGCAGACGCTCGCCCTGGTCGTCACGGCGGCCAGCCGGATCGAGAGCCGTCTCGCAGCCAGCGAGATGGAGCGCCGCTACCGCCTGCTCGAGCATGCGATGGGGCGGCTCTCCGGCAGCGACGGCGTGGTGCTGTTCGACCGGCGCGGCAATCCGATCAAGGCGAACGAGCATGCGGCGTTGGCGATCGACGCGGCCGGGGGCCACATCGACCTGGCGAGCGGCCGGCGGATGCCCGAGTTCGCGGCGCGCCCCCACGGCCGGCAATGGGCGCACGGGACCTTGCCGCCCTGGGTCCGACATGAGTGGCTGGAACCCATGGTGGTCAAGGGCGAGCATCTCGGTACGCTGCTGGTCGTGCCGCCAGCCTTCGGGCGTCGGGGCGCGTCCGTTGCCGCGCCTCGCATCGATGCCGCATCCGACGCCTTCGCCGGCATCATCACCGCCGACCCCGGCCTGCGCGACGCAGTGGCCAAGGCCCGCCAGCTGACGCGCACGCGCACACCGGTGCTGCTCTTGGGCGAGACCGGCGTGGGGAAGGAAGAGTTCGCGCGCGGCATCCACGGCAGCAGTGGCGGAGCGTACGTCGCACTCAACTGTGGCGGCCTGTCGCGCGAACTGCTGGCCAGCGAGCTGTTCGGTTATGCCGACGGTGCATTCACCGGCGCGCGCAAGGGCGGCATGATCGGCAAGATCGAGGCCGCCGATGGCGGGACCCTGTTTCTCGACGAGATCGGCGAGATGCCGATGGACATGCAGCCCAACCTCCTGCGCGTGCTCGAGCAGGGCGAGATCTATCGGCTGGGCGAGAACGCCCCACGCCGCGTGAACTTCCGCCTCGTCGCCGCGACACACCGCGACTTGCGCCAGGAGATCGCGGCGGGGCGCTTCCGCATGGATCTGTTCTACCGGATCGCCGTCACGAGCCTTCGCATTCCGCCGCTGCGCGAGCGGCAGGGCGACATCGAGCTGCTGGCGCGCCACTTCCTCGAGCGCTTCCGGCAGGCGCACGGGCAAGGGCCGGCCGACATAGCGCCTGACGCGCTGCAGGCGCTGCGGTCCTACCCATGGCCGGGCAATGTGCGCGAGCTGCGCAATCTGATCGAGGGTGCCGTGCTGCTCTGCGAGGGCCCCAGCGTGACGCGCGATCATCTGCCGCGCGAGTTCCTGGAGTCACTGGAGGTCGCCGGGCCGGGATTTGAAAGTCCTGCGGAGACCGTTTCGATGGCCGAGGGCGAGGAAGTGCTGATCCGGCGCGCCATCAGCGCGAGCGACGGCAATCTCACCTTGGCCGCGCGCAGGCTGCAGATCGCCAAGAGCACGCTGTACGCGAAGATGCACCGCTACGGGCTCTCGCGATAGATAGAGACGAGCTTCCGCTTGCCGCCCTCGGCCCGCGGACTCTGACAGCAAGCGTCACGCATCCGCAGGTTCACTGCCGGCCATCATGCGCGCCAGGAACTGGGCGAATTGCTCGCGTTCCTCGGACGAGAACATGCTGAGCAGGCGCAGCTCGGCCTGCGCATGGTCCGGCATGGCGCGGTCGGCAAGCCGGCGGCCCTTTGCTGTGAGGCTCACGAGCACGCCGCGGCCGTCATTGGGGTCGTCCGTGCGCTGGATCCAGCCATTGAGTTCCAGGCGCTTGAGCAGGTTCGACAGTCCGCCGGACGTGAACAGCAACCTGGCCTGCAACTGGGACGGCGTCATGCAGTAGGGGGCGCCCGACACCCGCAGGGTGGCGAGCACGGCGTATTCGAGGTACTTGAGCCCGTGCGGCGCGAGCGCCGAATTCACCGTCTGCAGCACCACGCCCTCGAGATGAAGCAGCCGCCCGACGACCTCCTTGCCGGAGCTGTCGAGGTCGGGCCGCTCGGCGCGCCATTGAGCGATGCCGCGACCGACCAGATCGTCTGATTTGCGGCGCGAGCCCGTCCGATTCTTGTGCGAAGGCGTAGCGCGTGCGTCCATGCCGCGATCATCGCAGAGACCGGACGCCCGACTCGAACGGGAAAACCCCAAGTAGCTTTCATGAAAGCTATCTTGAAAGATATGCGGAAACGATCTACGCTAGTCAAACTCCCACTCGAGAGGTGCTCATGAAGTACTTTCCGCAACGTGTCCTGATCGCCGGTGCCGTGGCCACCAGCCTCCTGCTGTCGATCCCAGCGCGCGCCGAGGAACTCGCCGTCGGCATCTTCGGCGGCTCGTTCGCCGAGGACTCCAAGGCGTGTCACATCGGCGAGTTCGAGAAGAAGACCGGTGCCAAGGTGGCGCTCAAGCTCGGGAGTTCCGCGCAGTTCGCGGCCGGCATTCGCGCGACCGGCGGCAAGTCCGACTTCGACGTCGTCTACATCGACAACTCGCTGGCCACGCAGCTGAAGAACGAAAAGCTGCTCGAGACCATCGACCGCAGCCAGCTCTCCAACGCGAAGGAGATCTCCCCGCGCGCCTTCGACAAGGACAACCAGTACGTCGTGTTCATGACCGGTGCCACCGTGCTCGTCTACGACACCAAGCAGGTCAAGACGCCGCCCACGTCGTGGAACGACCTCTACAAGCCCGAGTTCGCGGGCAAGCTGGCCATCGGGGACATCAGCGGCACCTCGGGGGCGCAACTGCTGATGGCGCTGAACAAGCTCAAGGGCGGCACGCTCGAGAATATGGATGCGGGCTTTGCGGCGATCAAGCCGCTCGCCAAGGAATCGGTCACGCTGTACACGCAGGCCGATCAGATCGTGTCGCTCTTCGAGCGCGGCGAGATCACGATGGCGGTGTGGTACCCCGACCGGGCCGGCTCGGCCATCGACAAGGGGCTGCCGCTGGCGGTGGCCTACCCGAAGGAGGGCGCCGTTGGCATCTTCCCGGCGCTGGTGATTCCGAAGGGCGCCAAGTCCCCGGCGCTGGCGCTCAAGTACATCGACGAAGTGCTCTCGCGCCAGGGGCAGACCTGCTTTGCCGAGCGCAAGTATGCAGGTCCGGTCAACACGCTGGTGAAGCTGTCGGACAAGGCGGCGAAGATCGTTCCGAACGGGCCCACCTTCGACGCCATGTGGTTTCCGGACCCCGAGGCCGTCGTGAAGGGTCTGCCCGAGTGGACCCGCCGCTGGCAGCGCGAAGTGGCGCGTTGACCGGGGGCCGCGCATGCCTCGACTGACGCTGGACCGTCTCGAGAAGCGATACGGCGAGCATCTCGCCGTCGCCTCGGTGTCCCTTCGCATCACCGACGGCGAATTCGTCTCGCTCCTCGGACCCTCGGGCTGCGGCAAGACGACCATCCTGCGGATGGTGGCGGGGCTGATCGAGCCTACTTCCGGCCGCATCCTGATCGACGAGCGCGACGTGACGCGGCTGCCGCCGAACAGGCGCAACATCGGACTGGTCTTCCAGTCGTACGCGCTGTTTCCCCACATGACGGTCTTCGAGAACGTCGCCTTCGGCCTGCGCCGGCAGGGCATCGACGGCGATGCGCTGAAGCGCCGCGTCGAGGAAGCCCTGGCGAGCGTTCGCCTCGCGGGCCTTGGAAACCGATTCCCGCGCCAGTTGTCCGGTGGCCAGCAGCAGCGCGTGGCGGTCGCACGTTCGATCGCGCCGCGGCCGAGCATCCTCCTCTTCGACGAGCCGTTGTCCAACCTCGACGCCGCGCTGCGGGACGAGATGCAGATCGAGCTGAAGCGGCTGCAGCGCGAAGTCGGGATCACGACGCTGTTCGTCACGCATGACCAGGCCGAGGCGCTGTCGATGTCCGATCGCGTGTGCGTCATGGCCCATGGACAGGTGCAGCAGTTCGCCACGCCGGAGGAGATCTACCATCGGCCCGCCACCGGCTTCGTGGCCAGCTTCATCGGTCGGCCGAACCGGCTGAGCGGCCGGCTGGCGCACGTCAATGGGCAGGGTGGGGAGGTCGAGCTCCCGGGCGGGCTGCGCCTGCCGTTCGGTGCGGCGGGCGGGCTGCCGGTGGGCAGCACGGTCGACATCGTCGTGCGTCAGGAGGACATCCGCATCGCCACGGAGAGCACCGAGGGCCATGCCGGCCAGGTCGCCCTGCGTTCCTTCGTCGGCTCACGGGTGCAGTACGTCGTGGCGCTCGCCGGCGGCGTGGAGCTGATCGTCGAGGCGCCCACCAACGGCCCGGACGCGAGGCTCGAGCCCGGCGCGTCCATCCGTGTCGCGGTCGATCCGCGCCATGTCTACGTGAGTGCCGCGGCATGAGCATCAAGAGCAAGCCCGCCGGCGTGGCGCTCGTGTCGCCCCTGCTGCTGGTCCTGCTGCTGGTCTTCGCGGCGCCGGTGCTGCTGATGCTGCCGCTCAGCCTGCGCGAGTACGTGCCCGGCACCGGCATCACGGACCGCTGGACGCTCGAGAACTACACCCAGATCTTCACCGACGACTACTACCGCGAGGTCGTGGTCCGAACGCTGGAGCTCGGCTTCGGCGTCACGCTGATCTGCCTCGTGCTCGGCTATCCGCTCGCCTACTACATGGCGCGCGCGACCCCGCGCATGCGGTTCGCGCTCACGATGCTCGTGATCTTTCCGATGCTGCTGAACCTGGTGGTGCGCTCCTTCGGCTGGATCGCGCTGCTTGCCAATCGCGGGCTGGTGAACAACCTGCTGGTGGACATGGGCCTGATCGAGCGCCCCATCAAGATGATGTTCAACCTCACGGGGCTGCTGCTGGGCATGTCGCACATCTTCCTGCCCTTCATGGTCCTGATGCTGGTGCCCGTGATCCAGGCCATTCCGCGTGACGTCCAGAACGCGGCCTACACGCTCAGCGCCAGCCGGCCGCGGGTGTTCTGGTCGGTGACGCTGCCGATGACCGCGCCCGGCATCCTGTCGGGATCGATCCTCGTCTTCGTGCTCACGATCAGCGCGCTGGTCACGCCGCGGATGCTGGGCGGCCCGACCTACAAGGTGATGGCCACGCTGATCTACGACGACTTCCTGCAGACGCTGGAATGGCCCAACGGCGCGGCCCTGGCCTTCACGCTGACGGCCATGACGCTCGTCATCATCGGGCTCTCGAGCCGGATCCTCAAGCGCTGGAGCGGTGGCGCATGAATGCCGAAGGCAGGCCGGGCTGGGTCCTGGCAACGGTCTCCATGGCCGTCATCGTGTTCCTGCAGATCCCGGTCCTCGTGGTCGTGCTGGCGGCCTTCAGCAAGACGGCCTATCTGACGATCCCGCCGCAGGGTCTCACGCTGCACTGGTTCGAGGTCGTGCTCACCGACGCCGACTACCTGGGCGCGGCATGGACCAGCCTCTGGCTCGCGCTGGCCTCGACGGGCGGGTCACTGGTGCTCGGGCTGGCGGCGGCCTACGCGCTGCACCGCAAGTTCGTCCCGGGCTCGGAGATGCTCACCTCGTTGCTGATGGCGCCGCTGGTGCTGCCGTCGGTGGTGCTCGGTGTCGCCTTGCTGCAGTACTACACGCTCACGGGCATGCGCGGCTATTCGGCGGGCCTGTGGATCGCGCACGTCGTGATCACCGTTCCCTATGTGGTGCGTGCGAGCTTGGCCGGGCTGTCGGCGGTCGACCCGTCCCTGGAGGACGCGGCGCGCGTGCTGGGCGCCGACGGGCCCACGGGCTTCCGGCTCGTCACCCTGCCGCTCGTGAAGCCCGGCCTGGTGGCCGGAGGACTGTTCGCATTCATTACCTCGCTCGACAACGTGCCGGTCACGGTATTCCTGCTGTCGGCGAGTCAGAGCACGCTTCCCGTGAAGATCTTCACCTCGGTCGAGCATGGCGTCGACCCCGGCATCGCGGCCGTGTCGACGCTGCTGATCGCCGCCACCGGCGTGGTGCTGGTGCTGGCGGAGCGCTGGACGGGATTTCACAAATACGTTTGACCGCAAGGAGTGCCGCGATGCCGGTGACAAGCAAGGGCTTCCCGTTGATGTTGACCTTCGATCTCGACGCCGAGACCATGTGGACGGCGCGCGACCCCGCCTACGCCAGGCGCCCGATCCTGATGTCGCAGGGGGCCTACGGATGGAAGGTGGGCATGCCGCGTGTGCTGAAGCTGCTCGAACGCTACGGCGTGCACGCCACCTTCTTCATCCCCGGATGGGTGGCCGAACGCAACGAAGCCCTGGTGAAGGACGTCGTCGCGCGCGGCCACGAAGTGGCCCACCACAGCTACAGCCACCGCTGGATCGTCAACATCTCGCCGGAAGAAGAGCGCGAGGAGATGGAGCGGGGCATGGAAGTGCTCACGCGCATCACCGGACATCGTCCGCGGGGCTGGCGCTCGCCGGCGGCGGAGTTCAGCGACATCACGCTGGACCTGATCGAGGAATACGGCTTCGACTATTCGTCGAACTTCTTCGATGACGATTCGCCCTACCTGCTGGAGATCGGCGGACAGCGCACGAACATCGTCGAACTGCCGTTCCGCTGGGTGCTCGACGACGCGCCGTTCTGGCAGTACTCGATCGTCCTGCCCGGCCGCACGCTGCAGGCGCCCTCGGCCGTGCTGGAGGCGTGGAAGAGCGAGTTCGACGTGCTCCATGCCGAGGACCGCATGATGATGCTCGGCATGCACCCCGAGATCATCGGGCAGCCCTCCCGGATCAAGGTGCTCGAGGGCCTGATCGAGCATGCCCTGGCACAGCCGGACGTCTGGATCGACCGCTGCGACAGGATCAGCGACGACATGCGGCCCCGGCTGCAAGAGGCGGCGCAGAAATGACGGGCGTCGAGGGCCGCGCCTTCTTCGTCACCGGCGGGGCCAGCGGCATCGGGCTGGCGGTGGCACGGCTTGCATTGCAGCGGGGTGCGAAGGTCTGCGTCGTGGACCGCGACGGCGACGCGTTGATGCGGGCGGCGCAGGCACTGGGCAGCGACGCCCAGGCCGTCGCCTGCGATGTCGCGGATGCAGCCCGGGTCAACGAAGCCGTGGCGCTGGCGGCGGCCCGGCTTGGGCGGCTCGACGCGGTCGTGAACGCGGCCGGCGTGGACCACCTGACGCCGCTCGATCGCATCGCCGACGAGGACTGGGCGCGCACGCTCGCGGTCAATCTCACCGGGCCGATGCTCGTCTGTCGCGCGGCGGTGCCGCATCTGCGGCGGGCTGGCGGCGGCACCATCGTCAACGTCGCGTCGGCCGCCGGGCTGGTCCCGCTGCCGGGCCGCAGCGCGTACTGCGCGACCAAGGCCGGCGTCATCATGTTCGGCAAGGCACTCGCCATGGAACTGGCGGCCGACGGCATCCGCGTCAACGCCGTGTGCCCGGGCGCGGTGGATACGCCGCTGCTGCGCACCAGCTACGAGGATGCGGACGACGCATCCGCTGCGCTCGAGGCCATCCGGCAGCGCTATGCACTGCGCCGCGTGGCCCGACCCGAAGAGCTCGCCGAGGCGGTGCTCTACCTCAGCAGCCCCGCATCGAGCTACGTCACGGGCACCGCCCACGCGGTGGACGGCGGGCGCAGCTTCCACTGAGCCACCGCGGGAGTTCGACATGCATGCACGATTTCAGGACCGCGTGGTCGTGGTCACCGGCGGCGGCCAGGGCATCGGTGCGGCGACGGCGCTGCGCTTCGCGCACGAGGGCGCCCGCGTGGCCGTCATGGACCTCGACTGCAAGGAGGTCGCCGGCCGCGTGGCGCTCGCCTTCGATGGCGATTGCACCGACGCCGGCAAAGTCGCGGCATTCTTCGACCAGTTGGAAGCCGGGCTGGGGCCGGTGGATGTGCTGTTCAACAACGTGGGTCAGAGCGCGCGTGACAAGGGCGGCCCGTTCGCGGCATCCGAGGAGAGCACCTGGCGCTTCGTCCTCGAGGTGTCGCTGCTCACCACGATGCGCGCCTCGCGCCGCATCGCCCCGGGCATGTGCGAGCGTGGTCGCGGGCGCATCATCAACATGAGCAGCGACGCAGCCTTCGTCGGGGACGCCGGTCTCGCCGACTACGCCTCCGCCAAGATGGGCATCGTCGGTCTGACGCGCGCGCTGGCGCGCGAGTTGGCGCCGCAGGGCGTGACCGTGAATGCCGTCTGTCCCGGTGCGATCCGCACCCGTGCGCACGACCAGCTGAAGCCCGAGGTGCTCGACCGCATCCGCGCCGGCACGCCCGCCGGCTTCGTCGGGGAGCCTGCGGACGTGGCGGCGCTCGTGGCCTTTCTTGCCAGCGACGAAGCGCGTTTCATCACCGGCCAGACGATCCTCGTCGACGGTGGCCGCTGGATGCTCTGAACAAAGGGGAACATGCATGACCGACCTGGCCGACCTGAGCGCGCGCGAACTGGCGTCGCGCATCCGTCGCAAGGAAGTGTCGCCCGTCGAGGCGGTGCGCGCGGCGCTCGCGCGCATCGAGGCGCGGCGCGAGCTGAATGCCTTCATCACCGTGACCGCCGACCTGGCGCTCGATGCGGCCCGGAAGGCCGAGCAGCAGGTGATGGCCGGGGCCGCGCTGCCGCCGCTGCACGGCGTCCCGTACTCGGTGAAGGACCTCACGCTGACGGCCGGCGTCCGCACCACGATGGGCTCGCTGCTCTACGAGCAGTTCGTGCCGCAGGAGGATGCACTGCCGGTGGCGCGCGCCAAGGCGGCCGGCACGATCCTGATCGGCAAGACCACGACGCCGGAGTTCGGCCACAAGCAAGGCGCTGACGCGCCGATCTTCGGCCGCACGCTGAATCCGGTCGACCCACGCTTCACCTGCGGGGCGTCGAGCAGCGGGGCGGCGGTCGCAGTCGCCGCAGGCATGGGTCCGATCGCGCTGGGAACCGACGGCGGCGGCTCGATCCGCATCCCGGCCTCGTGCTGCGGCATCGTCGGGCTCAAGCCGACGCTCGGCCACGTGGCGAACCTGCAGCCGCCCGACCTGTTCGCGGCCAACTCCTATGTCGGACCGATGGCGCGCGATGTTGCCGGCACGGCGCTGCTGTACGAGGCGATCCGGGGCGGCGACGGGCGCGACCCGTACGGACAGGCACCGACACCGTCCGGCAGGGCCGTGCCGATGGCCTTGCACGGACTGCGCGTCGCGTGGCTGCCGCGCTGCGGCAACCGGCTCGATCCGGAAGTCGAGGCGGCAAGCACTGCGGCGGTGCGCCTGATGGAGCGCGAAGGAGCGATCGTGGAAACGGTCGAGCTCGACTTCGTGTCGCTCGAGCGGCATTTCCTCGTCGTGCTCGAATCGGTTCTTGCGGCACGCATCGGCGATCAGCTCGAACGCTTCGAATCCCGGATCGATCCGTCGCTTGCGGGTGCGGTGCGCCGCGGTCGGGAACACAGCGCAGTCGCGCTCCACGAGGCGGGATTCGCGCGCACCCGCTGCTTTGCTGAACTGCAGGCCCTGTTCGAGCGCTTCGACGTGCTGGTCTCGCCCACGGTCTCGGCGCCGCCGCTGCCGGTCGAGCAGGATCCGAACGGCAGCGTCGAGATCGCCGGCGAGCCGGCCGGCACGATCCGCGGCGCATGGTATCCCTACACCTATCCCATGAACCTCACGGGCCACCCGGCGCTTTCGATGCCTTGCGGCAAGAGCCGCCTGGGCCTGCCGATCGGCTTGCAGCTCGCGGGGCGCTGGCATGACGATCGCTTCCTGCTGGGCATCGCGGCACTGCTCGAAGCCCGGTTGGGTCAGGTTGCTTCGCCCGACCCACTCCTTTGAGATGACCGACCGGCGAGCTGGGTGACGCTTGCACGAAACGCGCGCGGAGAGCATCCGCAAGTACGGCTGAACACCTTGCTGAAATGAGCAGGGTCCTCGTAGCCGAGCAATTCGCCCACCGCTGCAACACTCGCGGTGGTGTAGGCAAGTTGTCTTCGCGCCTCGCGCATGCGGCGGGCATCCACCAGACGCGACACCGGCAGGCCGGTGGCGCCGCGGGCAACGCGGCTCAGATGGGCGGGCGTCACGCCCAGGGCCTGCGCATAGTCACTGACTCGCCACGCGGAGGCGAACTGCCGCTCGAGCAGCGCTTCGAAGCGGCGCAGGACCCGCGATCCCCCCAGATCGCTGTCGCGGGACGAAGCCTCCACCAAAGCCTTGCCGGCCAGTGCCAGCACGGCCGTGCCCAGGCCGGTGAGGAGCAGCGATCGTCCCGAAGCGCCATCGTCGCCGTAGGTCTTCCAGAGCAAGGTGAAGAGCGAAATCAACTGTGACGCGACGACCGCTTTCACCGGAATCGCAACGGCGCGTGCGAGCGATTGACGCAGCATCGGCTCGTGGGCCAGCTGCTGCGCCACGAGCTCATCGGGCAGGCTCAGAACCCAGCCCTGGGTGCCAGGCGAAAACGAAAAGGCGTGCACATCGCCGACCGGCACATTGACCAGGGTGTGCCTGCCCAGCGCCATCGAATCGGACTCCAGCCACGCCTTGCCGGAGCCTTCCCGCAACAGCAGCAGCTGGTGCAGGCGCGAATGGCGGTGCGAGGCCAGTTCCCAGCTGTGCAGCACCGAGCGTGCGGCAATCGTCTCGCAATGCAGCACGTCGGGGAGCTGGCTCGCCTCGCCGAAGAGCCCATACGAGTGGATGGAGCTTGCATGTGAACCCGGTGCGCGCATGATGTTCGAATCGTACAAGTACTGACCCGATGCAGCCATTCCGCGAGCGGCCTGCAAGTCCTAACGTATGCCCCGTGCCGATCCCCGGCGCGACACTACCAGGAGACTTCCCGTGAAAACCCAAGTTTGCATCATCGGCGGCGGCCCTTCGGGTCTGCTTCTCTCCCAGCTGCTCGATCTGAAGGGCATCTCGAACATCGTGCTGGAGAAGCACAGTCGGGAGTACGTACTGGCTCGTATTCGAGCGGGTGTCCTGGAGCACGGATTCGCCGAGCTGATGCGGGAGGCCCAATGCGGCGAGCGGATGGACCGGGAGGGCGAGATTCATCATGGTTTCTTCATCTCGCACGATGGCCGCCTGGATCGGATGGACCTGCACAAATACTCCGGCGGGCATTCGGTGATGGTCTATGGCCAGACCGAGCTGACGCGCGATCTCTACGAGGCACGCGATCGTGCCAAGGGGCAAGTGATTCATGACGCCCAGGATGTGCAGCCGCACGATCTGGACACCGATGCACCATGGGTGACCTATCGCAAGGGCGACGACGTGGTCCGCGTGGATTGCGAATTCGTGATCGGAGCCGATGGCTACCACGGCGTGAGCCGCAAGTCGATCCCCGCCGACGTCCTGCGGGAATACGAGAAGGTCTATCCCTTCGGCTGGCTGGGCGTGCTGTCGCGCACCAAGCCGGTCTCTCCGGAACTGATCTACGCCAAGCACGAGCGCGGCTTCGCGCTGTGCTCCATGCGCTCGCAGGTGCTCAGCCGCTATTACATCCAGGTGCCGCTCTCGGACACCGTGGAGGCCTGGTCGGACGAACTCTTCTGGGCCGAGCTCAAACGCCGGCTCCCGGCCGAAGTCGCCGAGCGCCTCGTGACCGGTACCTCGATCGAAAAGTCGATCGCGCCGTTGCGCTCCTTCGTGGCCGAGCCGATGCGCTGGGGGCGTTTGTTCCTGGCGGGCGACGCCGCGCATATCGTGCCGCCGACGGGCGCGCGCGGGCTGAACACCGCTGCCTCGGACATCCACTACCTCTACCATGCGATGGTCGACCACTACCTCAAGGGCGACTCCTCGGGCCTGGACAACTACTCGGCCAAGGCGCTCGCCCGCGTGTGGAAGGCGCAACGCTTCTCGTGGTGGATGACCACCATGCTGCACACCTTCCCGCAGAACAGCGGCTACGACAACGAGTTGCAGAAAACCGAGCTCGAGTACCTGCTGTCGTCCGACCGGGCCAAGGGGGTGCTGGCCGAGAACTATGTGGGGTTGCCGTTCTGATGGCCGATCGACGTCCGGCTCGCTTCAGCGACTGAGCCACTCGATGAGCGCCTGGGACACCGCCGCGGGCTGTTCCATGGTGCTCATGTGCCCGCTGTCCTCGATCACGACCAGCCGGGAGCCTGGGCGCATTTCGTGCATGCGCTCGTGGCGCGCCGGGGGACTCCAGGCATCCTGGCGACCGCACAGGATCAACGTGGAGCAGCGCAGGGCAGAGAGAACCGGCGCTGCATCGGGGCGATCGAGCAAGGCCTGAATCTGCGCTGCAAAGAGGGCGGGCGTGCAGCGCCCGATCATCTCGAGGATCTCGGCGAATACGGGTGTGTCCACGTGGTCTTCATGGACCATGCCACGCGCCCATTTCTCCCCCATCTTGCGCATTCCTTGCTCTCGCGCGATCTGAAGCAAGGCCATGCGCTGGTCCCGTTCGCGGATGCCGGCCTCTCTGTCGGGGAGCGGATCGATGCCGGTATCCAGCAAAGCCAGTCGTTCGACACGCTCGGGGGCGGTTCTCATGATCTCGAGTGCCACGCGCCCGCCCATGGAGTGTCCAGCCAGGCTGAATCGCTCGGACGGCACGCCCGCGAGCACGCCACGCGCCATGTCTCCGATCGAGCTCGCCGTGCCATAGGAGGGAATGAAGCAGTTCGCCGGCGCCAGTGCCGAACGCTGGCGCTGCCAGACGGTTTCATCGCAGAGCAGGCCGGGCAAGAGAACGACGCAGGTTTGACTCATCGAAGCACCTTCAGAAATCGAGTTCGGAACGTAGGTAGCATCGATTCTCCAGGACGCCGCTATCAGGAGCGAAACGTGAAAGACACCCTTGTCAGGCCGATCCAGCGAACCGACCGCGAGCAATGGCTGCCTTTGTGGAGCGGCTACAACGCCTTCTACGACCGGGCAGGAGAGACGGCGCTGGCGCCGTCGATCACAGAGACCACATGGGAGCGATTCTTCAGCCCGCTGGAGCCGGTGTTCGCACTCGTCGCGGAGGTCGATGGAAAAGTGGTGGGGATCGCCCACTACCTGTTTCATCGCAGCACGACAAGAATCGAGCCCGTGTGCTACCTCCAGGATCTGTTCACCGATCCCGAAGCGCGTGGTCGAGGTGTCGGGCGGGCCTTGATCCAGGGTGTCTACGAGCAGGCAGGCGAGGCGGGAGCCCGACGGGTCTACTGGCAAACCAAGGCCACGAACGAGGCGGGGCGGGCGCTCTATGACCGTGTGGCCAGGCACATCGGATTCATCGTGTATTCACACGAGTTGCCATGAAGCGCCGACCCCCGAAGCGGTCGAAGGCGCCTGACAGGCGGGCTGGCGTGTTTGTTATCTTTGGTATTACATTCTCGGCACGCCCAGCTTTCCTGGCTTCCGACAACTTTTCGGGGGTGCCATGAGAATTCAGTCCAGTTTCCGCTCGCCGCGCATGCAGCGGCTGCAGTTCAACGAGGATCCTGTGGACGTCAGGGACCGATACGAATGGACGCTCAGCTACCTGGAGCAGGAATACCCGGTCATCGACCCGGATTCGAGCGAATACAACGAGCCATTGATGTTCGAGGTGTATCGGCGGTTGAAGGGGCTCGTGATGAACGGCCTGCCGCCCGCGCGGGCCTTGGAATTGGCGGCCTCCGAGGTGCTGCGCCCGCTCTCGCACTGATCCCGGCCTCGCGAGCCGCGGATTCACCGGCGCGCGGAACCCTTCACCATTCGCACCGAATCCCCGTGAAGAGCACGGCGTTGAGGCGGCTGCGCGCGCCGGGTTCGATGCCGTAGACGATGGTCTGATGCGCGATGAGGGTGCCCTGGAAGCCGAGTTGTGGAAGTCATGTGCAAAGGCTGGCAGGACGCCTTCCAGGATCTGTCGCAATGCGGCCAGGACCGTTGCAGTCAGTCCCGGCAGGATGGCTCCAGGCCCACAATGGCGTGCACATGCTGCTCGTCTATCGATACCTGTTTCCGGCCATGTGGCTCGGTTGGGCGCTCTACTGGTGGGCGATGTCGCGGAGCGTCAAGCCAACGGTGCGCCACGAGTCGGTTCGCTCGCGGCTATTGCACATCGTTCCACTCGCGGTGGCCATGGGTCTGCTGTGGCTTCCAAGAGCGCTATTGCCTCTACTCGGAGAACGCATTCTTCCTCGCGCCGCATGGACCTTTTGGATTGGGGCGGCAGTCACCCTGGCGGGGCTGTTGTTCAGCGTATTGGCGCGCGCCTATCTGGGCGGGAACTGGAGCGGTACGGTGACGGTCAAGGAGAACCACGAACTCATCACCCGTGGTCCCTACAGCGTTGTCCGTCATCCGATCTACACGGGCCTGCTGCTGGCGATCTTGGGCACCGCTTTCGCACGCGGCGACCTCGCGGGCGTCGCCGCAGTTGCGCTGGCCTTTTGGGCTTTGTGGCGAAAACTGAACATCGAAGAGCGCTGGATGCGTGAGCAGTTCGGTGAAAAGTATTTGACTTACAGCCAGCGTGTCGCCGCCCTTGTCCCGTTTCTTTTGTGAGTCGCGGGCAGCAGTCTGTGGCCTGATTCGACATCACAGAAGGCAGAATCGATCCGATCGCAGTCAGGGCGCAGGCAGCTTCGAGTGCCTGGAACCACTAAGCTTGCGGTCTTTTGCAACTGAAGAGAAGAAAGGGCCAGTCTCATGGCAAATAGTTACGCAGAGATTCGGAAGAAGATTGCCGCACTGCAGAAAGAAGCAGACAGCGCTTTGGCGAGGGAAGTGGCCGGAGTCGTTGAACGCATTCAGGTGGCAATTGCTCATTACGGTCTGACGCCCGAGCAGCTCTTCGGAAAGACTGCGAGGAATCGCAATAAAGAACGTGTCGCCAAGGTTCAGGTGCAGAAGAAGCAAGGCTCAATTGCATACGGCGACGGGCAAGGCAACACCTGGGGCGGCTGGGGAAAGCGCCCCACTTGGCTGCGTGAGGCCTTGGCTGCCGGGAAGAACCTGGAGGACTTTCAACTGACCGCCCCAGCGACGAAGCCTGCCACCAGGAAGAAGGCGCAGAAGCGGCGGCCGTCGAGTGTTCTCTACAGCGACGGCGCGGGTCGTTCGTGGACCGGTCGGGGCCCGCAACCGCGCTGGCTCAAGGAAGCCATCGCGCAAGGAAAGACGCTGGAGGAAATGCGCAGCTGACGGGCCGACTGAGCTACAGGCCCGCGTGTCCTCGGTACATCCATGAACGATCTCGAACTGAAGGTGCCGCCACCCGTCGTTGCGCTGGTCCTGGCAGTGGCCATGTGGGCCGTGTCGCGGTTCACCCTTGTGTTCGAGGTGGATGCTGCGCTGCGCGTCCCTGTGGCGGCCGCCATCGCCCTCGCTGGCGGTGCGTTCAGCGCAGCAGGCGTTGCCGCGTTTCGACGTGCCGAGACGACCTTGAACCCGATGAAGCCGGACGCTGCCTCGTCGCTGGTCACCGGCGGCATCTATCGCGTGACTCGCAATCCGATGTACGTCGGCTTGCTCCTGGTGCTCCTCGCATGGGCTGCGTTCCTGTGCGCGCCGTGGGCACTGATCGGACCGGCGGTATTCGTGGCCTACATGAACCGCTTCCAGATCGCACCCGAGGAGAGGGCTCTCCTGTCCATGTTCGGCGACGGCTATTCAGCCTACAGGGCCAAGGTTCGCCGCTGGCTGTAAGCCTGCAAATGCGGCCCGGTGCGCGCGAAGGGGCGCTGAATGCGCACGTGACCCGGTCACTCGATCTTCAGGTGGGTGTCGGCGATGATCTTCCGATGAAGCGCGATGTCTTCACGGATCGCCTGGGCCATCCGGTCCGGCGCGCCACCAGCGGGATTGACTCCCATGTCGCCCAGGGTCTTGCGCAGGCCGGCGTCCGCCAGCGCCGTATTCATCGCCTTGTTCAGGCGATCGATCGCCGGGGCTGGCGTGCCGCACCGGAGCGTGCAGGTTGGCGGCGATGCCCAGCGCCGGATCGCGCGCGGCCAGCGCCTCGCCCACGAAGCCGGCGGCACCGGTGACCAGTACACGGGTCAATGAGCTGACCTCGCGCGCAGCGGCGCTTCGGGATTCGCCTCCGGAACGGCCGCGCGGCTCATGCCGCGCTCTTCCTTTCGAACGGCACGAAGCGCACCTCGATGGCGCCGAACACCGACTGGCCCGCACCGTCCAGCACCTCGAATCGCAACTGCTCGCCGAACTTCAGGAAGCCGGTGCGGGCCTCGCCGTGGGCGAGCGTCTCGATGGCGCGGCGCTCGGCCAGGCAGGCCGAGCCCACCTGTTCGTAGCCCTTGTTCGACACCGTGCCGGAGCCGAGCACGAATCCGGCGCCCAGCCGGCGGTTGTAGGCGATATGGGCGATCATCTCGCCGAAGCCGAAGTCCATCTCCCGGCCGTTGGGATGGCCGAACCACTCGCCGTTGCGCGAGACCTTCATGTCCAGGTGGACGCGGCCGTCCTTCCAGGCATCGCCGAGTTCGTCCGGCGTGACGGCCACCGGCGCGAAGATGGTGGCCGGCTTCGCCTGCACCAGCCCGAAGCCCATCTGCAGCTCGCGGAACAGGTGGCCGCGCATGCTCACGTCGTTCAGGATGGTGACCAGGCGCACATGGCCCAGCGCCTCGGCCGGCGTGGCGCCCATGGGCACGTCGTCGGTGATGACGGCGAATTCGCCCTCGAAGTCGCACTGGTCCGCCTCGGCGGGAAATTCATAGTCATCGCGGGGACCGCGGAAATCGTCGCCCTGGCGCGGCACCAGCACCGCCACGCCCGGCGTCTTCTTGACCGTCAGGTTGTAGGCGCGCTCCATGATGTCGCCGTGGTTGAGGAAGGCCGAGGCGTCCACGAACTGGTGGCTGCGCGGCAGCGGGGCCATGGCCTGACCGGGATCGAAGGCAAACGCGTCTCGCGCCTGGCCGGCGTTGAGCGCGTCGTACAGCTTCTGCAGGCCGGGCTCGGCCGCGCTCCAGTTCTCGATGGCTTCGCGCATCGTGGCGGCCACGGGCGCCGCGTCGACGGCCTTGGCAAGATCGCGCGAGACGACCACGAGACGGCCATCGCGCCGGGCATTCTTGAGGGTTGCGAGTTTCATGCAGAGGGTCTCCGGTGTGGGATTCAGACAAGGGGGCGGCCGCCGTCGACAGGGAGCACGGCGCCGGTGGTGAAGGGCAGATGGGTGGCGCAGGCCAGGACGGCCAACGCCACTTCCTCGGGGTTGGCCAGCCGGCGCAACGGGGTGCGCTCGGCCTGAAGGTCGCGCCAGTCCGGATCCATCGACTTGACGAACTCGGTATCCGCGAGGCCGGGTGAGACCGATACCACCCGCACCTGCGGCGCAAGGGCGCGGGCAAGCGACCGGGTCATGTTGTCCAGCGCGGCCTTCGAGGCGCAGTAGGCGACGTTGCTGCCCATGGCGGTGACGGCCGCGATGGAGGAGATGTTGACCACCAGCCCGGGAACGCTCGCGGCGCGCAGCAGCGGCAGCATCGCGCGCACCATCGCGAAGGGGCCGCGCACGTTGGTGGCCAGCACCTCGTCGAACAGGGCGTCGTCGAGTGCGTCCAGCTCGGCATGGGGCACGAAGCGCGTCGTGCCGGCGCAGTTGACGAGGATGTCGCAGCGGCCGTATTCGGCACCCATGACGCTGGCGGTGCCCGCCAGGGAAGCGCTGTCGGTCACCGGCGCGGCCACGGCAAGATGGCGCGCGCCGCCCAGGCGCGGCAGCGAAGCCGCCAGCGCCTGCGCAGCCTCGGCCGACCGGTTGTAGCCGACGGCCACCGAGGCGCCGGCCTCGGCCAGCGCGCGGCAGATGGCCGCGCCCAGGCCGCCGGCACCCCCGGTCACGAGGGCCGTGCGGCCCGCGAGTGGCAAAGCCGTGGTCATGCGACCCCCGACAGACGCCGCACGCGGATGTCGGCCTGCTCCTTGTGGCCGGCCAGGTGCTCGAGCGCGCACAGGCGCGAGCACACCTCGCCGATGGCTACCGAAGCCTCGTCGGTCAGCACCCGCTGGTAGGTGTGGGTCTTGATGAACTTGCCGACCCACAGGCCGCCGGTGTAGCGGCCCGCGCCGCGCGTGGGCAGCGTGTGGTTGGTGCCGATGACCTTGTCGCCGTAGGAGACGTTGGTCCGCGCGCCGAGGAACAGGGCGCCGTAGCGCGTCATGCGCTGCAGGTACCAGTCCGGGTCGCGCGTCATCACCTGCACATGCTCCGAGCACAGCCGCTCGGCCTCGGCCAGTGCCTCCTCGTCGCTGTCGCACAGGATGATCTCGCCCCAGTCGCGCCAGGCGCTGCCGGCCACCGCAGCGGTGTCCAGCCGGCCCAGCACGCGCTCGATGGCGGCGGGCAGTTCCGCCGCGATGCGGCGGCTGGTGGTCACGCACCAGGCGGGCGAGGTGGGGCCGTGCTCGGCCTGGCCCAGCAGGTCCACCGCCACCAGTTCCGCATCCACGCTGTCGTCGCAGATCACCAGCGTCTCGGTCGGACCGGCGAACAGGTCGATCCCGACGCGCCCGAAGAGCTGGCGCTTGGCCTCGGCCACATAGGCGTTGCCGGGTCCGACGATCATGTCCACCGGTGCGATGCTGTCGGTGCCCAGGGCCATCGCGGCCACCGCCTGCACGCCGCCCAGGCAATAGATCTCGTCCGCGCCGGCCAGGTGCATGGCGGCCACGATCTCGTTGCACGGCTTGCCCTCGAAGGGTGGGGCGCAGGCGATCACGCGCGGCACGCCGGCGACCTTGGCGGTCAGCACGCTCATGTGGGCCGAGGCGATCAGCGGGTACTTGCCGCCGGGGATGTAGCAGCCGACCGAGTTCACCGGAATGTTGCGGTGGCCCAGCACCACGCCCGGCAGCGTCTCGATCTCGACGTCGTGCATCGAGCTCTTCTGGATCTGGGCGAAGCGGCGGATCTGGGCCTGTGCGAACCTGATGTCCGCCAGGGCCTGCGCCGACAGCGCGGCGATGCAGGCGTCGATCTGCGCCTGGCTCAGGCGAAAGGCGGCCGGGCTCCACTGGTCGAACTTTGCGGAGTAGTCGCGGACCGCTTCGTCTCCGCGCTGCTGGACGTCGCCGAGGATGGTCTCGACGGTCTGGCGCACCTGGGCGTCCTGGCCGTCGCGGGTGCGGCGCGTGGCCTCTGCAGTCTTGATGTGCTGGATCATGGTTGAGTGGACAGTGA